>CAZKAQ010000020.1:0-46752 GCA_964550655.1 uncultured Granulosicoccaceae bacterium
GTGGAGGCGCTGCCGCTACTTTTTCAGCCGGCTTTTCCCCCTCACATGATGCGATGGCAGATTCATCACTGAAGCCTGACGAGTGCAGACAACCGCCGGATCCGCTTTTCACCACTTTACCAGCCGCTGAACCAATATAACTGGCGGTGGCATCCGGCCCTCCATCACCTGTAGCACCCAGGGTGCCACAACCCGAAAGGATCGCTGCTGCCATAGCGACGAACAGGAGTTTTGTATGCATGGAATCACTCCGATTTTGCAAATTCTTAATTAAAATTATGTAAAAGTAGAATCCGTTAGTTTCCTACTCACCCACAGCCACGCGTTTACCGCGCTTTTTATTTGTTGTGCCGCAACAGTTACAAGACGAACATTGGACTAATTACCGACCAATATAAAAGTCAACTCTACCCGAATTTCATTTTACGTACACGCCGAGTCGGATCCTATCACAACTTTTAACAGAATGATCAACAATTGCCGGTAGACAATCATTGAAAAAATTGACTTTTAAACAGCAAAGTGGCGGTAGCGACGGCGAACTTCCGGCATGTTGGTACTATATGTCTCATAAATTGTACAAAGCAATGATAAGAAACATCTGTTGTCTTTGCGACACAAAAGGGGTAAACGGATTGGATTTGTGTCAATTTTGCCACAAATCTCTACCGCACAACCATTTCTGCTGTCATCAGTGCGCCGCACCACTCTCTGCATCTGACACAAACAGGAATCGACTGATTTGTGGTCGCTGTCTGGCCACATCAAACAGGATCGACCATTCCATCGTGCCCTATCTCTACCGGCCACCGGTCGATTTCATGATCAAGAGACTCAAATTTTCCGAACAGCTGAAGTACAGTCGCTTACTCGGAGATTTGCTGGCCGATGCCATCGAGCATTATTATGCCGACGATAGCATCGATACTCCGGCACAATGCTGCAGCACCTTTCCAGACGTAATCCTCCCCATGCCGACACACAGAGAGAGGCTGTTGCAACGCGGTTTCAATCAGGCACAGGAAATCGCCCACATAGTTGCCAATCGATTCAACAGGCAATGCGACACTACCCTTGTCAGCAGGTCCGTGTCACGGCAGCCGCAGTCAAGTCTCAGTGCCGCGCAACGCGAAGCAAATATCCGCCGTACATTCGAAATTACGAATCCTGCTGCCATTAACGGATTACACGTCGCCGTTGTAGATGATGTCTACACAACCGGTGCGACGGCACGGGCAATAACCAGAAAACTGAAATCTGCGGGAACTACAAAAGTAAGCATCTGGGCTGTCGCCAGAACGCCGTGACATTCGCCGTTACCGGTAATTCAAATAACGCTTTTTAATACCCGGTTGACCATGGGATCCGGTGCATCTGCAGCAATACCAAGTAGTTGCTCTACGCGCTGCAGAATTGTCGTTACCTCTGCGAGATAACGGTTTCGTTCATTTTTAACCTGCTTGAGAGACAACTGAATACTTTGTTCTTTCTCTTGCAGACCATCTCTGAGGCCCTTATTCAATGCACGATATACCGACTCCGGTATGGACGGCACAAATACTCTCTCAACTATCACCGGTATTAACCACCCGAGGCCTGCGAGCAACAGACCGTTAACCAGAAAGTCCAGTCCTACATAAGCGCTACGATCCTCAGCGCCGGTAATAAAACCATTTACAACTCTCCAGGCTATCAACAAAAGAGCGAACAGCGGTAACACGATTTTCGCGACGGAAGCGACTTTCGCTATGAGCTGTTGTGATTGAGTACCGGGAGTATCGATAGCAGTTTCAACTGACCGGTTAAGGTGTCGGGCAACTGCATCAGTGTTGCCGGTAGTAAAATCAGCATCGTGACGGGCAAAAACATCTTTCGGAACTCCATGCTCATTATTTGCCAATCTGTACTGCTGTAATGTATCCCGACAACGCACATCGAGCCAGTCATCCCACAGAGTGTCCGGTGTTTTTCTATTCGCAATGGTAGATGCAATATCTTTTTCGGAGGCCCTGCCGGTAATTGATTGCAACACACTGTTCAGAGCACTGGTTTTATCTTCCGAGAACTGCGCACTGTAGTCTTTAAAAGATCTGTCTAGATGCGATACTGCAGCTTGCTCAAACTCCTGCCATCGATGTTTAAAAGATTCAGTTAATTCACTGCCCTCTTCAGGTGACAACAGCGCCACATGTTTTTGCAGTTGAATTTTACTGCGCTCAAGTCGCTGCATCCAGCCTCGCTCCTGCAGATGGGTAACAATATTGTGCTTTGACAAAGACCTGATCAAGGCTACCATTTCATCAAACTGATCCTCCTCATGCTCTGCAGTACATACTGTGCGAAATACTTGCGGTGATGAAAAGCCGGAACCCTCCAGCAAACTACTGAAATCTGAATATTGCACGGGCTGCGCTCGATCCCACTGGTTGATTACAAATAACCATGCATGACGATATCCGCTCTCAAGCATCATGCGCCAGCCTTCAGCATCTTTATAACGCTCCGGTGTAACGACATAGACCAGCAGATCAATATGCGGCAGCCATTGCAACACCTGGTCCCTGTTGTCGGTCTCGGTGCTATCAAAGTCAGGCATATCGACCCACATCACATCAGCAAGTGCCTCGTTGGTATGTTTGTTGGCTGAAAATGACGTTGCATCAAAGTGATCCGGTAAAGCATCCAGATGAATATCGCGATGCAGATAGGCAGTTATCTCCATTGAGGTAGGACGTACAACTCCCGTACGGGCAATGTCAGCACCAGCCAGACGATTCAGCAGCGAACTTTTGCCAACTCCTGTGCCACCGAATAAACCTACTACTAATGGTCGTTCTTCTGTTTTAAACAAATCGACCGGGCTTTTATCGTCACCAAAGCTATCCGGGGAATCCAGCCATCCGGCATCTTTTAACTGAGCACTAAAATTACGTGCCTGCGAAAAGAGCTCGCGAGCAAGTTTCTCAGACATTGCCGGACTCTAGTTTTTCAGTCATGCGCTGTAATTCTTCTTCCGAGATCAAGGTTTGATTATTTTGACTATTGCCAAACTTCAAAAGCGGTTTGGCAATCTTTCTATCGATCACAGACTGCACTTCCTTCTCCTGATATGCAGTGAGCTGCCGCTGAATGCGATCCATATATTTACCAAGCGCGCCCTCAGTTAACAAAGTCGTCAGTGATAACATGGCGGGGGCCAGAACAAGATCAACGGCACCGAGTCCACCAGATTTAACAGCCAGTACCACAGCTGCCGCATCGGCTGTTACACGCGTAGCACGTAAACTGTTGAGCGTTGCCGGCTGTTCTTTCAGTTTTTGATACAAAGATTGCGCAGCACTGTCAATTTCGACCTGCAACATCGTTTGATAGTTATCCAGGCTTTTGTCGTAATCTGATCTAATACCGACCTCAGCCAATGTTACTTGTTGTCTTATGTCTTGCCACCAGGCAGCATCAGTAGTGGTTTCTTTTTTTGCCAAAGAACTAATAAGCTTGGCCATGGTATGTTTGCCAAGTTCATCCAACAGTCGACGTTCTTCATTTCGATCATCTTTGACTACAGTCGCCTGCTCTGTGAAGTTACCGGTCAATTTTCGAACCGGCCAGGTAACCACATTGCGAATTTTACTTAATGGTTTTGCAAGACCAGGCACTTCAAGTAACACCAACAACTCTGATAAGGCCAGTTGTATCACTTCGCGGTGGCGATCACTGTGAATGTACTCCTGCCGATAACGTCTTATTGTCTCCGATGCTGCATTTTCAACCAGTAGTTCGTATTCACGTTGCAGCCGATGCTCGGTGACTACCGAGCTGGTCCAGCCTTTCCATTGATGTTTAATGAAGCTCAGTGTGTTGTCTTTAATAATATTACTTGCAGGTCGCTGCAGATGATTTTCTACCAGTTTGTCCAGACTGTCGCGCTCTTTTGTAAGTACGTTAGATAAATCTCCATTATGATACTCACCTATAAAGCTAATTGGCGGTATATCTTTCCCGGGATGCGCACTGGTAAATTTCTTCTCGAGCGATGCTTTTAATTCTGTGCCAACGTTCTCCGGCGTTTTATTCATTACTACAACAAAAGGAACACCCATAGAAGCCAACAATTCGAACATAAACCATACTGTTCTATCGGCATACTTTTCTTTGCTGACTACAAATACGACAAGATCGGCAAGTGCAATTGCTTTAACTAACGGAGCGCGATAGTTAAACGAACTGATTGAGTCAAAATCGGGCGTGTCCCACACTACCGTGTCTTTTAGAGACGGCTTAACTGATTTTGTCTCGACCAGGGAATATTCGCTCAGCACCTGTTTGTCGAGTTGATTCTGTGGAGTAAGCTGAATATCGCCAAAGTATTCACTGGCCCAGTGTTCGCTACCGGCATACCGATCTTGTAGAACATCTACAAGGTGAAAACCCTGGCAATGTACGGTAAAGCCCGCTTTGGCACTGGACTCTGCCAGCGACTGTTGCAGCAGTAGATTAGCCACTGTGCTTTTACCGACCTGTGTCGGACCTGCAACCACAAGCTGCAACGGGATTGCCTTATCAGAGGCATTTTTTTCTTTTGATTCATAAAGGGACAATCGCTGCAAAGCATTCTGTGCAAAGGCGAGTGTTGTGAGTTTGGATTTAATGTCCTCATCATGAGCAAAATCTTCGTCTTTGAGTATTTCACGATTGCGTTCGATCAACTGGGAGATAAACTGATACACGAGGACTCTTGATTTAAAAATCGGTTAACGCAGAATATGATGAACAATATAGTCCAGAAAAATTCCAATAAACAGAAACGCACCCATATGATTGTTCAGTAGAAAAGCTCGAAAACAAGCTGCCGGCTCTCGGTTGCGAATCAACTGCCACTGTCTGGTCAACACAATTGTAGCCGCCACCAGACCAAAAACGAAAACCCAACCCGCGCCGTAAGCCAGGGCTATCAGGCTCATGATCACCAAAACGCTGCACTGCAGAACCATGATTATCGCAACATCGTAGTCAGCAAACAAAATGGCGGTAGACTTTATCCCGAGCCTGGTATCGTCCGGCCGATCAACCATGGCGTAAATTGTGTCGTAGGCGAGTGCCCAGGCAATTGCGACACCGTAAATCAACCAGGCGACCGGTAGCACGGTACCGGTTTGCGCTGCACTTACCATAGGTACAGCCCAACCAAAAGCAAGCCCGAGGAACAATTGCGGCCAGTAGGTAACCCGTTTAGTAAAAGGATACAAAAACGCAAGCCCGACACCGACAACCGACAGTGCAATAGTCAGCGTGTTCATTGTTAACACGAGTAAAAAGGATATCAGCGACAACGCCAGTGCAACCAAAACTGCCTCTTTGGGCGTCACCGCACCTGTCACGATTGGACGATTTCGAGAGCGCTCGACAGAACCGTCAATACCTCGATCTGCATAGTCATTGATTGCGCAACCGGCGGATCGCATCAGGAATGTACCAACGACAAACACAAGCAATACCTTCCAGTCCGGCTTACCGTCAGAGACAATCCACAACGTCCAGAGCATCGGCCAAAGTAGTAATGCCGCACCGACAGGTTTGTCTGCACGAACCAACCGTGCATAATGTCCCAGGCGATCTACGATCAATGTATTCGTGCCAGCAGCCGGCATAATTGCTATTCTTACTTGCTAAACCTGTTATCCGTCCGACAATTATAAACTGCCAGCAGCATGTTGTTTGTTTTTCTTGTGTTGATGTAAAACTGGCAGGCAGACGGTGTGAGCTACAAATCATTAAATCACGTTGTAAAATGATGTGAACTACGAAGTTGCCAGACTGGTGAGTCGTGCATTTCACCAATGCGAACGCAATATCTCTTGGGTAAAACTACAGAAATATTTTTAGCGCCAGGTACGGCACAATATTGAAGCTCAGTATGATGAGTTTGTAGTTTGCAAGAAAGGAAAAATGAGCAGACCGGGTCTCGCTTTCACTCATCGAGAAAAATCTCGCATGATTAGCTGCAGCCCAATTACCTAAAAGATAGTTAGCTAGAGTTAAAAACAGCAACATGGCGCTATTAATAACAGCACACCATCCAATAAATGCGGTCAATTGTTCAATTGTTACTGACATCACTCCGTACTACGCAGAAGTTCGCAAAGCCGGTTATTGATTGCGTATCAACTTAAGACCGGTTTGATAGCTGGATTCTACAAAACCCGATAGCTCTTCAAACTGCTTGTCGGTCAGGTTTTGAAACTGTTCATCACTAAAAATGCTATTGAGCCTGTGCTTTCTTTGATCTGCCACGCCGTCGGCTTGCGCAGTGGTATTGTCAGGCTTACTGTCTGCAGTTTCAGCACTTGTCTCAGACTCATACAGTTGGCTGAGTTTTTTAATAAACTCCAAAGGATCATTTTGCGTCAACAACGCAGAGATCTGGTGTAACCACTCATCCGGAAATCTGTCATGTCCCGCCTCAACCGAATTCGCTTGATGATCCGCATCTTGTCCGTTTGGAGATCTGGAAAAGCCATCGATTGTTTCGCCAGCATTCTCTCGCAGTTGTCGCAGGAATTCACCAGCATTATAGTAGGGGTTGCTCTCGCCGCTGTGCTGGTTGTTGTTTGGGTCACTCGGATTATCACTGCTTTTGTAATCTGTTTTTACAGGCTCGCTACCTTGCACCTGACTCGACCCCGGATCAACGCCTGCATCAACACACGAATCATTATGAGAACTGTGATGATCAGTCTTACGTTGGCACGAATTGCCCTTTGCAGAAAACTCTCTTTCAAAGCGTTTGCTAAAGTCCTCCGCAATAGATATGAATTCACCGAGAACACGGCCTGCCTGTTCACCAGCGTCTCTGATCTTTTGCTGATGTAAATTTTCGTCTGCATTCATAGTAATACCTGTAAATATTTTCGCTGAAGCAAAAAGTCCTTACTACCGGGGTAGACAGTACAAACCTGAGGTCGAGGATTAGTTTTTCAAGTGCAGCCTGAGCGCGTCTACACTGATTCTTGTTGTTTTGCGATCCAGCCGTCAATCAAATATCGGGCGATAGAATCTTTTCTGGGAAGTTTAAAACCTTCATCATCGTCCGCCCATTCACCAAAACCGGATAAATCATCTGCGCTGAACCAGCCTGCATTTGCTAATTCCTGTGGATCAAGCACAAGTTCAGAACTCACAGCACTGGCAACGAAACCCAACATGATTGACTGAGGGAATGGCCAGGGCTGTGAAGCAACATAAACCGGGTTTTCAACTACCACGCCGGATTCTTCAAATACTTCACGAATGACGGCTGCTTCTAATGACTCACCGGTTTCGACAAATCCGGCCAGTGTTGAGTAGCACCCGTCAGGCCACGTCGGGCTTCTTCCCAATAAACACAGACTGTTACCAAGTGAGTCCCGATATTCAACCAGCATAATCACTGCCGGGTCTGTGCGCGGAAACACTTGCGACTGACAGTTTTTACACTGCATTGCGTGTCCTGCTAACACAGGTGCATTCCGGCCACCGCATCGAGCACAGTATTGAGTGACACTTTGCCAGTGACCAAGTCCCTGCGCATACGCAAGTATTGAGGCAACATCCGGATCCAGTGTGGCACCCACAGTTCTCAGATCATAAAACCTGGTATCAGAATAATGTGCACACAGTTTCGATGCGTCGGCGTCAGTACAATTAATAGAAAAATAGGGAATTTCATCATCGAGTCCCAGAAAACTTCGATGTTTAATTTCAAGTTGATGAAGTGCTATGTCTGGTTTAGATAAAAACACGCAATTGAATGCAGCGTCAAACAGACTTTTATTATTGTGCAGCGGTACTACTCTGCAACCGGGCTTGAGCCAAAGATTTTCAATATCTTCTTTAGAGCGGCGCAAGCTATCCGCTCTGTCGAGTTTAACTCTGGTGTACTGAAGCTCAGATTCCAATGCAGTTCCGACGCTAATTAACTGCACGCAAGTGTATCAGTCAGACGAAGATCACAGGTAGCTGATACTCGACATCCAGATTAGAATAATATGACCCGCTAAGACATCGGTCACCAGGCATAAAATTTTATAGCGCAAACCCTATAAACAAGGACAACGATTTGCCATCCAGGTCGTCGTCATTGACATTATCCGCAAAACCGGACTCCACTGTGTATTCTATATCTGTAAATCGCAATCCGAATCGGGCAGTGCGAAGTGGATGAAGTCTCTTATCGCGGCGAGAGCTATACCTGCCCCACGGGCCAAGTGATGTCAGTGCGTATTCAAGCGTATAGCCTAACGCATCATCAAACTCCGTTTCTTCAGAACAGATTGAAATAATACTACAGTCAAAATCCACACCTACATGTGCTGTCAATCCAACACCAAGCTCGAATACTCCGAATTTGCGTAGCAAAGTCAAATCAAAACGCGTTCGATCAAAAGATGCATCGCCGTTAAAACGATCGGCACGATCTGTTTCATAGCCGGCAGTCAGTCTTAGCAATGTCGCGTTGTCAATAGCGGCTAGCAATCCGCCTTCAATGTATACCCCGCCACCACTGCGCACTCTGTCTGTATCACCAAAATTGTCAGTAAAACGTCCGACAGTGTCTCCGCCTGATCCATATCCACCTCCAAAGTAAGGTGTTACGAGTGGTCCGCGGAAACGCTGTTTCGATTGCTGATTACGCGCATTTTTTCCAAAGCGCAGGCGTTTATTAGAACGACTGTTGTTATGGTAATCCAGTCGCTGTTTCGAATGCCCGGCCGGCACCACAATCTGTTCGTGATTAGCCATCGCCAGTTCAGCTGCCAGCAAAAAGCAAAGAGTCGTTAGAGCTGCACAAATTTTTAGTTTCATAACTTTTCCATTATATCTAATACCCCTGCACTACAGCACAAGAGATATGCCACAGTGTTAGACTACAGATGCTTGAAGTTGACGGCTATTTTTACGGATAGTCACTGAACACTAACTGTCTTTTAGCACCTTCATTAAATATTTAATGTACCTAATTCTTGCAAGCAAATACAGTACTCAACCTGGAAAGTGACTATGTGCGGCCGAATGAATATCTCTGATCACGAAGGCATCCAATGGTTACTTGATCAACTCGGATTGGTATTGCCGGAAGATAAATTCACACCAAAATACAACGTATCGCCCACCGCCGCAATCTGGGGAGTTCTGGTATCCAGAACTGCTACCACACTCGAACCGATGCAATGGGGTTTTGTACCACCCTGGGCAAAAGAGGGGCAATTTAAAAGACCTCTCTTTAATGCCAGGTCTGAAACTATTTGGGAAAAGCCGTCGTTTAAAAATCTCATACGACGTTACCGGGGCATAGTACCGGTTAACGGGTTTTATGAATGGCAGCGTCAGGGTAATAAAAAAGTTGCAAACTATATCTGTTTGAAAGATGCACCTGCGATGGCACTGGGTGCAATCATTCAAAGTCATGCAGATGGTTATAGCCAATGTTGTTTAATCACAGCTGAGGCAAACTCGCAAATGCAGCAAGTACACAACCGCCAACCGGTGGTCATTGATCCGCAGGCAATGGATGATTGGCTAAACGACGACAACCCTGACATTGTCAATCAGTGCATGCAACCGCTGCAATCCGATGTATTCAGTATCCGACAGATAAGCGACCATGTAAATAATGCACGTAATGATGGCCCGGAGTGTTTGGCAGACCCGACAAGTCCATAACCCTGACTATTCATCATTCAGTAGCCGTATCCATTGATCTCTTCAAGAAATTGAGCAAGTGGCCGCTACCCTGACGTCGACTATTTCACACGCCGGGAATCAGAGTCGTGAACAGCACCATACCGTATAAGTCAGACTTACAATGTGCCTGATCAGGCAATTCAAACAGCACAAAATCGAAACAATGGTTATTGTTACGATACTCTGTGCTGCGGTGCTGGTGTATGTAACCGTTAGCCTTTCACCGGTTGAAAACCTGACACCGGTATTACCGGCTTTAGCGATGCTGATGATCTGTCAGATAATAATTTATCGAGCTTTTTTGCGTTTAAGACAGCGTGAGCACGCATTACATCAGGTCGGCAGAAAGCTGGTTCAACTGAAATCACGGCAGCGCAAAGACGAAACGCTGGCAATTCATATACTGAATCATATTAATTCTACAGCTGAGTGTATACCTGATCACGCTCATATCTGGCAAAAGCCGCTACAGGGATTTTCAGGAGACCTGGCTCTCGCTTTCGAGAGCCAATCCGGACGCCGGTATACATTACTTGCTGATTTGACCGGCCACGGTATCGCAGCAGCCATTAGCGCCGCCCCTGTCGCTTCAATATTCAGAGCGACCGCACAAAATAGTCTTACTGTCGCGGAAATTGTCACCGAGCTGAATAACCGGCTTAATACGCTGTTGCCGCCGGGTTTTTTTTGCTGCGCCGCAATTATTCTCGACAACCATGGTGCAGTTACCGTCTGTAACGCCGGTTTGCCGGATCTGCTGGTTACCAATGACGATGGTGAGATCGTTAACACCATTGCAAGCGCTCAGCTACCTTTGGGTATTGACCCAATTACCACGGAAGATGTGGAGTTGTTCACAAGTGAGTTTGGTCAGAGTCATCAGTTATACGCATTTACTGATGGCTTGATTGAAACAAGCAGCGCAAACGATGAATTCTTTGACATGGACATGTTAACTTCGCTGGTAGGTAGTAAAAACGACGGTTCAGGCAGAATCAGCAACATTACAGCAGCTTTTGAATCATTCTCTAAAGGATCCGTATTTAACGACGACATATCTATTGTTGAAGTGATGATTCGATGAAGGAGCGACGTCAAAGTCGTCTGCTGGCCCGGATGGCGGGAAACCGAACCCTGAGGTAGTCACGGCAACAATTGAGACTTACTTTCTCATAAAAGGCGGTAAAATTGGTGGGGGGTGCTTCGGCTGAACCCACCCTTTTACTTCTTCCTGATATCCCCCCGATTCCGTCTTGTGCCAGTCGCACCAATACCTGTCAAATCTGCGTTGCAGTTTAGAGCCTCGCTCAGATAAGAAAGGCTCCATAAGTTGACCGAGTCAGTCCTTAAGTACAAATGTCACCTTCAGAACAACGCGATATTCCGTAACCTTGCCTTTTTCGACAACTACGCTCTGATCCTTAACCCAGGCACCAGTGATGTTCTTGAGGGTTTTGTCTGCTCGTGTTATGCCGCTGGAAACCGCATCTTCGAAGCTTTTTGTTGATGAAGCGATGACTTCAGTGACCTTCGCTATAGACATAGTGTTTCTCCTGATTTTACTTATTAAAAATATTGATGAATCAAACTGCCATTTAAATAGCCATCGAATGATAACGGATTTTATACTTCCGATCCCGTCAAATATTCTTCACAGCAGCACCAGAGCGCCACATAGTCAGCTTCGGAGTTCAGATCGGACAATTCATGAAATTGATGGCATAACACCAGATCTTTGAATCCACTGTAGAAATTCTGAAAATAGATTTTTTCTTTTGTAACTATCAGTAAATATTCGACTCAGGAAGATCTCAAATTTAACGACGAGACACTGTAAAAACCATCTGCCGCGCGATATGCTCGCTGTTTAACAATGAGTCCGGGCCATTGAACAGTTCACCTTTTGACACCATTATTGACCGGCACCATACGGATTCACTCAAATGGCAGAAATTCAATCCCGGGGTGATCCCTATGTGGGTCGCCGACATGGAGTTTGCCACCCCGTCGGTTATCACGGAGGCAATGTCAAAAAGAATTCAACACCCGATCTTCGGCTATACAGATACACCTGAAACGCTTATCAATTGTGTCGTTGGTTACTGCGCCGATAAACACAACTGGAAAATAGATTCCGACGGCCTCTACTGGATTCCCGGTGTAGTGCCGGCATTAACCGCGGCCTGCCGTATAGCCGGCGAACCGGGTGACGAAATTATTGTTATGACACCCGTATATCAGCCGCTTCTGCATATACCGGCAAAAATCGGTAAAAAAAGAGTAGATGTACCGCTGGTGTACTCGAAGGATGAACAAAACCATACCGGCAGATGGTCAATTGATTTCGATTTACTCGAAGCTGCTTTCAGCAACAGAACATCAGCCATGCTGTTGTCATCACCGCACAATCCATTAGGCGTTATGTTCACCGAAAATGAGTTGTATAGAATTTCTGCTCTTTGCGCTAAACATAATGTATTGCTTATCTCCGATGAAATACATTGCGATCTGGTTTTAAGTAAAACTAAAAAACATATTCCAACCGCACATGCAGCTAAAGAACATCACCACACCGTACTAACGGTTATGTCACCAAGTAAAACATTCAACCTGGCAGGTGCAAACTGCTCTTTTGCTTACACCACAGATTCTGATCTGTTAAAAAGATTCGACGAGGAATGTTTATATACTGTTCCTCTGGTCCCTACACTGTCTTACTGTGCAGCCGAAGCTGCCTACAGCGAAGGCTGGGACTGGCACAACGAACTAATCAACTACCTGCGCAGTAACCATGACTACCTGCATTCAGCCATTAACAGTTCAGAGTTGCTGACTATGGACAAGCTCGATGCTACCTATCTCGGCTGGATAGACACGAGCAGACTAATGTCGGAAGACGCTTATGAATTTTTCAAAAACGCAGGTGTCGGTTTGTCTCCCGGCAGCCAATTCGGTAATCAGCTCTATCAGCGTATTAACTTTGCCTGTAGTCGAGCTCAACTTGAAAACGGCGTAGAGAGAATATTGAAAGCAATAAAAAATCACTAACGGCTTCGTCAATTGTCCGACGTTAACCAGGTCCCTCACGTCAATAACACGCCGTCAGCACCGACCATTACACAACAGACTGCTACCGCGCTGACCGCTGGAGCTTCTCGAGACAGAACTCGCCCGATTGCAGCGATCGCAAAAAAGATATCATCATTCTCGCAGAGGCACCCCACAACAATTCTGAATCATACTCTTTGTAGTACACCACTTTTGTTGTGCTCGATAGCGCCTGTAGAGAGAAACTCCTGTCCCGCAGTTCCACGTTGTTCTGGTCCGCAAGCCAACTGAGGGGAATTGAAAATACCCGGTCCACTTCAGTAGGTTGCGGTTTATAGTCATAGGGCCACGGCACAACTCCGATGACCGGAGTGACGACATAACTGCTGCTGGTCAAATAGTGCGGCAATACGTGGACAATATTGACGTCCGCGGCATTCAGTGCGATTTCTTCCTCGGCTTCTCGCAAAGCTGCGGCAACCGGATCAGCATCCGCCGGATCCTGCCTGCCGCCCGGAAACGCCACCTGACCGCTATGCCGGTCGCGTTTGTCAGCGGCTCGTCGAATAAACAACACATGCCACTCACCATCACTATGAAAGAGCGGTATCAACACCGAGGCCGGGATCAGATCGGTCTGAAGTGCTGCCTCAGGCAGATCAGAGGACTGCAGATAAGCGGATGTCTCATAGACCCAGTTCAACGATAGATTCACTAACGACTCAGTCATAAATAAATTCAATACCTGGCACGAATTACGCGACTCCTCGGGGTTACCTTGTAATCAATCTAGCCTATAAAATGTGCCACAGCTACCCATGAGCCAGTTTAATAAAGTCTCACCAGCAGAATCGAACGAATTCCGCGGGACGTTGCGCGTAATAATTGCCGAACAGGAGCAAGCTGTCCGCGATGCGCTGGTTGACCGGGTAGAAAAAAGCCTCGGTGTTACCGCCGATGCAGTCAATACTGCCGCTGCGGTAAGAAAACTGACGCAACAACACAGCGGTGAGTATGTCCTTGCTGTGGTTGATACCAGACTACCGGACGCACCAAACGGTGAAGTACTCGACCCGCTGATTGAAAACTCAATCCCGACAATCGCCATCTCTTCTAAAGTCACTGATGAAATTGCTAATCGTCTGCTCGACAAACATATTATCGATTGTGTACTGAAACGTACTGACGAAGATACCGATCTACTGGCAGACATCGTCCAGCAAACCCTGTGCAATCCACAGAGAAAAATACTTTACTTCAGTACTGATGATTTTGCTCGAAAAAAGGTTCGTCAGTTACTGGACATACATCGGTATACCGTCATTGATGTACGCAACAAGGCAGATATTCGCAGGCAACTGAAAGAACATCCGGATATATCGCTGCTGATCATGGATCAAAGCACATTGCAGTTTAACGTCATTGATACGATCAGCGGACTACGGCAACACTACCGTCGTGAAGATCTCGCTATTGCCACTATCTGTGATCAGGATGACCAACAACTCGGTGCGAAATTGCTGCGAGCCGGTGCCAGCGATGTTATCCGACAGCCTATGCCAACTGATGAATTTTACTATCGCATCAAACATTGCGTCGAGTCGATAGAACGAGTACGGGAAATCAAATATTCGGCCACAAGAGACAGTCTGACTGGCACCTACAATCGGGACTACTTGTTTGATGTTGGTGAAAAGCTGTATGCCAGTGCAACACGTGGAGATATCAAGCTGACACTGGCTATGATTGAAATCGATAATTTTGAAAGCATTACGACACAACACGGACCTCATGCCAGCAACCTGGTTCTTGAAACACTGGCACCGCTGCTGAGTGACGAATTGCGTCAGAACGATGTACTCGCACGTTATGATGCCTCAACTTTTGTTTGTCTTATAAACAATGTCGGAGAACACAACGCGATCATGGTATGTGAACGGTTAAGGCAGCTGGTTACCAAAAACAACATCGAAAATCAGTCAGGAAATCTTACAATCAGTTGTAGCGTCGGAGCTACCACTAACACCGGTGATTCATTTCTGGACATGATTAACAACGCCAATCAATCACTGCAGAGCGCAGCTGACAAAGGCAGAAACTGCGTCGTTGTCAGCAGTGCTACAAAAGACGGTTCTTAATAGCGCCACAACGCTCGCAACGGTAAACAGTCACCAGCTTACCGCTCTTGACATCGAATTTTTGATTTGTCTGAACCTTCCACTTATGGTGGTTACTGGCACACAGGGTCTTGCCCCTGGATGAGGCTTTTTTCTTTTTAAACGCCAGTATTTTCGCCATAGTCACTCAGTAATAAGTTCGCATTTGCGGCATCCGCCCGTTTATGCCCGGTTACCCTGTCTTGCAGCACAAACGAGATCAAGTTACCGTACCGGTATACCAGCTCTAAGCTGATTAAACCGGGGAATTTACGCCTGACCCGGTTAGATCAATTGTAAGTTTTCAGAATTTCCGGGAGAAGCCAATGAAAACAGTCACCCAACTATTAGCCGGTAAGCCAACTGAAATTTGGACCATCAGTGCTACGCAACCTGTAATCGACGCAATAACATACATGGCCGAGAAAAATGTCGGTGCACTACTTGTCACAGACCAGGGACAATTGTGCGGCATTATCTCGGAACGTGACTATGCCCGTAAAGTAATTCTGCAGGGAAAATCATCCAGAGAGACAGCAATATCCGAAATCATGTCTACCAATGTCATCAGCGTCAGTCCAGACGATACGACTGATACCTGCATGGAGCTGATGACACAACACAAGATTCGCCACCTCCCGGTACTGGAACAAAACAAAATCAGCGGTGTGTTATCAATAGGGGATCTGGTAAGAGCAACTATTGCTGATCAACAACAAACCATTGAGCAACTGTCAGAATACATTATGACTTAGCCTGTAGTCCTGCCTGTTCGTCGAACTGACCAGCTGTGGGCTGCACTTAAACAGTGACAGATGCCGACATCCGGGCGCTATACTATTCACCTGACTCACAAGCAGGTTACCGGCAACGACTGATTAGATCGTCGTTCGACATAAAATAATCCATGACCACACCTCAAATTACGATCACAGCTATTCTGTTTATCACGCTGATACTTTTTGCCTGGGGCAAGTACCGGCACGATATCGTCGCCATTTTTTGTCTGGTGATGGCAGTAGTTGCAGGGGTTGTACCTTCTGAAGATGCCTTCACGGGTTTTGGTCACGCAGCAGTGATCACTGTTGCCGCTGTTTTGATTATCAGCCATGCATTAAAAAATGCCGGTGTGGTTAACGTCATTGCCTCCTATCTCACACCGTTTACCGGCAATATTTATACGCATATCATATCGCTGACTGCTGTAGTCACCGTTGCCTCGGCCTTCATGAACAATGTCGGTGCACTGGCATTGATGTTACCGGTAGCAATCGCAACGGCGAATCAAGCCAATCGCTCACCGGCGCTGGTGTTAATGCCACTGGCATTCGGCAGTATCCTCGGCGGCATGACCACACTTATCGGTACTCCACCAAACATTATCATAGCAAGTTACCGTGCCGAGGTCAGTGGCGAGGCCTTCTCTATGTTTGACTTCAGTCCGGTCGGGTTTTTCGTCGCACTGATCGGGCTTGCTTTCATAACACTGATCGGCTGGCGCTGTATACCGACAAACAGAAGCAGTAAAGACGGAACCACGCTCTTTGAGATCTCACACTACCTGACTGAAATAGAGATTAAACCCGACTCACCACTGGTCGGTGAGCTACTTAAAGACAATGAGATCTTCAACTCGGATCAAATAGATGTTGTCGGTATGGCACAGAAAAACGGCTTTGCACGTCCTATACCTTTGCAATACCGTTTTGCTGAAGAAGATATCCTGCTGGTGCAGGCCGATCCCTCACATTTGCAGAAGATAGTTGAAGAAAACAAACTGGAATTGCTTACCACTGCTTCAAGCAATTTTGTTCAACCACAATCAGAAAATGAAATCATGCTTGAAGGTGTTGTCGGACAGACATCACCCTTAGTCGATCGAAGCGTTGAATACCTGCGAATTCAGGCCAAAAGAACACTGGCGCTGGTCGGTATTGCTCGCAACGGAGAAGTAATTAAAACCCGCCTTAAACGACAACGTTTTAAAGCCGGTGATGTTGTGCTGATGTTCGGCGATGCAGACACGATAGATGAACAGTTTCAAACACTGGGACTCTGGCCACTGGCAAAGCGTCCGTTATCGCTTAATCGACAACGTAAAGTAATACCAGCTCTGCTGGTATTTGCCGGAGCTATCGCTATGGGAGTTGCAGGCATTGTTACATTACCAATCGCCTTTCTCATTGCCATCGGCATTTTTATCCTGATGAAGATTATCTCCGTCAGAGAAATATACGATGAGATTGACTGGCCGGTTATTGTATTGCTCGGGGCCATGATACCAGTTGGCAGAGCACTTGAAAGCACAGGCACGACCAGCTGGATGGCGAATGCTATTCTGGCAATTACAGACGGGTTGCCCGCAGTAGCTCTGCTGACAATGATTCTGGTTGTTACCATGTTTCTTTCTGACATCATCAATAACGCAGCAACGGCACTGGTGATGGCACCGATAGGCGTTGCTATCGCGACCTCACTTGGTGTTAGCAGCGATGCCTTCTTAATGGCAGTTGCAGTAGGCGCATCCTGCGCATTCCTGACACCTATTGGACATCAATCCAACACACTGGTGATGGGTCCTGGCGGTTATCGCTTTGGTGATTACTGGCGCATGGGGCTACCGCTTGAGTTCATTATCGTTGCAGTGTCTGTACCGATACTGCTTATTGTCTGGCCTCTGTAGCGGTGTGCCATGTACTCAGAAAGTAAGATCGACATTACCAACAATAGAAAAGGCCAGCATGTAGCTGGCCTTTTCAACAAACTGACCGGTCAAATCACACTGATAAGACTTCTACACCGGTGAGTTAAATGCCGTTGCTTCCTGACCTTCAACAATAGGCTTGAGGAATATTTCAACACGACGGTTACGGCTGCGTCCATCTGCAGTATCATTGCTTGCAACCGGCGAGCTTTCACCAAGGCCATTGGTTCGGGTTCTCGGCTCATTAACACCTTGTCTCGTCAGATAACCTTTAACGCTACTGGCACGCTGCAGAGACAGCTGCATGTTGTAAGCATCTGAACCTGTGCTGTCTGTGTGTCCGACGATATGTACTGCAGTTTGCGGATACTGCGAAAGCACACTGGCGACTTTATTCAGGCTGACATAAAAACCGCGATTTATACGAGAGCTGTTAATATCGAAAGATACTTCGCTGTCGAGATCAAGCTTTAATGTGTCATCAGGCAGTCGTGAAATCCGTATTTGCTCCGCTTCCTGCTCAAGGCGCAATTGTTCTTCCAGCGCACGCTGCTGGTCATCCATATATTTACCAACGGCGCCTCCTGCCAGAGCTCCGGCAATTGCTCCCACATAGCGGCCGCTATCATCATTAACCTGATGGCCGAGTACAGCGCCCGCAACTGCGCCCACCGCAGCGCCGGTTGCAGTCCGGTTTATAGAACCATCTGTTGCACAGGCTGACATACCAGCCGCAACAACCGAAATCAGCATTATTTTTTTGAAGTTCATCATAATCATCACCTGTATGTATGCAAAACCCGCGAGTTTTCTAACTTTTGCATTCGAATTTTGTCAGTTCAGGCGCGTCACGCGCCTGTATTAATTGTTATAGCGGCTGATTGTGACTGGTTTTTACTAACCATCGCTGAACATATCATCTAGTGCTTCGACAAGCGCTTTGGCACACGGTTCATCGAACGTTTTAATATTTCGATTGCAGCGATACAGGTCTTTGATTGAGATACGTGCTGTAACATCACAATCCGGAAAGACTGCGCTGGACAACCGGTCAGCAGGAATAATAAATTCGAGTATTTCGACACGCCATTGATCAGTCTTGGATGTCGTCGATTATGGATAATCTGGTCTAGCTATCCTGGGAATCTTCCAGATAATCAGACCAGTTATGGTCGCCGGCACCAAATACGAAGAAGTGCGGGTTTAGCAGAGAATCTTTTGTGTTGTAACGCAGTTCACGCATATTAGTGTCGGTAATGTGCCCACCCGCCTCTTCGACAATGCATTGTGCGGCACCGGTATCCCATTCACCGGTCGGACCAAGTTTGGCGTACACATCTGCGCTGCCTTCTGCAACCAGACAGGATTTCAAGGCACCTCCCATAGAAACCACTTTATATTCGCCGAGCTTGTCGAGGAATCGTTTCAACAGACCGCCCTTTAAAGGTTCGCTGCTACTTGCCACCGTCACCCCTTTTTGTGGCGCTCTTCTAACCGAGATACTTTCTGGTTCCGCATCACCAGTCTGCTTCCACGCACCGCAATCCCGACATGCCCAATAGGTAATATCAAGGACCGGTGCATGCACGACGCCGAGCACCGACACACCATTTTGTATCAGTGCAATATTGACGCTGAATTCACCACTGTGTTTGATGAATTCCCATGTACCGTCCAGGGGATCGACAAGCCAGTAAGTATTCCATTCATTGCGTTCGGCAAACGGAATTCCACAGGACTCCTCTGTCAGGATGGGCAAATCAGGTGACAGAGATTTAAGCTGCTCGATAATAATAAAGTTGGCAGCGAGATCTGCCTCGGTAAGCGGAGTGTTATCTTCCTTCGATGTTACGGTCACTTCTGACTCGTAGTGTTCGAGAATTTTTTTACCCGCTACTTTTGCTATAGCCACAACCTTGTCTATTTGGTCGGCCATATCGAGTGCATTAAATGACATGCAGATTTAATCCGCTGATTTGTCTACGATGGTATTGCCAATCAGCCAAACAGACAACCGACAATCTGTGCGTAACCATGTGAGTTATGTAACTTTTAGTCAACTGTCCGGAGAACACCACAAAAACGACCGTCACTTAACATAAAACCGGCATTCGCTATCCGGGACAGACCCGTTACATCAAGCACGGCATAATACAGGCCAATACGATCAAAATTGCAGATTATGAATATTGCCATTGTTGCGAATTCGATAACTGCCATCGCTCGCCGGGCGGCCCAGCAAACTGAGCACGCCATCAACCTGTTGTGGAGTTTCAGCAGTGGGCTGTATATGGATGTCTGCTTTGTAGTTACCCGCCTGATCAAGTAACACGTCACCACGCACATCGAGTTGCCCGTCAGTGTTACTCAGTTTGCCGATATGTTGCTCACCCTGTGGTGTTATATCGAGCAGCACCTCACCCAGCAGCACAGTATTTTTTACTTCCGCCTGACTCCATGTAAGCCTGCCCTGAGTTCGCTTGAGAAGATTATTTTCAAGTTCCATTTCATCAATATGGACCTGTATGATGCCACCGAATTCAGCCACAGGCAGCGGCAGAAACTGTTCGAGACGGCTGGCGGGTACACGGTAGTTACCATCAGTTACAAATACATTACCCGCGAGATTGCGTTTCACCAGACCTTCGCCTTTGCCACCAATGACTTCGAAATTGATGTTGGCACCTGCACTTCCCGATAACAGTGCAGAGGGACTGGCTTTCCACTTCACATTAGTGAAAGGCAATGCCGGTTCAGGTGCAACAACAGACTTTGCTGAGCCATTCCACACGGTGCCCTGAACTCCCCCCAGTGTCACCGGTGAAGTATTTACATAGGGCAACACACCTTCGGCTGGAAATTTCCAGATAAAAGTGGCAGCAAAGGCGATCAGACCGAGCAGAAACAGGCCGAAGATTTTCACTGATAAGCCTCCAGACTCAGGCGCGCACTGACTTCACCTTCGTCTTTGCGACTCAGATTGATGGTCTTGACCGAGAGGCCATAGGTCTGTTCAAGTCCGCCCAGTACCTGCAGCAATTTATTAAATTCGACCTTGGAAAACTGCGCTCTGGCACCCTGACTACCGTCCGGTGTCACCCGCTCCGGAGTTGAGATGCGGGCTTTTTTTATGGCTTCATCCAGTAACAGATAAGGCGCCTTTTCCATAGGTTTTATTGATCGGCTGCCACCGGCCGACGCTACCGGCCTTTGCTGTTTCATCCATGCAAGATCTCGCTGCTTGGCGGCTACCGAAATCTGCCTCGATTCAATACCGGTACTCAGAGGCTTATAGGCCAGGGTATAAACCAACGCCGCGATTCCAACAATGGCAGTGGTCGCAACAATCAATTGTTCCCGCGGAGTCTGCGAGCTGTACCATTCTTTAATACTCATGATTTTGTCTCCACACGCAATCTCGCTTTAATTCTTTCTTTTTCTTTCACCGCAGATTGCACATTGGCAACCAGCTGACGATCAAGTTCCAGACTTGACTTAAGCTTGTCAACATCCTGAAGCGAATCTGCCTCGAGAACAATATCAAGCTGTCCTCTTTTAAAATTGATACTGTTGACAGTTGGCTCTTTAAGCTCGTTCAACGCTACACCAATAGCAGACATCATCACAACAAAACTTGTGTCATCGATACCGTTGCCGGTATCGGCTCTGAGTCTTGAACGCATTTGCCGCAACGGATCACGCTGCGGATTTTGAACACCGGGAAACGCACTTTTAAGCGTGCTAACCATTTCATCATTCAATCGGGCTTCTTCCACACCGAGTTGCTGGTAATGAAGAAAGCTCGTGCCACCCCACAAAGCAAGCAGTGTAGCCGCGAGTGCCGCTGGCAATCGCCACGGCTTCCAGGCTTTGCCGAGTGCTTCGGTCTTGCCGAAATCACCTTGCAGAAGATTTATTTTTTCAGCAATCTTTTTGTTTTCACTTAAACCCTTGGCAAACAGGGCTACTTCGGTGGCTGCATATTCGACCTTGATATCAGGATGTAACTCATACTCATCCGGGCCACAACTGAAATGTCTGGTATGTCGAATCTCATCTCCAATCTGTTCCGGTGGCGCACCTTCAATAGCGTTCTCGAGCAGCATGGGCAGCATTTCAGTGTCACATGAAAAACCCCTTGAAGGTGACAACCGCACTGATGCATGACCACTGCTTGTCATCAACGTCCAGTTATCTTCAGAAAACGGAAGTGCCATGACTTCCGGAACTATTTCCTGAAGATTCATGTTTACACTTGCGGCCATCTCCTGAATCCACACAAGGCTGCGTTTGGCAATAACAATCACCGGAATTTTTCCACTATCAAGCTTGCTGCCGAATGCAAAGTGGGAAGATTCAACATCCTGCGCCAATTGTTCTTCAAGCATATAGGGCACAGCCTTAAGTGCTTTGGAAAGATTAGTGGACGGTATCTGCACTTCTTCCATCAGCAGTTCAGTGCCGGCGACAACCATTACCACACGCCGACGTTCAGCCGCTTTTGCTGCTTGTTCAAAGGTTCCGTGTTGAGCGTGACCGATCACACTGCCCTTGTCATCACAAACCGCCCAGCGAAGATAGTCTTCACCGCTACGCAGCAGATAAGTTAGTAGGTATTGAGCCATAGCAAATCCAATCAGTTTCTCACTACAATCCACCTCGTGATCGGCGGATCGCGCGCAGTGCACCATTGTTATCACGTTCGAAAGTGGTGAATTGCGTGATGGTGATATCGTCGCGTGTTACCGCGACACGGGCCAAATAATACCGGCTCTTGAAATCGAGCACGATTTCTTCATCGATACCTTCGTCGGGATTTTCCGGATTGGCGAAACTCTGTAAAATACTCTCTGCGTCTTCATAAATAAACCCGCCTTCGTCCTCCTGCTCAACATCAGGGTCAGCATTCGGGTCCGCGGTTTCAGCTTCAGTGCCATCGTCCTCTGCATTCAACAGTGAATCGAGCAGTCCTCCACCTCCGGGACATCCGGGATAATCGAGCCAATATTCATCGTCAACTACTTTAACTTCATCAGCTATCGCAGGCATGTGTGGAGCGAGTGACGCCAGTACCGCGCTTGATGCTGTATTAACATTGATGGCGGTACCCTGCGGCAGCGTTGAAATATGCGGTAACAGAACATCGTAGTCATCCAGCCCTCCTTCGTCAGTTACGCGGAAACCTTTCACGAGCAACAACTCAGTCGGACTGACCATCAGGCCATTTGCGGCACGATAAGATGGTGTCTGACCGGTATAAAAATCATCTTCTGCACCGTCGGCACCGGTTACATCAATATTGGAATCTATCCAGTCAAGCACTGCAGCTGCTTTTATAGAATCGATAGTCAAGGCTGTTAAAAGGCGTTCAAATACCTGGAACTCTATATTGTCGGGATTACCGTTCTCATCTACAAGATTGTTTAGATTAAACTTTCCACCCAGATCTATAACACAACCTTCCACGGTGGCACCGTCAACAGGCACCGGCGGCAGACTCTGGGCCCAGAAATCTTCAGTGCTGTCAGAGTTATTGCGATCTCCCTCCTGACGATCACGGCGCAGCACTGCCATGGCAAATTTTTCACCGGCACCTGCCAGGTTTCTGAGTTGTAGTTGTGTCTGGCGATTCTGAGCAAGCTGAATAGAACGCTGTTGATTGGTTGCCATTACTGTAACGGTGACAGTTATCAATGCGACCATCAACAAGGTGGTAACCAGAGCGACACCACGCTGCTGTAAAGATTTAATACTAAAGCAGGAAAAGTTTTGCATTAAAGTAAGTAAATCGCGATTAGTATGGCAACACAAACAAACGGTTTACAGAGCCAACCCCTTCAACTTCAACGGTTACTTCAGCCGCAGATGGCAGCTCGTTAAAGTTTTCTTCGGTGTTGTTCTCGGGAGGCCAGGTGTTATGCCACTGACCGCGAATATCAAGAAAACGCAACGTCATTGCTTCAACCTGATCAAGCAATTTTCTTTCACTGAATGCATTCGCATCCACACGATCAACGTGATACCAGTAGCGTCTCAGCAAACGCTGATCATCATCGAGAACATAAGATACGCGCTGCAGGTCACTGCGCGGCGGTAGCTGAAGCAATGCCGGATTGCTCCATCCGCCACGAGTTACCTCAACAACGTACTCACCTGCCTGACTGACTTCAAGACCCTTGCGTTTACCGCCAAGCTCATCAACCATATCGCGATCGACAATCTGTTCAAAGTCTTCCTGCAGCCAGTAAAAGGTGCGCTCGATGGAGTCGTATTGCTCTACTATTCTCTCTGAGCTCTGGGCGATACGGGTAACATTAAACCAGCCAGCATAGGCAGCACCCGCCATGACTGCCAGTATGGCAATCGCTACGATCAGCTCGAGTAATGTAAAACCTTTTTGGCGCATATGCTGGGATATTTCAATTCGGTTACGCAGTGTATCAGGGTTGAGCCCCATTGTTAGCCAACAACCGCGGATGGCTTACAAAGCCTGCCACAGTCGTGATCGGATTCTGTGAGTCTTCTGTCTTGCGGACTTCTATATCGACCCGCCTGAGGTCATCATCATCAACATTCTGAACCCGCGTTTTCCAGTACCAGGTCTGACCCAGCATTTCTGCTTCACCGTTTTTAGACCCGGTTTCCGGAAAGGTACCGGATAACTGCAATTCGGCCAATCGATTGGAGCCCACCCATTGAGCAACTGCTTTATCGCGAATCCTGCCGGCATTTGAAGCAGACGCACCAGCGGCCTGAACCAAAGCACCGAGCACAGTCGCGATGATGGCAAGCGCTACCAAGATCTCCATCAGCGTGAAGCCATTTTGGCGAGATCTTTTCATCAAAACGACTCTGACCCTTCGACTCCAAGCTCAATTAACTGATCCACACCGGACGCAATCTGCCAGCGATCATCCAACAACCCTTTGTCGATAATGACTTTGAAGTCCGGCATGATCTCACCATTTGACAGAATCATGACCTGAGGGCGGGTGTTCTCGTCGAATTCAACATCTTCAGCTGATTCAAGCACCGCTGGCACACCGGCTATCTCGAGCTCTACCTCAAAACCTTCCGGCCACTCGCGCTTGCGAAACGCATTGTCTTCGAATTGAACCCATTTGCCTTCCCGGTTACCGCCTTCAAGGACGAGAAACTGGTAATCGCCGTCGGTAAAGAAAATACCCAGTTCTTTATTTTTAAAAATGGATTCATCCGAGGCGCGATGGAACAGCTCGCCAAGCCGGGTCGCCTCGGATTGAATTTGTTTTTTGTCACCGCCAAAGTTGATACGGGGAACAACCACACCGGTAACTGTCGCCATGATAGCAATGACCACAATCAGCTCCAGCAGAGTAAAACCGCTTTGCCTGTGATTCATCGCCCGGGCGTTCATGTTGAGTAAGATCGGCAGTTGGTCATAAGGGAGCTTAGGCAGCAACTAGCTGCGGCTTTCTTCCCAGTTGCCAATATCGGAGTTCTCGCCTTCGCCACCGCTCTGGCCATCGGCTCCCAGGGTGTAGACATCGATATCACCATTTTCACCCGGGCTCAGATACAGGTAGTCCCGACCCCATGGATCTCTCGGCATGCTGTTCAGATATCCGCCATCCTGCCAGTTTGGTGCTTCAGGGTCGCCTGTTGGTTGCTCAACCAGCGCCCTAAGTCCCTGATCAGTGGTCGGGTAGTTAAAATTATCCAGCCGGTAAGTTTGCAGCGCGCTGACAATCGCTGTGATATCTGTTTTCGCGCGTGTCACTCGAGCCTTGCCTGGTGCACCGAGAATATTTGGCGCAACGACCGCAGCAAGGATACCGAGAATGGCCACCACCGCAATTAGCTCAATCAGACTGAAGCCTGACTGATGTCTGATAATGACAGCAGAATGTGTTCTTGAGTTCACTGTTCAACTCCGAGTTGATTTTTGTTTCGTTTGTGTAGAATCGGACGCGCAGGATCTATAGTAGTTCCTGCAGATCACCCTGTTATTAACTATTTTTGACCGGAACCGCAAAGGTCAAATTATAGCCGCCGGACAAACTTCACCTGTTACTGTTTGATAAATCGCTACAATCGCCAAGACCCGGGCGGTAACCTGTTACCACTCTCCGGACACATGGCCAAACCACAGTTCAAAGCAGGATAGACAAGTTAGCGCATCCAATTATGCAAGTTTTATGAAAGCCTGGGTTCTTTCCGTAACTATCGGGGTGACCTGCAGCGTATTTCAAGTCCTCAATCTTGAGGAACCACTGCGTTATGCTCGCACAGAGATCCTTGAGTCCGGCCAGTGGTGGCGTATTCTCACCGGTAATCTGGTCCACCTCAGCTACCCGCACTTGTTATTGAATCTCGCTGGTCTGGCAATGATTACCTTGCTGCTGTCTCACGCACTGAGTGTCAGACAATGGGTATTCACCGGTTTGATTTCAATGCTTGGTGTCAGTTTCGGTTTGCTGCTTTTTGATCCACATCTCATTTGGTACGTCGGCCTGTCCGGCGCACTCTACGGACTGCTTCTCGGCGGGGCAATCGCAGAATTCAGAAATCATAAACTCACAGCAGTCCTGATCGGCGGTTATACCATTGGCAAGATTATCTGGGAACAAATCTACGGCGCGGCGCAATCTAGCGAAGCAATTACCGGCGGTAACGTCATAGTCAACGCACACCTGTATGGAATGATGGCCGGCGGATGTGCCGTATTGTTATTGCGGACAACGGAATTTTTGCGCGGCAAAGTGTCTACCTGAATACATACCTGAGAGTATGCCTTCCGCCGAAGACATAATGCTAAAGATCTAGCTCAGTGCCAATTACGTAGCAGCCCAGGAACTTGCGCGGCAGAACCTCTGCTACTGCGATCGCGCCCTGACGGTGCGCCAAGGCAAAAATAATTATCGATCATTTTCGTTACGTATGAATAACTATGCGCCTCAAATGATCGTACCATATCTAATAAATCAAGGGCCCTCGCCATGGCACGCTCTCGCTACGCAGACTTCTGCCGCGCAAGCACCTAGAGATTTTTGAGGCGTTGGGCGATGTAGCTGACCGGATTGCCTATTCGGTCTTTGTTAGCTGCAAAGCTGCGACCTAGTGCCAGCGGGAAAGAACCGTAGCTTGCCATTCGACCGGCAAGTGAAGGCGATACAGGTTCGAGCTCATAGCCGGCTTCGATCATCCTCGATTTGGCCACCGATTGAATGAGGGCAATCTCGGTGTCATCAAGGTGGCTCTTCCAGCGTTCGACCGCTTCCTTCGATACACCCTGACCGTTGTTCACACCGGAGAATGAGCTGTTGCTCATAGCAACATTCAGCATGTTCTGGCCAAAGTCCAGACCAAGCCAGTCGCAGAGCTTGCGAGCCTGAGACTCAGGATCAGCAACCAGATCCTCGTATTTCTGGATATAGACCTGTTCGGGACCAAACTCCCTGGCGGCTTTCAGCATCGAGCCAGCCTGGCCACGCCAGAGCATGGCAAGAATCACTGGATGATAAGACTTGCGAGCCCTGTGCATTTCTTCTTCCAGAATCTCTGCATGGTCAGGATCGGCTTCCAGATCAAAACCACCCTGATTGCGCCAGTCCCGATACGACACCGTGACTGCGCGCGGGTCGCGCAGCATTCCAACGATACGGGCATCGGGGTATCGCTTGAAAATATCCGCAATTCGAAAAACATGGCGAGGCGTCTTTTCGCCGAAGATACTTACGACTTCGTCATCAGCGGCCATCATCACATAGGCCTCAAAATACGCATCGGCAGTGCCGCCGCGTTTGTCGGCAAGTGCTGCAAGATCACTTCGATTCATCCAGCCCTTTTCCGCTTCGCCGCCATGACCAAAAGGTCGATGAGTCTGAGCGAGGAAATAGTCCTGTACCCGACGAAGCTCGGCACCGGCAAGAACCTTGGTGTCAGGTGCTTCGAACAGGGTCCGAAGATCATCGAAATAGTGAGTTTCCGGCGCGATATTCACGTTGCGATGGCCGTTCAGCAGTTCACACATCATGGTGGTTCCTGAACGGGATGGACCAACCACGAAAATTGGTTTGTCCATAGCAGCTTCTGACCTATTCATGCAAGCGCTTGATAAATTAGAGGGCATGAGTGTCAGGAACCGGTTGTATACATAGGCGACCTTTAAGTCTTCCGCTATTATAACTCCAGAAGACTAAAGAATCATTGGCATTATTGCCGTTACAAAGACCGCTTCTCTAAACGAGCTGTTATAAATTCGTTTAAATATTTATCTGCCACCAGATTGCCGATCTTTCTAAGAGACACCTCATTGAAATGCACCGCAATCTCTTCTCCGGCCAGAGAAGGGAACGGGTCTGTCGGCGAATCTTCGCCACGACTGTAGTCGGTAAATTCATTACCATCATGTCGGAGCATATTGATCGCGTCATTAGCATAGACGTGCTGTTTTGTTTCGTTGGCAAGAAAGTACCCATCGTTGGAAAACCAGGCCTCGCTCCTGAAAAGTGCGATTAACTGATTCAACTTCCAAAAATATCGATTAAGCAACTGATCGTTGTCTGCCTCACCCTGCATCCACCATATCATGTCAACTTCATGCCTGCCGGGCAATGCGTTTATTGCGGCGGTAACTTTCTCACTGATGTTTGTGTAGTGGCTTTCCTGATCACTAAGCCAGTGATCTATCGACATGCCGGGTGCTGCGGTGGCAATTATACCGACAACCCTGCAATCATGTTGTTGTGCTACTGCTCTGGCAATCTGAAAGGCCGGGTGGTTGAACGAGTGGTTGTAGTTGCCGTGTGCATTTGCTTTGCTCGGATACTTTCCACCATGCCATGTTTGTGTTCTCGGATTTGCAATTTCCCAGCGGTTATTCTCTGTCCATACGACTACCCGGTTATTGACCTGATCTTCCTGGAATCTCTCCGGCTCATAAAGCGTACTGCCGCCCGCAGCATTGGATTGTCCCGCAGTAAGCACGACATCGGTTACCAACTCAGTCAGGTGATAATCGCCTGAATGCAGTCTGGAACAGTTTTCTGCAACCTGTAATTGCCGGTTAGCAGCATTGAGTCCACCAGGGCCATTACCTTCCGGATTGCTGTTTGCAGTCACCCGACAGGAACTGACTCCATTCCAACCCCAGCCATCACCATCTGCATCAATACACTCAGCAGTGATATCTTTAACATCAATAGCATCCAAAGAAGTGCGTGCAGCTTCAGTTCTCTGCTCGGCGCCATCAGCAAGTATTTCCGCACGTACAGAGTCGTCAGTACTGATTTTACTGATAGACTCGAGATCGGCGGACTCGCTGCTACAGCCGATAAGAATAAGCGGCAATGCGTAAACTGGTACAATACATTTTCTGAGTTTCATCTTTCCTCGGCTCCATGCCCCGTCTTCCCTCAATGCTACTTCAATGCAGTGTTTCAGTTTCTCTACGCTTTCAATTTTTAGCCAACGCTATTGTCGACTACATCTCATTGTTACCTATATCCTTGTTCTTTGATTTATAGCTTAAAAGCACTTACGCACTGCTTCAATACAACATAATTCTGTCAAAACAATTTGAGCTGTATCACATTCAGACATTACCGTACTCAGGCGAATCGTCACCCAACCAACGCATGATCAATGGCAATATGCGATCCGGGTGATTTGCAGTTATATCATCACAAATGATTTTTACTCCTGGCAACAGCTTTTTATCACGCATTAAGTCAGCAATTCTAAACTGCGCGCTACCAGTCTGACGAGTGCCAAGAACCTCACCCGCTCCACGAAGTTCAAGATCCCGCTCAGCAATTAGAAAACCATCATTAGTTTCACGTAGCGTGCTGATACGATCACGTGCGCGTTGACTAAAGCCCGGTTCGAATAAAAGCACACAGCTGCTTTGCGTCGAACCTCGTCCTACTCGACCACGCAACTGATGCAGTTGAGACAATCCGAGTCTCTCTGCATTTTCAATGATAATAAGAGAGGCGTTGGGTACATCCACACCCACTTCAATTACTGTTGTTGCAACCAGTAAATCAGACTCATGATTTTTAAACTGCAGCATGGCCTGCTCTTTTTCAGTTGCATGCATTCTGCCATGTACCAGTGATAGTCGTGCGCTATGCAACAGCTCCTGCAGTTCAACTAAAGTATCTTCAGCGGCACTGGCCTGCAATACTTCTGAATCTTCTATAAGTGTACAAACCCAGTAAACCTGTCGACCCTCTTTAATTGCTTCTGCGACACGCTCAATAACTTCGATTCGTCGTGTATTGGGGATTGCGACTGTAACAATCGCCTGACGGCCCGGCGGTAGTTCATCTATGACAGAATAATCAAGATCCGCGTAGGATGTCATCGCAAGTGTTCTGGGGATAGGTGTTGCAGTCATCGTCAATTGATGCGGCACGATATTGCCCTCAACACCTTTTTCACGCAATGAAAGTCGCTGATGCACACCAAAACGATGCTGCTCATCAACAACAGTTAAACCGAGATTCTTAAATGCTACATCCTGCTGAAACAAGGCATGCGTACCGACAGCAATTTTTGTCAGACCCAGGGCAATTGATTCAAGCGCATCACGTTTCTGCCTTGCACCAAGTTTGCCCTTAAGCCAGCCTATTTTTAATCCAAGTGGTTCAAACCAACTGCTGAAGCTTGACAGATGCTGCTCTGCCAGAATTTCAGTGGGTGCCATCACAGCAACCTGATAACCTGCATCTACCACCATCGCCGCTGCAGCGGCGGCAACCAGTGTTTTACCTGAGCCTACATCACCCTGCACGAGGCGGAGCATCGGCATACCACTATACAAATCAGCCTTTAATTCCTCGATAACACGCAGCTGAGCATCGGTAAGTTTAAACGGTAATGAATTTATTAACTGCTGACACAAATCACCCTCGTGCTTTATTATTGGTGCGTCGTGCTGTTTAATCGTATTGCGTATCTGTTGTACGCTCAATCGATGCGCAACCAGCTCTTCCAGTACTAATCTTTGTACAGCTTTATGACTACCCTGCAACAGCGAGTCGATATCATCATCCGGACCCGGCCTGTGCACCGTGATCAGCGCTTGTTTTAACGACACGTTAATATCAGCAGCGGTCGGCAATAGCTCCGCTATTTCAGATGAACGCAAATGTTCAAGGGCTGCATCAGTAATCTTGCGCATCGATAACTGATGCAATCCTTCCGTCACCGGATATACCGGAGTCAGAGCTGCTTGCGAAAGTGACGATGAATCACTGCCCGCAGCGACCAGTTGGAACTCCGGATGTACCATCTCCAACTGTTGTGGGCCACGTCGCACCTCGCCAAAGCAACACACCTGACTGCCGGTTCGCAAACGTTGCTGCAGTTGTTGATTAAAATGAAAAAAACGCAGCGACAGCTGATTTCCATCTCGATCACTAATAACACACAGTAGTGATCGGCGTCTCCTGAACAACACTTCGCAACTAATCACAACACCTGTGGTCATCGCTTCAAGACCCGGCACCAGATCAGCAATAGGTATCACCCGGGTACGATCCTGATACCGAAGCGGCAAATGAAACAAAACATCCTGCAAAGATGAGATCTTAAGACGTGTGAGTTTATCGGCAAGCCTGGGGCCAACACCCTTTAATTTTGTGACTGAAACTGATGTTAGATCCATACCTCAAGACCTACATGTGGCAGGGTCTTAACCAAGCACCATAATGGCATCAACTTCCACTGGCACATCTTTGGGAAGCTGTGCCACACCAATTGCAGCTCTGGCGGGATACGGTTCTTTAAAGAAGTCTGCCATCACCTCATTGACATGACCGAAGTCTTTGAGATCTGTCAGATAGACCGTTAATTTGACGATGTCCGAGAGTCCACCGCCTGCAGCTTCACAGACGGCAGAGAGATTTTCAAAAACCTGTCTGATCTGTGCGACTACATCACCATCCACGACTTCCATGGTTGAAGGCAGCAGAGGGATTTGCCCGGAGACGTATACCGTATTGCCCGCTTTTACCGCTTGTGAATAAGCACCGATGGCACCGGGTGCATTGTTGGTCGCGATGATTTCTCTGGTCATTTTATTCTCTTGTGGTTCTGGCAGTGCACACAACAGCCGGGTCGAGCCGATGTCAATGCACCACGAGTATATACAAGATCAGGATTTCGCGCGCCGTGCACGATGCACGGCATACAAACTTCTCACGCGTTTTATCAGTCGGCCAAGATGATTGCGATCCGTCACGCTTATCGTGAAATTCAGAATACTGATGGTCTCACTGCTGCGGTCAAAGCGTATGTCCTCAATATTGGAACTCATCTCTGACATTACATTTGCGATCTTGGCAAGCACACCGGGTACATTGTTAATTTCAACGATAACGTTGGTTTGAAAGGAGCCATTGGTATCAGCACTCCAGACAACCGCAACCCATTCTTTTGCACGGCGTCTCTGGCGTGCGACATTCTTGCACTCGCTGCGATGAACCAGCACACCCTGACCTGCGGTGATCATGCCCTGAATGTTGTCACCCGGTATTGGCTGGCAACACTTTGCCAATGAAATAATCGCATCTTCCCCACCTTCTACGATCAGTGGTCCGGGATCAGACTCCGCGCTGGTCTGTACCTTACGGCTGATTTCTGCAGCCGGATCACCTTCGTCGAGTAACCACGCAGCCACCATACTGGGGATATGGTTGCCGAGGCCGATTTCTTTGTAGAGACCGTCAAGATTTTCGAGTTCCATCTGCGATAGCAAAGCGTCAATGGCAGCCTGATCAATGTTTTCTATTCTTGTACTACGTCGTTTTAAAGCTCTGCCAAGTAAAGTAACCCCGAACTCTATGGTTTTATCTTCACTCTGGTTTTTTATAAAGTTTCTGACCGCACTACGGGCTTTAGGGGTGACAACAAAGTTGAGCCAATAGGGGCTGGGTTGCTGTGTATCAGAACAGATTATCTCCACCGTTTGACCAGACTCAAGCGGCATACTCAGGGAAACAGGCTTTCTATCAACTTTTGCAGTCAAACAACTATTGCCTATATCGGAGTGAACCTGATAAGCAAAATCAACCGCAGTCGCACCCTGCGGCAAACGATAGATATCCCCTTCCGGGGAGAACACGTAAATTTCATCGGGAAACAAATCGACTTTAACGTTCTCATAAAACTCCAGAGTATCTTCGCTGGTGTTTTTGATATCGAGCAGGTTGGTTAACCACTGATGGGCACGCTGCTGGGCACTGTTGGACTGACCTTCCTTGTACATCCAGTGGGCGGCAACACCTGTTTCTGCAAAACGATCCATCTCGCGGGTTCTGATTTGTACTTCAATCGGCACAGCGGCCGGACTTAACAACACAGTGTGCAATGACTGGTAGCCATTACTCTTGGGGATGACGATATAATCCTTAAACTGTTTTGGTAAGGGGTTATACAACTGATGCATTACGCCGAGAGCGCGATAACACTCATCAATAGTATCGACCACCACGCGCACAGCAAACATGTCGAAAATATCTTCAAACGCTGAGCGCTTCTTACGCATCTTCAGGTACAGGCTGTAAAGATGTTTTTCACGGCCATGCACTTCAGCATCAAGGCCCGCCTGTTCGAGTTTCGCCTTGGCGACAATTTCAAATTTCTGCACAAGCTCAACACGATCTTTCTGCCGTTTGCTTACCGCTTCTGCCAGTACTCTGTAGCGCGCCGGATAAAGCGCTTTGAACCCGAGATCCTCAAGCTCGTTTTTCATACGATATATACCCAGCCGATTGGCAATCGGTGCGTATACCTCAAGTGTTTCGTGTGCAATACGACGCCGCTTTTCATCCGGCATAACACCGAGGGTACGCATGTTATGAATCCGGTCGGCAAGCTTGATCAGAATGACACGAATATCGCCGACCATAGCCAGCAACATCTTTTGAAAATTCGCCGCCTGGGCTTCAGCACGGGACTTGAATTTCAGATTCGTCAGTTTACTTAGACCATCGACCAGTAAAGCTACATCCTCGCCAAACTGCTCTGTGATCTGCTCAACCGATACCGTGGTGTCTTCGACCACATCATGCAGCAGCGCCGCCATCACGCTGCGGTTATCCATATTCAGTTCAAATACAATTCTCGCCACAGCGAGTGGATGGGATATATAGGGTTCGCCGCTGACGCGACTCTGACCGCTATGGGCATGCTCGGCAAGCGAGTAGGCGGCTCTGACTTCATTGATTTGCGCTTCATCAAAGCGCCTCTGCATCAACTTGCAGAGATCTTCAATATCCGGAAATCCGGACGAGCCGGAAACTGGTTCGGCTTGTAACTCGGGCGCACGATCGGCAGAACGTGTCAGCAAGGGCACAGCCGGGTAAAGGGCGGGTGTATCAAATGCCCGTAGGGGTAATGGATGGGGATTCTTCACTCGCCGTTTCCTCAACAGGCACTACCCGCGCCGCATCTTCCAGCATTTCCTTTTTGATTAAACCCTGTGCAATTTCACGCAACGCTACGACAGTCGGTTTGTCATTTTCAATTGGCACCAGCGGTTCTGCGCCCAGCGATATTTTTCGTGCTCGCTTGGCGGCCTGCAACACGAGTTCAAATCGGTTATCTACGTGTTCCAGACAGTCTTCTACGGTAACTCGTGCCAAGATATTCTCCGGTCTTGTTCTGTCACTACCCGGAAATACAGGTAACCGAGAGTGCAAATAATTTAATAGTGTTTGATTCTGAGCGAAAACGCCCGGGACCACGTTGTTAGTATCCCTTGATCATTTTAGTGAACTTCGGTCAGAAAACAACCGCTTATATCGACAGCGGCAAAGCGGAAGTCCCGCTATGGGATATCAGACTTACCTAGCCAAGCAGCGCGGACAGCATCTCGGAGCGCAGTTCAGTCTGTCGACGAACCTCAACCCGCTTTGCGATAATAATCGCGCATAGCTCCGAGACAGCCTGCTCGAAGTCATCATTAATAATCAGGTAGTCATAGTTTGAGTAGTGCTGCATGTCAGATACCGCCTCGGCGATACGCCTTTCAATGACTTCTTCCGAGTCGCTGGCCCTGCCGCGCAAACGATTCTCAAGGGTTTCACGAGAAGGTGGCATGATGAATATACTGCATGCTTCAGGGGTCAGTCTGCGCACCTGATCAGCCCCCTGCCAGTCAATTTCCAGCAGTACATCTTTACCGGCATTAAGGGTTTCGGTGACAGCTTTATGCGAGGTACCGTAATAATTGCCAAACACCTCAGCGTGTTCGAGAAAATCAGCTTCGGCAATCATTTCCAGAAAAGTCGGCTTTTCCACAAAGTGATAATCAACCCCGTCACGATCTTTCGGACGCTTTGGCCGGGTAGTATGGGAAACAGAAACAGTCAGATCGTCAATGCGTGAGCATGCTTCACGGACCATACTTGTTTTTCCAGCCCCGGACGGGGCAGATAATATGTAGAGCTGTGCCGTCATAGTCGTGTCACTTAGCTGCGTTAACCACTGGTAAAAATTAAAAGACATAAAAGCAGGCTAGTTTAGTCAAGTCTCTACAACAATGTCACCCACCAGCAAAGTACCGGCCGTGATCACACACAACTCTTTATGCCGCTTTCATCGACATATGAGAGTGGTACGCATCGACATCCGACGCTATCAAAAGCTCCACCAGTCGATCACTGATCGGCAGGCGGGTTGTTTGTTCGAAATGCAAAAACATTGGATTAGCATCTACATCAACCACCGCAAATTCACCTTCCGGTGTAATACGCAGATCGATAGAACAGAAAATCAGATCCAGCGTTCCGGCTGCTCGAATACAAGTGCGCTTGGCTTCCTGAGGCAGTTCTATCGCTCTGACATAATCCCCACCCATGGTGCCGGTGAAATCAGACTCCAGTGATTCGACTACACCTGCAAACACAGAATCACCGATAACATAGGCATGCACCTGATCACCTGGAATATTTTCCTGATACTCAACCGGTGTACCGGGCAGATCAGATATATGACGACCAATGTCATCAATCTGACCGACATTCCAGTAGGAATTGGACCATCCCGATGGACGATAGAGAAGCTTCTCTTCAGTCATGCTGAAGAATGCCTGTACGCGACGGAAGTCATTGCTGACAATAATTTCAGGAACGCGAATGCCCTGCGAGCGAATCTTTTGCAACTGATGAATTCTGTAACGCGAGTTGTTGAGCGATTCAATCGGGTTGACCCAATGACATTCAAGACCGCGGAAAAGACTGCCGAGTGACGCTTCTGTCTCACGCAATTCAACTTCATCCAGATATCCGGACGACATCCCACTGACCAGATCATCCCAATGTCGGCAGTAGATACAGTTAACCGTGGATAGATCAATCGCCGATTGGCCATCGCGGTAACGAATAGTACCGGACATCGGCAGCGCGCCGTCAAAGGTGACAGTCATGTCCTTGGGATAGAGTCGTGCATCGAAATACGCAACACGTGTTCCGCGGGCAACTATTTTGTTGTATATCGCAGCTGCATGTCTGTCTTCAGCAGTGCCCAGTACCAGAATCATCGCGTCTCCAAGCTTTAAATCACTCGTTGTACCGACGTACATTACATATTCTGTACCACAGGCGAACAAGGCTACGATCGCTATTTAGTCAAATAAAATTCCGGGCGATTAGAGCGCTAATATGATACCAACCAGTCGTGATTCACACTTTTCCAACAAACTGATAACTGCCCGAAGACAGGATTTGCACCGCGAAAGCCAGCAATAGAAATTAATACGGGATTTACTTGACGGGTGTCAATCGTATAACACCTGGCAGAAGAACAAAAAGACAGCCTTTAAATGCCATCAGCACTGTGATGGCATTAACAATGTAATTTTAAATCCAACCGGCATTGCACCGGCTGTATGATTTATATCACGCTACCCTATTGCCTTCAGCAGAGTCTCGCCAAGCTTTGCTGGTGAAGGGGACACAACAATACCAGCGCTTTCCATTGCAGCTATTTTATCCTCCGCACCACCTTTACCACCTGATATGACTGCACCGGCATGGCCCATAGTTCGCCCGGGGGGCGCTGTTCGACCGGCAATAAAACCTGCGACCGGTTTGCTACGACCTTTGGATGCCTGTTCAGTCAACCACTCGGATGCTTCCTCTTCTGCAGAACCTCCGATCTCGCCAATCATAATGATCGATTTGGTTTCATCGTCATCAAGAAATAAATCAAGTACGTCAATGAACTCAGTACCCTTAACCGGATCGCCACCGATACCAACCGCTGTAGTCTGCCCCAGACCTGCCATGGTAGTTTGATAAACCGCTTCATAGGTCAGCGTACCGGAACGCGAAACCACACCGACAGAGCCTTGCTTGAATATAGTGCCGGGCATTATGCCAATCTTGCACTCATCCGGTGTTAACAGGCCCGGACAATTAGGTCCAACAAGCCGGGAGTTCGAATCTCTTAACCTGGCTTTAACATTCACCATATCTCTGACTGGCACACCCTCAGTGATACATATAATCAAAGGGATTTCGGCGTCAATTGCTTCAACGATCGCAGCTGCTGCACCCGCCGGTGGCACATAGACCACTGAGGCGTCGGCACCGGTTTGCGTTTTACCTTCCTTTACTGTCGCGAACACAGGTAATTCGGTACCACTGGATTCACCGTTTTCGGATGTCCAGGTAGTGCCGCCTTTTTTCGGATGAATACCACCCACCATCTGCGAACCGTGATAGGCCAGCGCTTGTTCAGTATGAAACGTACCGGTTCTGCCAGTTAAACCCTGAACAAGTACTTTGGTGTCTTTGTTGATAAGTATTGACATGGCCTACCCCTTCACTGCTTTGACAATTTTCTGGGCGGCGTCGTCCAGATCATCAGCGGCAATCACGTTGAGATCGCTGTTGTTAATAATACTTTTACCTTCCTGCACTTTGGTGCCTTCAAGACGCACCACCAGCGGCACATTGAGACCAACTTCCCTGACCGCGGTGACAACTCCTTCGGCGATAACATCACAGCGCATAATGCCGCCGAAAATATTTACCAATATTCCTTTTACGTTCGGATCTGAAGTAATAATTTTAAACGCCGCTGTTACTTTCTCTGTGGTAGCACCACCACCCACATCGAGAAAGTTGGCAGGCTCAGCACCATAAAGTTTAATGATATCCATTGTCGCCATTGCGAGCCCGGCACCATTGACCATACAACCGATGTCACCGTCGAGTGCAATGTAGGCCAGGTCATGTTTTGACGCCTCGATTTCTTTCTCATCTTCTTCGGTTTCATCGCGCAACTCTGCAAGTTGTGGTTGGCGGAACATGGCATTGCCATCAAAAGATACCTTGGCATCAAGCACTCTGAGATGTCCGTCTTTCAACACCACCAGCGGATTCACTTCCAGCAGACTCATATCACTTTCAATGAAGGCTTTGTACAGGGTCGGGAAAAGCGTTTTACCATCTTCAGCTGCAACACCGTCAAGTTCAAAAGCCGAATTCAGTTTGGCAACATCTTCGTCGGTGATGCCTTTAAGTGCATCAATAGCAATGGTATGGATTTTCTCGGGTGTATCATGAGCCACTGCCTCGATATCCATCCCTCCCTCTGTCGATGCAACAAAAGAAAATTTGCTGGTCTCACGGTCAACCAGAATTGACAGGTATAGCTCAGTGTCTATGTCTGCACCATCTTCTATGTAGAGGCGATTAACCTGCTTACCCGATGGACCAGTCTGTTGAGTGACAAGTGTGTTGCCAAACATCTCATGCGCATTGGCTTTAGCTTCTTCAGCGGAAAAACTCACTCGAACCCCGCCTTTGGCATCTGCCGCGAGTTCCTTGAATTTGCCCTTACCTCGACCACCTGCATGAATCTGGCTTTTTACCACATAGACCGGACCCGGCATGCTGTCGATGGCAGAGTCGATTTCACTCGCTGCCAGTATAGGTTCACCTTTCGAGACAGGTATACCGAACCCGGCTAACAACTTTTTTGCCTGGTACTCATGAATATTCATCTTTTGAATAATCTCCGCTAAAAAAAATTTAACTGACCACAAGCGCACCAACCAGTGAGCACCTGAATTCCGGGTTTATATAATGTCTCGAATCGACAACTTTTACCGGTTTCTGTTTGGTATATGAATTGCCCGACCGTCAGCGCCAAGCGCTGCTTCGTGTATTGCCTCTGAAAGAGTCGGATGGGCAAATACAGTACGGGCTATGTCTTCAATGGTGCCCTCAAATTCCAGTGTTAAAACGCCATGCCCTATCAGCTCCGAACTATGGGCACCGATAATATGCATACCCAGCACCGCATCAGTATCTGCATCAGCCAGTATTTTAACTGTACCGTTCGTATCCTGCATTGCTTTGGCACGACCGCTGGCCATAAAAGGGAACACACCTTTCTTGTAATTAGTGCCTTCTTCCTTGAGTTGCTGTTCCGTTTTACCAACCCATGATATTTCCGGATGCGTGTAGATGACCGATGGAATCGCATCATAGTTAAGATGGCTATGATGGCCTGCGATACGTTCGGCAACTGCAACACCTTCTTCAGATCCTTTATGAGCGAGCATCGGGCCACGCACCAGATCTCCAATAGCCCAGACTCCGGGCAGATTGGTCTCACACGCTCCATTTACGTGTACCAGTCCGCGTTCATCTATCAACAAGTCTGTTTCAGGTAAGGTCAGGTTATCGATATTTGATCGCCGACCGACAGCAACAATAACCCGGTCAACCTGCAGCAGCTGCTCACCGCTTTTATCGGTGTACTCAATGTTTACCTTGTTATTATTTATGATGGATGCCGTAACCCGGGCGCCGAGCTTGATATCCAGTCCCTGCTTTGTAAATTGTTTAAAAGACTCACGAGAAATCTGATCATCTACCATCGGTAAAAACGAATCCTGCGCTTCAAGCACTACTACCTCGGAACCGAGTCTGCGCCAGACACTACCGAGTTCCAGGCCAATAACACCAGCGCCGATAACACAAAGATTTTCAGGTACAGATTCCCAGTCGAGCGCACCGGATGAATCAACGATAATATCTCCCTGCAGCGGTGCTGAAGGAATCTCGATCGACTTTGACCCTGTGGCAAGTATGATGTTTTCGGCGCTATAGGTACTCTTGCCACCGTTTAATTCAGATACTTCTACCTGCTTTTCAGGTAGCAATGAACCGGTACCCTGAATCCACGTGACCTTATTGGCTTTGAACAATCCTTCGATACCACCCGTGAGCTCCTGCACAATCTTGTCTTTACGGGAAATCATATTTGGCACATCAACACTGACAGAAGTTGCTGTGATACCGAAATGATCAAAGTGATGCACAGCATCATAGTAGCGCTGGCTTGCTTCAAGCAACGCTTTAGAAGGTATACACCCGACATTAAGGCAGGTGCCACCCAGCGCCGGCTTGCCTTGTTTGTTGATCCAGCCTTCAACACAAGCCGTGTTGAGTCCAAGTTGTGCACAACGGATGGCAGCAACATAGCCCGCCGGGCCTGCTCCTATAACAATGACATCAAATTTATCAGACATTGGCTACTCCGATTGGCAAGGCAACACCTTGCAGGTGAAACTGTTAACCGCCAGACTCATGCATCGCGGATAATCAAGGGCTGAACACCCTGGAAAGACAAAATGGTGTTACAGAGCAATGTGCGTGCTTGGAATCACGTATTGTACAACAACTCGCAGCTTGACCGCGCTTGCACAGATCTTGAGAGCCTATATATCGAGGAGAATCTTGGCCGGTTCTTCGACAAGTTCTTTAATCGTCTTCAGGAACCCGACCGCTCCCTGACCGTCGACGATTCGATGATCATAAGACAGCGCGACATACATCATCGGCCTTATAACCACTTCGCCGTTACGCGCTACCGGTCGGTCCTGAATGGTATGCATACCGAGAATTGCACTTTGTGGCGGATTCAGTATTGGAGTTGACATCAGTGAACCGAATACACCGCCATTGGTAATTGTAAATGTACCACCAGTGAGATCTTCCATGGCTAGCTTGCCTTCTTTGGCACGTCCGGCATATTCACCGATTTGCGCCTCAACTTGTGCGAGCGACAACAATTCAGTATCACGCAATACAGGTACTACCAAACCGCGATCAGAAGATACTGCAATACCGATATCGCAGTAACCATGATAAACAACATCTTCTCCGTCAATAGAGGCATTGATATCCGGATAACGCTTAAGAGCTTCTGTTGCCGCCTTGACAAAAATCGACATAAAACCCAAACGTACACCGTGGGCTTTTTCAAACGCCTCTTTATGTTGAGCACGCAGCTCTTTCATTGGTTGCATGTCCACTTCATTGAAAGTGGTCAGCATCGCTGTCGACTGACTGGCGTGTAACAGTCGCTCAGCTATTTTCGCACGCAACCGCGACATGGGTACTCGCCGCTCTTCACGATCACCGCTCAGAGGAGGCAAGGCAGATGCCGGACTCGACGAATTTACCGCGGCTGCGGAAGTTGACGATGGTGCGGCTGATGAATCCGCAGATACAGTTGCACCACCCGCCGCAACATGAGACTGCACGTCTTGTTTACTGATTCTTCCCCCTTTACCGGTGCCTGCAACCTGATTCCGATCGACACCGTGTTCCGCCATCATGTTTCTGGCAGACGGGCCGGCCGGGCCGCCGGTTGCCGCAACCGGTGTTGTGGTTGTAGCGGTGGCAGATTCAACAGGGGTCGGTGCGCTAGTCGCTGCCGCGCCCTCTTCCATGGTTCCAAGTAGTTCCTGGGCCACCACTGTCGTACCTTCCTCAGCAACAATACCGGACAGCACACCATCCGCCGGAGCCGGTACTTCCAGTACGACTTTGTCGGTCTCGACCTCGACCAGAATTTCATCTCTCTTAACAGCGTCACCGGGTTTCTTTTGCCACGCAAGTATCGTAGCGTCGGCAACCGACTCTGGTAATACGGGAACCTTGATTTCAATGCTCATTGGATTCTATGGAGACTCTGCGTTGTATCGATAGATGATAGGTTAATTATGAGTTTTCAGTTGGTGTTCAACTGAATGTTGAGTGTTTTCCTGCAGCGCCAGTGCTTCCATTACCAGCGTATTCTGTTCTTTAATATGCTGATTGGCGTATCCGACTGCGGGAGACGCTGAAGGCGGACGCCCGGCGAACTCAATCTCCTGCCCGGTGTTCAACAGCCGTTCAACCCGGTGTCTGGTTGCACGCCATGCTCCCTGATTGCGCGGTTCTTCCTGACACCAGACAATCCGGTTGGCATTAGGATAGCTGTTTACGATGTTTCTCATTTCTTCATACGGGAACGGATACAGCTGCTCTACACGCACAATGGCGACATTGTCGAGTTTTTCCTCACGACGCTTTTCAAGCAAATCGTAGTAAACCTTGCCAGAGCAGAAAACAAGTCTGGTGACAGCATTGGCATCAATCGGATCAATCTCTGCCAGTACCGGTTCGAACGTCCCGTCCGCCAGATCTTCCAGAGTGGATACAGCTAGTCTGTGTCGCAATAAACTTTTCGGTGTCATCACGATTAGTGGTCGACGCATTGGCCTGACCATCTGACGACGAATCATATGATAAGCCTGCGCCGGTGAACTGGGTACGACAACCTGCATATTATCTTCAGCACATAGCTGCAGAAAACGCTCGAGTCGCGCAGAGGAGTGCTCAGGGCCCTGACCTTCATAACCGTGAGGCAGGAATAAGCTCAAGCCGCACAATCGACCCCATTTGGTTTCTCCGGAGCTAATAAACTGATCAATAACCACCTGTGCACCATTGGCAAAATCGCCGAACTGGGCTTCCCAGATGACCATCGTATTCGGATCGGCAGTCGCATAACCGTATTCAAAGGCAAGTACGGCTTCCTCTGACAGCACAGAATCAATAACCAGAAAGTTTGCCTGATTTTCAGACAGGTTTCTAAGTGGCACGTAAGCGCCCGGGCGGCTTTGATTATGCAAGACCGCATGACGATGAAAAAATGTACCTCGACCACAATCCTGTCCTGATAACCGAACCGGGTAGCCGTCATTGATTAATGTGGCGTAAGCAAGATTTTCTGCATAACCCCAGTCGATTGGCAACGCCCCTGCAGTCATCTTGCGGCGGTCTTCAACAATTTTTTTAACACGTGATTGCAGTACCAGACCATCTGGCAGAGTAGTCAGTTTGGTCGCGAGACTTTGCAGAGTCTCTACCGGTATGGCGCTTTCATAAGGCGAACGCCAATCGGCATCAAGAAATTTCCGCCACGCGATATCCTGCTCAAGATCAAAATCGGGATCGACTTTTACATCGGGTGCCACAGTAACGCCGGCATCGAGCTTGTCACGATATTCCTGCACCATCGAATCAGCCAGACCGGCCTCAGCAATACCTGCATTAACCAGTTTCTCTGCATAAATCTGGCGGGTTGTGGGTAGTGCTTTGATGGTTTTATACATCATCGGCTGGGTTGCAGAGGGTTCATCTGCTTCGTTGTGCCCGTGACGGCGATAGCAAACCATATCTATCACCACATCTTTTTGAAATTCATTTCTGAAATCCAGTGCCAGTTGACTGACAAAAAGCACCGCTTCCGGATCATCGCCATTGACATGAAAGATCGGTGCATTAATCATTTTTGCAACATCAGTTGCATACAATGTTGAGCGGGCATCATTGAGATTGCTGGTGGTAAACCCTATCTGGTTATTGACGATGATATGCACGGTTCCCTTGGTTGAGAAGCCACGCGAATCAGCCATGTTGAATGTTTCCATGACCACACCCTGACCTGCAAATGCCGCATCACCGTGAATGGCTATTGGTAACACCATCTGGCCATCGCCATCTTCGTGGCGATCCTGACGCGAACGCACAGAACCTTCAACCACTGGTGACACTATTTCAAGGTGTGACGGGTTAAACGCCAGTGTCAGGTGCATGTGCTGATTGCCACTGATTTCTATATCTGACGAAAAACCCTGATGATACTTAACATCACCGGATGACAAATGTTCATGGCGTTTACCTTCAAACTCGGAGAACAGGTCTGCCGGGTTTTTACCAAGAATATTAACCAGCACATTCAGTCGACCCCGATGCGCCATGCCGACAACCATCTCTTTACAGCCGGCAGTTCCCGCTCGCTGTACCAAAGCACTCATGATGACGATCAGACTCTCACCACCTTCCAGAGAGAATCGTTTCTGACCCACATAGCGAGAATGAAGATATCTTTCCATGCCTTCAGCGGCGGTAAGCCTTTCGAGTATCCATTTGCACGATTCGGGACTGAGATCCGGCTTTGACCAGTAGCTTTCAATTCGCTGCTGCAACCACTGCTTTTGCGTTGTGTGATTGATATACATGTACTCATAACCAATCGAGCCGCAGTAGATCTTTTCAAGGTGACTAATAATTTCACTGAGTTTTGCGGTATCGATACCATGCAAGGAAGGGGTCTGGAACTCCGTCTGAAGATCGGCATTAGATAATCCGCATTCGTGCAACTGCACTTCACGAATTTCAATTTTCTTCATACTGTTGAGCGGATCTATATCTGCCAGCTGATGCCCGCGGGCACGATAAGCATCAATCAGTGCCCCGACCTGAATCTGTTTGCGTCCATGCTCCGCCGAGCCGTCACCTATCGGGCCGCTACGCGTCGCCGAGCGGCGTGCGGTGCTATAAAAGTGATTGCGGATTTCAGAGTGAGGAATGTCATGAGCCTGCCCGCCAACCATCGGCAGCCGCTCGAAATACTCGCGCCAGGCTTCAGAAACTGTATTGGGATCACGCAGATAGCTTTCGTACTGGGCTTCCAGGTAAACAATGTTGCCACCGTCGAGCATCGAGGTGCTTTGCAACATTTTCATGTCGGACATTTTGTGTTCCGCAAAATTAAAGTAATGATATTAGAGAATAGTTTACAGGATTTGAATTGCCATCTCGCAGCGCGCGGATCCAAGGTTACCGAAGAATCAACCGGTATACGAGTTACAGGGTCGACTACCAACGTTGTTTTCCCCAGCGCTCGGGATTCGCCCAATGCCTTGCATTGAGCCAGTCCGGCGCCGGCTTATAAGTGTAAATATCAAATTCGAAAATATGCAGTTGCTCGCTGCCATTAGTCACCACGCCACGTCGCGAATAGCCAAGTGACAGACTATCCGCCAGAGTCCATCGCTGATAGTCGTGAGTCGGGTCATCCGGGCGCGGGTTTTGACAGCCACTTTCTACATGAACTACTCGATCTGCATGGAGATCACGCAGTCTCGCAAGTAGTCTCATAAAAGCCTTTTTGTCTGCACAGCCTGCCTCACATAGCTGCAAAATACAGACAAGCGGCCATCGTCGCTGCTTGAGCACAGATGCGTCAACAACCTGTGTGATCTCATGAACCTCAGGTTCTCCGGAACAGGAGGGGTAGGCCTGCTGCAGCCACCGGCCGGGCTGATCGCCGAGCTCCGACGTCAGCACCAGCACATCAAGCGTATCAGGTGGCTCACCGAGGCATTGCTTTAGCAGATCAGGATTCACAGGATATAAACCGGGTTTTGCATCCGCTTTAAAATAAAAGTATCACACAACCATGGTCAGCCAGACACGGATGAAAGTTTAAGGATGTTTTTTGTTGTATTCATCTTTTTGCACCTGAGTGGCTTCAGTCTGATACTTGCTCTTCCATTCGGCATACGGCATTCCGTATACAATTTCTCTGGCAGCCTCGAGGTCGATATCCAGATTGCGCTGGTTTGCCTCTGCCGAGTACCACTTTGACAGGCAGTTGCGACAAAACCCCGAGAGATTCATTAAATCGATGTTCTGCACATCAGTTCGATCGCGCAAGTGTGTTACCAGTCTGCGAAATGCTGCCGCTTCAAGTTCAGTTCGGGTAGAGTCGTCCACGTCGACCTCCTGGTTTGTATTCATTGACGGCATTCAAGGTAGAGCACCGTTGCCTGTCAAAGTTCGTAAAGTTTATCAAGGTAGCGCAACCTGATGTGTATAACTTTAACGCCCTCCTGACAGGTCAGCTAATATACTCCACTATTATAAACGCGGATTTTGTGCTCAAGGTGGCAATTGCAGATCTTTCGCTTATCAGAAAACGATCAACTCCCCACCGCACAAATCTTGTGAGCAGACGGCACCCTTGAGATGGAAATTCTAGTCATTTTACTGATTTTAGCCGCACTCGCATTCTGGTGGTTCAGCACCGTCAGTCGCGAAACTGCAATCCGCTTTGCACGCGAAGCCTGCAAACGTCTGGGGGTACAATTGCTGGACGAAACCGTTTCACTCAATAAACTGCGACTGCAGAGAACCAATCGTGGACACATGGGTATCGCACGTTGGTATACTTTCGAGTTCAGTGCATCCGGGATTGATCGTCGTTCCGGATCTGTCAAGCTGATCGGTGACAAACTACTCGACATGCATCTTGATGTAGATGTCGAAGAATTATCCACAGCAACTGCCCAAAGCACCACGTCCATACACAAGAGACAGTAATAATGAGTTTATGCCCTTGCAGTTCCGGAGTTGAGTTTTCAGATTGTTGCGCTCCCTATCTGAAGGGAAAGAAGCAGCCTGAAACTGCAGACGCGCTGCTGCGATCAAGATACACAGCACATACCTTTGCAAACATTGACTATATACAAAAAACCCACCACCCGGCTCACCGTGCAGAGATAGATCTCGCCAGTACCAAAGACTGGGCCGAGAACTCCGAATGGCTAAGCCTTGAAATCAAAAAGACCGAGCGCGGTGGCCCGCAGGATGAAGAAGGTACAGTAGAATTCATCGCCAGATTCAATGACAGCAACGGCAATTTAATCAACCATCATGAAGTGAGTTTGTTTAAAAAACACCAGGATCAATGGTATTTCGTTGATGCAGAAGCACCTAAGGTTGAACAGATTCGTCGCGACGCACCAAAGATAGGCCGCAACGATCCCTGCAGCTGTGGCAGCGGTAAAAAGTATAAAAAATGTTGTGGTGCTGCAGCCTAGCCTGCATTATTCACAAGGCGACCGACTAATTTTAATTTCTGCCTATAAACATAGAGTTTGATAGTCTTTTGGCAGTGTTTTCTATCTTACACACTGTCTATTCGACACCAGAA
>CAZKAQ010000021.1:0-41127 GCA_964550655.1 uncultured Granulosicoccaceae bacterium
TCAATCAGCCAGTCAAGACTGACAAGCTGCGTATTACCTGCATGAGTTGACTGACATTGATAGGGGCTACCGTCGTCGTGAGTCATACCCAATGGCAGCATCTGCCAGATAGTTTGTCCAGCGGCTGCCAGAAACTCTACAAATCGATAGGCATCATGCGAGAAATCACCCGCACACCACGGGCCGGGCAATGAAGTTGGATGAAGCAGAACTCCGCTACGGCGGTCTTTAAAAGGGCTGTGTACCTTCACACTGCATCTACACTACACTGTGTAGTGATTGCCCTAACATATCGGGTGTTACCAGCGTTACACCATTCGGAGAAACATGGTAATCAAGTTTATCTGCGTCCTTGTCAAAACCAATCTTTTTACCTTCAGGTATTACACAGCCTTTATCAATTACAGCATTTCTAATTTCGCAATGGCTGTTAACTACAACATCCGGTAGTAAAACCGAACGCTCTACAACAGCGTGCTCATCCACAGTGACATTTGAAAATAACAATGACTTACGTACTTCAGCACCAGAGATAATACATCCGCCGGAAACCATGGAATCAGTTGCAATACCCTTCTTTTCATCGCTATTAAAAACGAATTTTGCTGGCGGCACCTGCTCCTGATGAGTCCAAATGGGCCAATCTTTGTCGTATAAATTTAAATCAGGCAAAACGTTGGTCAGCTCGAGATTCGCTTGCCAGAAGGAGTCCACTGTACCGACGTCTTTCCAGTAACTTTGCTCGCCACTTTGCTTATCAAGAAATGAATATCCGAATACTCTGCTGTTTTTTATAACTTTGGGAATGATATCTTTACCAAAGTCGTGCGATGAGTTTTCATCATTGTGATCTTCAATAAGCTCTCGAACAAGAAACTCCACGTCGAATATGTAGATACCCATCGAGGCCAGAGAAATACCTGGCTTGCCATCGAGTTCAGCCGGGTTTTGTGGTTTTTCCTGAAACTCCCGAATGATGCCATCTTCAGACATCTGTACCACACCAAAGGCACTCGCATCAGCCACCGGTACTTCGATACAACCCACCGTTAAATCCGACTCCTGTGCAACGTGGTAGGCCAGCATTGGACCATAATCCATCTTGTAAACATGATCACCCGCCAACACCACAACGTGCTTCGGCCCGAGACTACGGATAATGTCGATGTTCTGGTAAACCGCGTCTGCAGTGCCTTGATACCAGGCACTTTCCTCGGTTCTCTGCTGCGCCGGGAGTAGCTCGATAAACGGCCCGAAATCACCACCGATCATGCCCCAGCCACGCTGTATGTGGCGGATCAGAGAATGCGCTTTATACTGAGTAAGTACGCCGACTCGTCTGATTCCGGAATTCAGACAATTGGATAACGGGAAATCGATAATACGAAACTTTCCACCAAACGGTACCGCGGGTTTCGCCCGCCAGTCGGTGAGATTTTCAAGCCGTGAGCCACGGCCACCCGCCAACACCAGTGCCATCGTATCTCGTGTCAGGCGGCTGACAAAACGACCGGCAGGTGTCGGATTCTGGTTGCGCACGTTTATTGTCATGCCTGATGATACCCCGATTTAGCCAACTGTAGTAGATTTTGAAATAAGGATACGTCTGTGGCTGTACGAAAGTTGCAAATAGCTCTCAAAAGTCGCAACCTGTGCTAAATCACACCTTCCGCTTCCAATTCCTGCAGCTCGTTTTCCGGCCAGCATCATAGTCCCTCGTACCCTGTCCAGAGTCGGCTCAAAACCCTTCATGCCAAAAAAAACCGACAACGAAAACTACAATCAGGCTGACACTAAAACTGCAATGCCTGATGATTGGCAGCGCATTATTGAAGCAAGGCATCATGATCCCTTCTCGGTACTTGGAAAACACGCTGACACGATCAGAGCTTTCATACCGGGTGCAGCAGAAATTACACTGGCAGCAGGTCCGAAACACGCACAGGCTTTTACACGCATAGCCAATACAGATTGCTTTAGTCTGACAAGCAAAGATATCCCCGCGCACTATCAATTAACCATTCGAGATTCAAACGACATTGTTCGCACAATTGAAGATCCCTACAGATTTGGTCCGCAGTTAGGCGATATTGATCTTCACCTGTTCAATGAAGGCAATCACCGACAGCTGTACAATATGCTTGGCTCTCATCAACGTATAGTTGACAACATTGAGGGCACACTGTTCGCAGTATGGGCACCGGGTGCTGAGCGCATTAGTGTCGTTGGTGACTTTAATCAGTGGGATGGCAGAATTCACCCGATGCGTAGTCGGGGTGAGAGTGGTGTCTGGGAGTTATTTCTTCCGGCAATTACAACGGGTTCACGGTACAAATTTGAAATACGCAATAGCCATGGCGATGTTCAACTAAAACAGGATCCATTCGCAAATGAATTCGAACTACGCCCTGGAACAGCGTCTGTAACTTCTCGCAGTGAGTTCCTCTGGTCTGATCAGGCGTGGCTGGATCAGCGCTGCAAATCAGACTGGCAATCAACTCCCTGTTCAATCTATGAGGTACATCTGGGTTCATGGCAACGCACAGACGACAACCAGTTTCACAACTACAAAACACTTGCACATAAACTCGTGGAGTATGTGAAATATACGGGCTTTACACACATAGAGTTGTTACCCGTTACAGAACACCCACTTGATGATTCCTGGGGTTACCAGGTAACCGGTTACTTTGCAGCCACAAGTCGGTTCGGAACACCGGATGAACTGCGATACTTTGTCAACCACTGCCATAACGAAGGAATCGGTGTACTTCTCGACTGGGTACCTGCGCACTTCCCCCGCGATGCACATAGCCTTGCAAAGTTTGACGGCACGGCACTTTTTGAACATCAGGACCCGAGGCGCGGTGAACATCGTGACTGGGGAACACTGATCTTTAACTATAGCCGCAATGAAGTACGAAACTTTCTCATCGCCTCAGCACTTTACTGGCTTCGCGAATTCCATATAGACGGATTACGTGTCGATGCAGTAGCAAGTATGCTCTATCTCGACTATTCACGTGAAGACGGCGACTGGCTGCCAAATCATCTGGGAGGTCGGGAAAATCTGGAAGCTATAGAATTTCTAAAACAACTCAACAGTATCACTCAAACAGAGTTACCCGGCACACTAATCATTGCCGAAGAAAGCACTTCCTGGCCGCAAGTCTCCAGACCACCAGAGACCGGCGGACTTGGCTTTACAATGAAATGGAACATGGGCTGGATGCATGATTCATTGGAATATTTTCAGCACGACTCAATCCACCGCAGCCATCATCACCACACAATGACGTTTGGCTTGATCTACGCATTTACAGAAAATTTTGTCTTGCCTTACAGCCATGATGAAGTCGTCCACGGCAAAGGTTCAATGCTCTCAAAAATGCCCGGTGACGACTGGCAACAGTTCGCCAACCTTCGACTGGTATACAGCGCGCAGTTTACTTTGCCCGGGAAAAAGCTGCTTTTTCAGGGACTGGAGTTTGCACAACGCAAAGAGTGGGATTTCAAAACAGAACTCGACTGGCATTTGACAGACGCACCATCTCATCGGGGTGTTATGACATTAGTCGCTGATCTTAACCGTTTATATACACAACACCCGGCCCTGCACGAACTCGACTTTGACCCTGCAGGATTCGAGTGGATCGAAGCAAATGACTCCGACAACTCGGTTTTATGCTTCTATCGGCACGCAAAAAATCAGACAGAGTCCTTAATTGTGTTACTGAACTGCACACCGGTACCGCGCGACGGCTATAATATTGGAGTCAGTAACGCGGGCACCTATATAGAGCTATTCAATTCGGACAACAAGAATTACGGCGGCAGCAACTTTAGTAATTCCGAAGCGATTGTGAGCTACAAACATACGACGATGAACCGCGAAAATACCTTATCAGTTAAGTTACCACCTCTGGCAGCAATTGTTTTAAAATACGTCACTTAAAGTATATTTCCAAGAGCGATAACTCAGCTCAACTGCCATATGCCAAACCCGCCACTATTGTTTTCTACTCCGGTCTGTTAATCTTTTGAAGAACAGCGATTTACATATTCTGTTTGCCTGCAGTGAACTGACGCCCTGGGTCAAAACCGGAGGACTTGCCGATGTCTGTAGCTCTCTGCCTCAGGCTCTGAAACAAGCTGGCGTTAACGTTAGAATCATCCTCCCGGGCTACCAAAGCGTACTTGAAAAAATTCCGGCGCCAACCTTTATCGCGTTACTTACACTACCGCTGGGTACGGTCACGCTGTGCAAGGCCGAAATGGACGGCATTGATGTACTGCTGGTGAATCACGACGTCTTTACCAACCGCGCAGGTGATCCGTACATGTCAGATGCTGACCGGCCATGGCCGGACAACGCACTACGCTTCGCACTGTTTTCCCAGGCGGTGTGCGAAGTGGCAAAAACAACCTCTGCGTCTAAAACCGACATAGTCCACTGCCATGACTGGCAGACCGGCCTGGTACCGGCGCTACTGTCTTTAGATAACAATGCGCCCGCAACGGTATTCACCATTCACAATCTGGCCTATCAAGGCAATATCACAATGAGTGAATACAACCGCTTAAACCTGCCGGATGAGTTACTCATACAAAACGGTCTGGAATTCTGGGGTCAGGCAAGTTTTATAAAAGGCGGCATCGCTTATGCCGATCGAATCAACACAGTCAGCCCAACCTATGCAGAGGAGATAACCAGCAAAGAATTCGGCTGTGGCATGGAAGGGCTACTGTTGTACAGGCGCCGCAAGCTGTCCGGCATACGCAATGGCATTGACTTACAAACCTGGAACCCTGCCACTGATCCGTCAATAGCCGCGAACTACTGTGCTGCAACACTGGAAAAAAAAGCAGAGAATAAACTCGATCTGCAAAAGACACTGAAGCTGACGCCCGACCCTGATGCCATAGTATTTGGCGTAATCAGCAGGCTCGCTGTGCAGAAGGGAATTGACCTGATAGTTGAAGCAATAGGCGAATTGCCAGACAGGAACTTTCAGCTGGCACTGATTGGTTCAGGTGATTCCAAACAACAGCAACAACTAAAAAAACTGAGTGAGACATTCCCCGAACGCGTCGCCGTTACGTTTGGTTACAACGAAATATTGTCGCACAAAATTGAAGCCGGCGCTGATGTCTTCCTGATGCCATCGCGCTACGAGCCTTGTGGCCTGAACCAGATGTACAGCCACAGGTATGGAACACTGCCACTGGTTACTCGTGTCGGCGGACTGGCAGATACTGTCATCGATTATGCCGAGGGCATTGAATCTGCCAATGGATTTGTGATCGACTCCGCTGACAGCAAGCTGCTAATTGACAGCATGCTCACAACTATAGACCTCTTCACCGACAAAAGCAGTTGGACGCAAATGCAGCGTAACGCAATGTCCGCAGACTATAGCTGGGCGGAAAGCGCATCACACTACATTCAAATGTATAAAGATGTTCTGGGAAGTGACTGAGGTTGAGCCTTCAGAGCTATTGTGCTTATAGCGAATCAAACGCTTTAGTGAAGCCCTTCAGTGAAATATTGATATCAATCGGTCCTGCACCCTCAGCTGCAACAGTAACTGATGCGTTGTTGCCTCGCTTAAGACTGGCAATAACTTCTGTACTCAATGGCTCCCTGACCAGACAACCATGCTGCTGACAAATACGAAACGGCGCACCGCGCTCTTCGCCATCGTCAATTTTTAATCTAAGTCCGAACTCAAGCAGCACACCGAGCGGGGTGATGATATCTGCCACTGCAGCCACCTTGACACCGTCAATTTCGGCATCTTCCTTAGTCACTTTTCTCACAACAAACTCTATCGCAGGAGAACCCTGAGGATCCTTACCCAGCTGGGTCATCGCACACGGGATGTTGGCATCGCAAATTACACCCCAGTCACCAATCTGTGTAATCTGTGGATCTGAAGCAGCCGCTGGCTCGCCGGTTTCAACGCTATCATTTTCGAGGTCACTGATTTTTTGTGCATGTGCCGGCAGTGCAAATATTGCGGCAAACAGCAAACCGCCAATTAATAATTTCAGCTTTTTCATTCAAAAACTCCCGTTAGTTGTATATCAAAAATGTTATTCAGCAATTGTCCGCAGAAATGACAGGTGTGTGTGAAACGATGCCAAACTGTAAGACCAAAAAGGATCGCAAGGGTTTCCCGGAAGCCCGGTTTTCACGAAAGCGCAGTTCTGTGAGACCTTGCAATCACCTGCGGCTGCGCCTTTGCCTGCCTCGCACAGCCGGTGCCTCCTTGTTGAACAGCTCAACCAGCTGCGTCGTCATTACATTTGCTAACTCGCTTACATTGCCAATGGTGGCTGCACGTTTATAGTACTGGGTAACGTCGTGGCCGATTCCAATCGCGGTCAGCTCGACTTCCGGGTCGCTTTCAACCTGTTTAATTATCTCCTGCAGGTGGCGCTCGAGAAATTTTCCCGGGTTGGCTGACAAAGTGGCATCATCGATGGGCGCACCGTCAGAGATGACCATCAGGATTTTTCGCTTTTCAGGGCGGCCCGATATTCTCTGATAAGCCCAGCTTAACGCTTCGCCATCTATATTTTCCTTCAACAAACCTTTACGCAACATTAACCCGAGGTGATTTCTGCCACGCCGCCACGGTGTATCAGCACTCTTGTAAACTATGTGTCGCAGATCGTTCAACCGGCCCGGGTTGTGAGGTTGCCCTGCAATCACCCATTTGTTTCGTGCCTGTCCGCCTTTCCAGGCGCGTGTGGTAAAACCAAGCACTTCAACACTAACGCCACAGCGTTCCAGTGTATGGGCAAGCACATCCGCGCAGCTCGAAGCGACCACAATCGATCTGCCATGCATCGAGCCTGAATTATCTATGAGTAGCGTCACAACGGTGTCACGGAATTTAGATTCTTTTTCCTGCTTGAATGATAAGGGCTGCATTGGATCGGTAACCACACGGGTCAGCCGTGCCGTATCGAGCACACCCTCTTCCTGATCAAAACTCCACGAGCGGTTTTGATGGGCAAGCAGATGTCTCTGCAAACGATTGGCAAAACGACCAATGGATGCCTGAAGATCTCCTACGTGTTCATCAAGACGTTCACGCAAACGACGAAGTTCACTGGCATCACAGAGATCTTTTGGTGAAATAACTTCATCAAACTCTGTGGTGTACACGTGGTACTTCTGCGCTGCGGCGCCACTTGTCTCCTGAACAGATGCACCGGGTGTTTCGCTTACATCAGCACCTTCGGTTCCGACATCTTCTTCGGGGTCATCTGTCGGGTCGCCGTCTTCACCCTCGCATTCAGGCAACTCATCACTGGAATCAGATTCACCGGGCGGGAGGTCGCTGTCAGAGTCATCTTGCGGCAGATCCTGTTCATCAAAATCCTGTTCCGCGTCAGCAGCGTAGTCACCCGCATCAGCAGCATCGATAAAATTCATCGCCACCAACAGATCGTTTACCTGTAGCGCGAACTCTTTTTGATCGTTCTGTTTATCACAAAGCCTGTCCAGCCATTCCGGTGATACCTGCTGCAACTTGTCGCTGCAATGGGCAAGTACTTCTCTGCCGCGATCAGAGACAGGCCGGTTGGTCATCTTCTGGCGCAACAACAACGCCAGGCCTTCAGCCAGAACATCTGCATAGTCGCTGTCGTTATTCAATGCATCAAGGCGGTTGCTTAAATTGACTTCAAGGTTGCTGGCAACACCGTCCAGAAACCTCGCCCCTACCGACTCAACGCGAGTCTGCTCGACAGCATCAAACAGACGTCTGGCAACAGGATCAGCCGGTGCTCTGCGGGCATGAATACGGCTGTCGTGATGCGCACGCCAGAGTGCGATGGAATCAGCCTGCCCACGCGTAACAGTAAGCGCCTCACTACTCAGACTGGTAGCAGGATCTGTCAGTTTGGTTCCACCGGCATTAGCCACTCCCTCACCGCGTTCAAATGTGACGGTCAGAGATTCGTCGTGTGATACCGCACGTGCGCAGGCACTGATAGATCTTTTCAGATCTTCAACTTCAACAGCAGCCCGGTTGGATGATTTCTCTGACAATCAGAAATACCTGGTGATCGCGAACCCGGGAAGCGCGGGCTTAAGCCTGATTTATCTTCAGGGATTCTATATCTGCCGCATCGGCGGATAAGTCCCGATCAAACACGCGTTGGTATAACTCTTCAAGCAGGTCACGCTCTACCGGATCGCATTTGTTTAAAAAGGTTAATTCAAAGGCCAGTGCCTGATTGCTAAAAAATTGCGTATTCTGCGCCCAGTTAATTACCGTGCGCGGACTCATCACAGTAGACAAATCACCATTTTTAAATGCCGAACGCGTCAGGTCAGCCATCGTTACCATTCGCGCTATCGTTTGTTTGCCTGCCTCATTATCGAAGTACGGATTTTTCGCGAGAACAATTTTGGTTTCTGTTTTATGATCAAGATAGTTCAGTACCGTAGTGATAGACCAGCGATCCATCTGCGCCTGATTAATCTGTTGCGTGCCATGATAAAGACCAGTGGTATCTCCCAGACCAACCGTATTAGCGGTTGCGAATAAACGAAAGCTCGGATGAGGTGTAATCACACGGCTTTGATCAAGCAGTGTAAGTCGGCCGGCTGATTCAAGAACGCGTTGAATAACAAACATGACATCCGGTCGGCCGGCGTCGTATTCATCAAATACCAGTGCAACGTTTCTTTGATAAGCCCACGGCAGAATACCATCCTGAAATTCAGTCACCTGCTTTCCATCCTGCAGCACAATGGCATCTTTACCAATCAAATCGATGCGGCTGACGTGACTGTCAAGATTGATACGCAGACATGGCCAGTTGAGTCTGGCCGCCACCTGCTCAATGTGAGTTGATTTTCCAGTGCCATGGAAACCGCTGACAAGCACCCGCCGGTCAGTTGCAAAGCCTGCCAGAATAGCCAATGTTGTCGACGGGTTGAACAAATAATCCTTGTCGAGCTCCGGCACTACTTCAGTGGCGGTACTGTAGGCCGGTACCTGCATATCGATATCGATGCCGAATGTTTCCCGCACAGATACCTGTACGTCGGGCAGGGGCGCGATATCGCTGGTGTCTTGAGTTTTCATAGGCCGGTGTCGTCACATAAAAAACGCCCCGAACCTGTTCAGGGCATTGAGTTTCAGAGTATTTTTTCCACCGCGCCAATTCTACATCTGTTTGCCACACTCTGCGCAGTTTCAACAATCGACGATGGGGGTTCGATCACAAGCTGCAGTGACATGCCAGCAGGGGGCCATAGACCTACCCTGAATCAAGTGCCAGTCAGGGGTCATATGAGCTGCCACACCGCAGACTCCAACCAACAAAAAGCCCACATCTGTGCGCCGTGGCGGTCTCTGCGACATGCAACCATCGCATTGAATAAGCCCGTTGCATGCGCTGCACTGATACAATTCATATCATCTGATCATCAGGGAAACACCATGGCAGTCGGCACTACCCTCTGGACCTATTTCAACAACACCTGGCAACAAGGCAATACCCCGATTCTGGGAGCCGCAGATCATGCAACCTGGCTCGGCACACTGGTATTCGACGGCGCCAGAAAATTCGACGGCGTGTCACCCGATCTCGACAGTCATTGTGAACGCGTCAACCAGTCTGCACTCGCGATGGGATTATCAGCCGTCATCAGCACTGAAGATATGATCAGCATCGCCAATGAAGGGCTGAGCAATTTTGCCGCAGATGCAGCGGTCTACATCAGGCCGATGTACTGGTCCAAAGAATCCGGTCCGAGTGTCGTTGCCGGAGATCCTGATTCAACCGAATTCTGCATGTGCCTCGAGGCGGTACCCATGCCACCGGCAGATGCCAGCATGACACTCACCACCACACAGTTCTGCAGGCCGACCCTGCAAATGGCATTAGTCAATGCCAAAGCCGCCTGCCTCTACCCTCACAACGCCAGAATGCTGCGCGAGGCAAATGCCAAGGGCTTTAAGAATGCGATCGTTTGCGACTCCATTGGCAACGTTGCAGAAACTGCCACATCAAACATTATGATGGTCAAAGATGGTGAAGTGTTTACACCGGCACCGAATGGCACTTTCTTAAATGGTATTACGAGACAAAGAATCTCAACCCTGCTCGCAAACGAAGGCAAAACCGTGCACGAGAAAACACTTTCTATTGAAGACTTTGCCACTGCAGACGAAATTTTCACCACAGGTAATATCTCTAAAGTCACACCCGTAACCCAACTCGAAGAGAGAAAGCTTCAGCCCGGACCCGTTGCACGCATGTGTCGCGAACTCTACTGGGACTGGGCAATTAGCGAGAAGGGCTAATTGCCCTTAACGGTTTCAGGCTGACTCTTAATACACCATGCAACCACAACCCGTTAGCTTCAGGAAACCGGTCAACGAGGCAATCAAACCAGCAGCCGATGACAACATTGTATTGTGCACCCTGAACGCACGCTACATACATGCATCCCTTGGCCTGCGCTATCTGCAAGCTAATATGGGTACACTGAAAAATCAAACTCGCATATTTGAATTTACCATTAACCAGCGGGTTACCGATATTGCAGAACAGCTGCTGGCATCGAACCCGGGGATAATCGGCTTCGGGGTATATATCTGGAATATCAGGGAAACCACAACACTGGTATGCCTGATAAAGAAAATAAATCCATCCATAAAAATAGTCATAGGCGGACCCGAGGTCAGCTATGAATATCAGGATACGCGTATTTTTAACGCCTGCGATTACCTGATCACCGGTCAGGCGGATTTTGCATTCGGCAACTTGTGTGAAGATATTCTCAGAGACGCTTCTTCGGGTTCAAAAGTAATCAGTGCGCCAACGCCTTTGGTAAAAGACCTGCAGCTACCGTACTACCTGTATAGCGACGATGACATTAAAAACCGGGTACTGTATGTAGAAGCTTCACGCGGTTGCCCGTTTAAATGTGAGTTTTGTTTATCTGCACTGGATAAAACTGCTTATCCATTCGACTTAAGTACGTTGCTGCAGGAACTGGAAACACTTTATAACCGTGGTGCACGTCAGTTTAAGTTTGTGGATCGTACTTTTAACCTCAAGATTTCAAACTGTACTACTATCCTGCAATTTTTTCTCGACAGGCTAACTACAGAAAACGATCTCTTTCTGCACTTTGAGGTTATTCCCGACAAACTACCCGAAGCACTCAAAGAACAGATCATTAAATTCCCGTCCGGGAGTCTGCAGTTTGAAATCGGTATTCAAAGTTTTGACAGCGCAGTCCAGAAAACCATAAACAGAAAGCAAAATATAGACACCACAATAGAGAACCTGCGGTGGCTGCACCAGCACTCAAACGCACATATTCACGCTGATTTGATTTTTGGTCTGCCGGGAGAAACACTCGACACCTTTGCACACGGTTTTAATCAGTTGGTAGAACTTGCGCCGGATGAGATCCAACTCGGTATCCTTAAACGCCTGCGTGGCAGCCCGATCATAAGACACACCGAAGTATTCCGTATGTGTTACTCCGATGAAGCTCCCTATCAGCTGCTACAAAATCGCGATGTGGATTTTAAAACCATGCAAGCGGTGCAGCGATTTTCGCGCTATTGGGATCTGATTGCTAACTCGGGCAGATTTAAAAATACCCTTCCCCTGCTTCTCAAAGACGAGCCATTCGAACGGTTTATGCAAATTTCTGACTGGCTATATGACACCACCGGTCAAACACACCAGATTGCATATAATCGATTACTGGAACTGGTTTATAACGCAGCAGTTGCCAAACAACTGGCCAATCAATCCATTCTGCGGACAGCACTTGCGCTGGATTGCAAAAACAATGGCGATGCCCATCCACCACGCTGGTTACGCGAATATATGCCGGACAACAAAATTGTCTCAAAAGCGCGAAAAAACGCTACACCTTCGAGACAGAGCCGGCACCTGAGCCACTAGCCGGAAGTCCTTGCAGAAGAAGTGCTGGCGAATCATGACGTTATCACAGCAGTTTTTTTTACGCCTGCTACACTTGCAAACATCAGTCGGCACCGCACCGTCTGTATATTCGCAATTTAAAAAAAACATCGGAGAATAATCGATGGAAGACGTCACTCTATTGACGCTATTGATCTACGCGGTCGTTGGCGTTGTACTTGGTCTGATTCTCGGCTTGCTGTTAAAAGGGCGCGGATTCGGCTGGTTCGGCAACCTGTGCCTTGGTCTGCTGGGTGCGTTCATTGGGGGTTTGGCTCTGACTCTGACCAGCCACGTAATTAACAACGACCCCATACTGAACGCGGGCGCAGCCGCTGGTGGCAGTGTTTTGCTAATACTGATAGTGGCCATACTAAAACGACGCTAGCGTCGACACTCACGCACTTTTTAAGGGCCGGCAAATTGTCGGCCTTTTCTATGTGTGCTCACAGTAAATGGTGTCGCTGCACTATGCTGCCCTGACAGGAAACGCTATCATCTCTTCTTCGTAAAGGTTTCGAATATCACCGGAGTACACCTTGGAAATCCAGTCCTGCGGAGCGGCACAAGAAGTCACCGGTTCCTGCCACCTGATCAAGGTCGGCGAGCACACCGTACTACTCGATTGCGGATTAATCCAGGGTCGGCGCAAGGATGAAAAACGCAATAGAGATCCGTTTCCATTCGACCCTGCCAGTCTTGATGCGGTGATACTCAGTCACGCGCACATAGACCATAGCGGCCGTCTGCCACTACTGATCAAAAACGGATTTAGCGGGCCAATCTACACGCACGAAGCCAGCGCTGATCTGTGCGACACGTTATTAAAAGATTCAGCTTATCTGAACTATAAAAATACACAGTGGGAAAATAAACGCCGTACGCGCCGCGGTAAAAAGCCACTCGAACCACTCTATGAAAGAGAGGACGCAGAAAAAGCTTTAAAGCTTTTCAGTACACTTGAATACGGTCAGACAAAAGAAATTTTACCGGGTGTGACCATCAAGCTCTCAGACGCCGGCCATATCGTTGGCTCATCGATTGTCGAGCTATGGTTGAAGGAAAATGATCTGACCAGAAAAGTGGTCTTCAGTGGTGATCTGGGGCATCGCGGAACTGCCATATTACGCGACTTCACCATGATTGATGAAGCAGATATTGTTCTGATGGAAAGTACCTACGGCAGCCGCAATCACCGTCCATGGGATGACACCTGGGCTGAGATTGACGAAATCGCAGAACAAATTCAGCAGCAGCCCGGTAATGTATTGATACCCGCGTTCTCAGTTGGTCGTACACAAAATATTCTGTACATGTTTGCCAGAAATTATAAAAAATGGAATTTACAGAAATGGCAGATTTTTCTTGATAGCCCAATGGCCATTGAAGCCACAGACATATATCTGCGTCACCATAAACTTTACGACCCAGAAGCTGCCAGCTTCTGGAAGGAAAACGGGAAACAGCTTGGCCTTCCCAACCTGCAGTATTCAAAGAGCTCACAAGACTCAATGAAGATCAACCGCATCGAGAGTGGGGCGATCATTATTGCCGGCAGCGGCATGATGACCGGTGGCCGGATCAAACACCATATTAAACACAATATCTGGCGCCGCAATTGTCATTTAATTGTGACTGGTTACCAGTCGCACGGCTCCCTGGGGCGTAAACTTGTCGAAGGTGCCAAAAAGATAAACCTCTGGGGTCAGAGCGTCGCAGTAAAAGCTAAAATTCATACCGTCGGCGGTCTCTCTGCTCACACAGATCAAAAAGGACTTATAGACTGGTATAGCAACTTCAAAAATCGTCCGCCGGTTTTTCTCGTACACGGTGAAGCTGACACCATGGAAATACTGCGCAAGAAACTACGTAAAGACCTCAATGCACCGGCACACATCGCACATAGCGGCAAGACGATCGATCTGAACAATATTGAGCAGTACCGTTAACCCCAACGGTATCTGTAACTACACTACTTATGTTCCCCGACCCGCACAAAGTGAGCACGCGGATCAAAGCTCCAGCTACTTTCTATTTCACGTAGCCTGGTAATCGTGTTGGCATCAGGATCATCCGGCACTGCCACCTGTACGATCACAAACTGATCACCCGGTGGTGATGCGGGCAAACCTTTGCCTTTTATCCGCAAACGTTTACCACTGCGCGTACCAGGCGGTATTTTTACGCTTACCGGGTCAGAGAGGGTTGGTACGGATACGGTCGCGCCTTCGATTAGCTCAAGAGGTGTCACAGGCACAGTCAACAAAACATTAGCCCCATCGATCTCAAACAAACTATGCGGCTTATGTTGAATGGTCAGTATCAGGTCGCCGCTGATGGCGCCAGTTCTTCCCTGCCCGCGTAAGCGTAACTGCTGACCATCGGTCACTCCTGCCGGAATAGTTACACTGAGCGTTTTTTCAGGATAACCCGGCGCTGCAGGAATTTTGATCCGGGTCTTACCACCACAGTAAGCATTCTCAAGCGAGACACGTACATTCAAACGAATGTCGTCACCCTGAGAATGTCGTCCTGTGTTACCTGCCGAGCGATGGCGTCCGCCGGAATTAAATTCATTATTAAAACCGGATTTGCCGAAGATTGACTCAAAGAAATCGCTGAAATCACTGCTACCGCGCCCACTTTGGCCAAATCCGCCTGAGTTAAATTGCCAGTCACCCTGCCACCCTGGCGGTTGTCTGAACTCATCACCACCCCTGAAACCGTGATTTTTCAACTGATCATATTCAGCACGGCGCTGTTCATCCTTGAGCGCCTCATAGGCTTCATTAACCGATTTAAATTTCTCTTCGGCATCAGGCTCCTTGCTGACATCAGGATGATACAAGCGTGCCTTTTTACGGTAAGCGCGCTTTATTTCCTCTTGGGTAGCAGAGTCACTTACACCCAGAATTTGATAGTAGTCTTTGAATTTCATCGCGATAAACAGTTCTCTACAGGACAACAGCGCCGCACCCGGTTTAAACCTCCCGAGGCGAAACATGTTGGCGTATACTGACCTTAATATGGTGGCCAATTACGCCAACACAAGTCCCGTTTACAAACATTCACAGCAGAAAAACGGCATATTCCAGGTTTAAGCTAAACTGCATGAACATCAGTATCTCCACTATTATTCCAACCTACAATCGCTGGCCTGTCATAAGACGGGCAGTAGATTCTGTCTTGTCACAGCTTGTTCAGGCAGATGAAATTATCGTTGTAGACGATGGTTCAACCGACAATACAACGAGTAAACTGCAACAACACTACAGCGATCGTATTAACGTCATCCAACAACCTAACCAGGGCGTTAGTGCAGCACGCAACCATGGCATCGAGCACGCTAATGGCAACTGGATTGCCTTACTCGATTCAGATGACGTATGGCATCCCGACAAACTGCAAAAGCAAAAACAAACAATAGCCAGCAATGACAGCTGCGTTCTGTGTCATACCGATGAGATTTGGATTCGCAATGGCGTGCGAGTCAACCAGATGAAAAAACATCAAAAATCCGGCGGCGATATTTTCAAAAACAGCCTGCCACTGTGCGTGATATCGCCTTCCTCAGCTTTAATCAAACGAGAACTACTCAACGAGACAGGTCTGTTCGATACCACTTTGCCTGCCTGTGAGGACTACGACCTCTGGTTGAGAGTATGTGCAAAATACAAAACACATTACCTCCGGGAGCCACTACTTACCAAATACGGCGGCCATGAGGACCAGCTATCAAAAAAGTACTGGGGCATGGATAGATTCAGAATCAGGTCACTACAAAAACTGTTATTGAACACGCAGCTGACTGATGAACAACGGCAGGCAGCCCTGAATACTCTCGAAGAAAAAACCGTTATCCTCCTGAAAGGGGCAATCAAACACAACAATCAAGATTTATCTGAAGAGTGCTATTCAATCCTGAAGCAGAATAGACTGACAATCCCGGTCGCAATTTAATGTTACATTTTATAACAGCTACGCAGGCCGAGGCTGATCCCGTTATCTCTGCCTTAAACCTCAAAAGAACACCTGCTTCGCTAAACTACTACCAAAAAGAAGAAAGCCATCTTGTCGTTTCCGGTATTGGAAAATGCAATGCTGCAGCCGCATGCGGCTGGCTTGCACAGAAAACTAAACAGACAAGTGTAGATAACAAAACCTCTGTTGCATGGCTGAACTTTGGCATCGCAGGTCATGCAAATGCAGAGCTGGGTACTGCTTTTCTCGCGCATAAGATTACAGACCTCGCTACAGAACGTGTCTGGTTCCCGCACAGGCTTACCGATAACATTGCCTCTTCAGACTTAACTACCGTGGATAAACCGCTGCAGCACTACAGGCCTGCGCAACTACACGACATGGAAGCCAGTGCGTATACAGAGGCTGCTCGGAGGTTCTCGGATGCCGAATTGGTACAGGCGATTAAAGTCGTATCAGACAATGAAACTCAGCCGCTGTCCAGCGTTAACGCCAGGCTTGCTACAAAACTGATTGAAAATTGCATTGAGCCAATTCTTCACTGCGTAAACGCCCTTACACTACTGAGCCAGACTATCCCGGCAACAGACAATACAGCCAAACAATTGATACTGGATCGCTGGCATTTCAGCGCATCGCAGGCCGTACAACTCGAAAGACTACTTCAGCGTCACAAAGTGCTGATGGGTAAGTTGACAGATATCCCGGATTCTCGGCAACAAATAAAAACTTCCAAAGCGTTACTTATCTGGCTGCAGAATAAAGTTGACAACGCAGACTTTACGCTATGATTCAAACTATCTACATAGAAGACGACATTCGAGATCATCCGAGGACGCAGAAAATCTGTGCACGTTTCCCGACTGCCACGAAGATATCATGCGATCGTTACACCAGCGTCTTTAACAACAACTCACAAAATTTCAGGCTACAGAAAAAGAATCCCGCACTTATTCTGGCCAGAAAACACAAGAAACATGTACTGCCGACGCCACCGGGCTACGGCATTGGTGGTGAGCGAAACTACTACTTCTCACACATGCTCAATTGTTTGTACGATTGTCGCTACTGCTTCCTTCAAGGTATGTATCGATCTGCTAACTATCTGGTTTTTGTGAACTATGAAGATTTTTTTGACCAGATCGCTGCAACTGCTCTGGAGTCTACAGAAGACACGTGGTTTTTCTCAGGCTACGATTGCGACAGCCTGGCAATGGAGCCTGTGACAGGCTTTATGTCTGAAGCGCTGCCACGTTTTGCAGAAATTAAAAACGCATACCTGGAAATTCGAACAAAAAGCACGCAAATTCGCTCACTATTGAATAACGAGCCACAGCCTAATTGCGTTGTAGCCTTCAGTTTTTCACCACAAAGTACTTCTGAGGCGCTTGAGCATGGCGTACCGAGTATCGAAAAACGCATAAACTCTATGCGCAAATTGCAAAACAACGGCTGGAAAACAGGACTGCGCCTGGATCCTGTGGTCTGCTCCAAGTCTCTACAGACAGACTATGCTGAGTTACTACATAAAATTTTTTCATCAATAGATGCAAAGAAAGTTCACTCCATAAGCTACGGCATGTTTCGCCTGCCAAAACCGTTTTTTAAAAAAATGACGCGCCTTTATCCGGAGGAAAAGCTATTTTCAATGCCGCTAACAGTGCAGAAACCTCAGGTGTCATTTAATGCTGACGCCGAACAAACCAGCCTTGCTATCGTACACAAAGAACTTCTCAATCACGTGGATGAAAAAGTTATTTTTCCATGTAACTAAAGGCTGAGCTGAATCAAAATTCTGCAACTTTAAGCAAGTACGATCTGGCTAAATACTGCCTGAATTTCACTTCTATTTCATAACCAGCCTCACGCCACCACTTATCGTTACTCCAGAACAGAGAGTCCAGTTGCGTGTCAATCGGGATCACTGCGCGATACGTTTCATCTATAAAACCAGTATGTAATCTGCTGACCGGAGCATAGCCGAGGGTGGTCGATAACTGCAGATTTCGATAGGGATCCATAACGTAGCGGAGAAATTCAAGAGTTTTTTCTTGTGGGCCGGATTGAACCGGCAATTGCCGCTTTTTCGGCACCGCAAGCATATTCATGTGTGCAATCGCCTCACTCCAGATAACTTCGTAGTGGTTATAGGGAAGCTCGGATTTTTTCCTTTCCTCGATACGACGAACCAGATTTTGACTGGAAACCAATGCAAAGGATGCGTGCCCCTGATCGAGCAACTCCAAAGCTTCATGGTCGTGATCTACCCACAATATTTGCTGGTCAAGTAATTCAAGTGCGATTTCAACCTGGCTCCAGGCGTCGTCACCAGTGAGCGCGGAATATACATCCTGTCGGCGCACCCCATCCAGCATAAGCGACCATTCGGCAAGCGCTCGCGGTGTCTTTTTTATTGCGCGTTTGCCCGGAAAATCTTCAATATTAAAAAAATCTTCAAATGATACCGGCTCCGGCTTATTGAGAAACAGAGTACTGTCATAAGTAATCAGATCTGCCCAGACTGAATGACCCACTGCACAAGGCTGTAAGCCGTTCCAGACATAGTCAGCCAAATCCATGTTATCTGGCAGTATTTGATGGTATGGCAGCAGGTTAATCTCGCCTCGCGCACATGCCGAAATCGCATCATGCAGGTTCAACTCCACGATATCGGCATCAAGATTCAGATAAGCGCCAGCGAAGAACGATACACTGACGCCAAGCTCCAGATCCTTCGATAGAGATTCATTAAAGACTCTCCACAATGACTCACTGTGATCAGGAAAACCGCTTTCGAGCTTTATGCCACGCTTGTCAAAAGTAGCTTCTATCGCTGATTCGGCCCGTGCAAAAGCCATATTACCGACAACACATATCAGTACAAGCTGCACCGATAGCATATAAATCAGATTGCGCCAGTTTAACATTAGTTTTACACCCGGATTATTTCCTACATAGAAAGTAGCAGTACCCGGGTTAGCTGCAAGACTCAATATGTCTGATTAACCGGTACATGGCCTGTGCGCTGGGAATTCCTGCGCCTCATATCAACCTGCAACTACAAAGAAATCTACTATATTTATTACCGGGATCAGACAGGTGCAGTAGAGGCTCTGTCTCAGCACAAGCCTCGCAACTTTAGCATCGTACATAGGAATAACATGACCACAAAGGCCACCGCATCCGGTTCACCGGAGCTACATACGGAATACGATGAGTACATGGAAGACAGTATTGATTTACAGTCATATCTGAAATCAGTTCGCAAACATCGCTGGCCGATTTTAGCGACGACGGTACTGCTAACCGGCATTGTAGCCCTGGTGGTTTCAGGACTGACTCCGTCCTATCGCGCTACAGCAACAATGCTCATTGAGACCAGACAAGCAGTACCGGTGAATCTCGACAAAATTATTGGTATAGATACCGAAAACAAGCAGTACTATCAGACTCAACTGGAAGTTCTAAAGTCTAAAAGACTCGCGCAGAGAGTCGTCAGTGAAATGGGTTTATATGAGCACCCGGAACTAAGCCCGCCTGAAACCCGAATCGACGGCGAATCATCAACAAATACAGAGGTTCTCCCAACCTTTCTGACTGCAGAAGAACTAGAGCAACGAAAGGCAATCGAACGCTTTATCAAGCGCACCAGCATCCTGCCTGTAAAAAACACCAATATGGTTCACGTTCGATTCGAGTCAGCTGATCCGGTATTCGCCGCACGTGTGGCTAACAAAATTGTCGACACCTATATCGTGAGCTATACCGACTCTCGAACCGAGATGGGCGAGCAAGCAAGCATCACAATCAATAAAAGGCTGGATGAATTAAGAATAGAACTCGAGCAATCTCAAAGGCGCTTGCTGGACTACAAGGAGATCAACGGACTGGTGGATATTCAAGGCGACAGTGATCGTCTTAGCGAGCAGGAAATAGGCATAATAACCAACAAACTGCTTGATGCAGAAAGTGAAGCCAGCTACGCCAAATTACTCTACGAAGAAGTCACCAAAGCAGAAAAACAGGGAGTTGACGTACTGCTCAGTCTCCCATCGATTGATTCCAACCCTATGGTCCGCAGTAACAAACTTTCATTGCAGGAGACCAAACTTCAACTGGATGAACTAAAAAACAGATATGGAGATAAGCATCCGCGTGTCATCGATGCGACCTCACGTCAGAGCACAGCACTTAACAACCTGTACAGCGAGGTGGAAAATATTGTTGATAGCATAGAGAAAAATTATGTGCTAACACAACAAACTGCCGCTTCTCTGCGCACAAAACTTGAATCGGGAAAAAAGCGAATACAGCAGAGTGACCGCTCAAACCTTGAGTTGCTACATCTGGAACGCGAAGTACAGCTCAACCGGGAACTATACGACACCTTTTATACGCGAAGCCGCGAAGTTGATGAAGCTGAAAATATCAACGCTTCTAACGCATTGGTTACGGAGTACGCAGAAGCGCCGTTACATCCGGTCAGTCCGAAAAAGCAATTAATTACGCTACTCGCACTGTTATTATCTGCAGCGGCGTCAGTGCTTGTCGCAGCATTATATGAAGCCAGCAAGCAAGGCATCAGCAGTACAGATGATGTAGAACTAAATTTGGGCACAAAGATGCTTGGCATACTCCCTCTTGCCTCAGCCAAAACACGCAGGAAAGCCAAATCAAACGCGCTGATACCGGGCACACTTCAATCAGATTCTCACGCATTTGAAGAAAGCGTCCGTACCATTAGAACAAGCATTTGCGTTGATGAACTGCAGCAGTCACAGCAGATTATCATGGTCACCTCGGCGCTGCCATCTGAGGGTAAATCTACTCTGGCAAGTCAGCTTGCCTACTCTTTTTCGAGTATTGAAAGGACCTTACTTATAGAGTGCGATCTTAGAAGACCAAGTCTTCATCGTGCTTTTAATTTTTCCAACACTGATGGTCTTACGCAATTGCTGGCCGGAGAGGTCGCCTTTTCTCAGTGTATACAAACGGACTGCATCGGTAATCTCGATGTGATTCCGGCGGGCAGTATCTCCGCCAGCCCACTGGACCTTCTGACATCAAAAAGATTCAACCGGTTAATTGGGTTAATGCGCCAACGCTATGATCGAATAATTATTGACAGCGCTCCTGTACAGGCAGTAAGCGACGCACTGATTCTCGGTCAATTTGCAGATTCAGTGCTTTACACTGTTAAAGAAAATTCAACCAGCACTAAAATTGCAAACCGGGGGGTCTGCAGGCTGGTAGATGCAGGTATTACAGTCACCGGAGTTGTTGTCTCTCAGGTCAAGTTAAAGAAATCATCCTCTGCAGGCGAACTCAACTACGAGGGTTTCTACGACTACTACGGTTACTCAGAGCGTCCTGATAGCGAGTTGGGCATCAAGAATCAAAAAGCCGCTTGAGAAGAGCATTCTCTACTAAATATGAGGCGACCAGGCTATGTTAAAGCCAGTTTAGGACTGTAAATTCTAATGCTTTAGCTTTGGCCGCACTTGTACCTGCGGGATCAACCACCAACGGCTTATCTGCCATTTCGAACAATGGCAGGTCAACAAGGTCATCACTATAGGCACGCTCAATACTACTCCACTTCTGAGCCTCCATTAGGCTCTTCAGCCTGCTGGCCTTTTCATCACCGATACAGTTTTTACCGTCCAAAGAGCCTGTGATTTTGCCATCAGTGTCAAGCATTGCCTTGCTGCAAAGCAAATAGTCCATATTAAGCGTCGCGAAAAGACGCTCAACATAAAATCCGAAACTCGCAGTTGCCAGCACGAGCGTATAGCCTTGAGACCTTAGCTTATCCATTTCAACAAGCGCGAGTGGTTTGATATTTTTTTCAATAGTAGCCATGCAAAACTCCTCGACGATATCGTCAAGTTGAGTTCCACCTAACCCACCCGCTACCGTGCCGAGATACTTCGCCTTCAACCAGTGATTGGATCGGAGCCCGGCTTTATGAACCAACAGATAGAATACCAACTCGCCACCACGCAGCACTCTCAGCGGCCTCTTCTTCAGACAGAGCAACAAAAATGCTACATAGGTATCTTTGTAGGTGATCGTACCATCTAAATCAAACACGGCAATTCTCTGGACACCAGCCACAGATTCTTTAGACAAACCCAACTACCCCGGCTAAAGCGGAAGCTTTTTAAAGATAAATTCCGGAATGCTTTTTATTATCAACATTATGTAGCGCCAGAACCAGGGGGTATAGAGGATATTCTTTTTCTTCTGTATGGCTGAGTCTATATCCGATGCGGCTTTGTCAGCGCCTACCCAAAGTGCGCCCTTTTTTATATCGCGCGTCATCGGTGTATCGATAAAACCAGGCTTTATAGTCAGAACGTGTACATTGTGTTTTTGCATATCACTACGCAGGCCGGCCAGAAAACTTTCAACTGCACTTTTTGCTGCACCATAACAATAGTTACTTCTTCGTCCACGATCACCGGCGACAGAACCTATAACCGCCAGAGTTCCACTACCCTGCTGTTCCATCTGTTTTGCAAGATGCAAGCTCAGGGAAATTGTGCTGGTACCATTCAGATTAAATTGTGTCATTGCATAGCTGGCATCTTCAGCGCAGCGGCTTTGATCAGTTAATACGCCATAGGAGATCAATGCTAAGTCGATTGACCCAACCCTGGCAACCACTTCAGATACCAGATCTGCATGTTTATCACTATCCGCGAGATCTGCAACCACCGTTTCTACCTCAGCATTACTGATAGCAGAAACATGAGAAGCGAGCTGCGATAGCTTCTCACCACTACGCGCAACCAGAACCACTTTCTCAAATCTTGCACAGACGAGGTCGATATATGCGCGTGAAATCCCGGAGGTCGCACCTAAAATAAGTAGATTCTTCATTCGCCTCGAACTCTCTGCCAGAAGGTTGATGTGTAAGCCGGATCAATGTGGGGGATAAACTCTGCAACACGTGGAAACGATGCTTCAAACGTATCTGCGGTCATCGTTGCATCTTTGGCCGGATAAATCGCACCATCTACTTCGACAACCATTTTTTCCAAAGTCGATAACAGTTTGGTAGTCCTGGTTCCGCGATTTGGAAAATCAAGCGCAAGCGTTATCCCGGGCCTGCAAAACGACAACATTGCCGGCGAAGATACCTTACCCATAGTTTTAAGAACCGACAGAAACGATCCTTGTTTTTCAGCAGAAATTTCTGCCAGTATTTTTTTGATGACCTGTGCATTTTCAAACGGCACAACACATTGGAACTGATAAAAACCTTTTCGACCGTATATCCGATTCCAGTTAAGTAGTGAATCCAGCGGGTAGAAAAACTTCGCTATCGATTCGTTATACTTACGTGTGCCGTTATGGCTGCGGAGATAGAAATAGTTAAATAGCCTTAGGCTCAATTGATTGACCAATGGAAATCCTGAGCCGACAATCGCTGGAACACTGCGAGTACTGCCGTCCAGCGAATCATTAAGACTTCCCTGCGTCCCATGATGCGCTCTGAAAAAAACGCCACGCCCTGAGGCGTTGAGACAGTCGATCCAGGAGACACAATACTCATGCGATTTTTCAGATTCTTCAGAAAGCGAGAGAAATTCGTCATAACTTTCATAAGCAATGGATTCAACAGCCATCAGGGAATGAGTAATATTTTTCAGGGAAAACTCGACCCAGACAATCATTCCGGTTAAACCGAGGCCACCAATTGTCGCGGCAAACAACTCCGGGTTTTCAGTTTCACTGCAGGTCAGATCACCATCTTCTGACCTTCTTAATCCGAGACTTCGCACAAAACAACCAAAGCTACCCACAGCATGATGATTTTTACCATGAACGTCATTGGCCACCGCACCGCCTACCGTGGCGAATCCAGTGCCGGGCGTTACCGGTAAAAAGTATCCTTTGGGTACAACCAGTTTTGCTACTTGCCACAAAGATACTCCGGCTTCGCATCGTACAAGGCCGTTCTTTACATCTAGCGAGATGAATTTTTTCAAGTCACTCAGATCAACAACCGTACCGCCGTCATTGATACAAACATCGCCATAGCTGCGACGATTGCCTATTGCAAGTATCTTTTCCTGTGCCGGAGTTGGATCTGATCGCCAGTCGACAACTACCCTTGACTGTTTAGGTCGATACAAATTACCCCATGAATCACTCACAGAAATATCTCGCTACGCATGTAGGTAACTAGCTCTGTGGATTCTTCCAGGTATCATAAGCTGCAATAAGCATTTCTATGTCATCGTCTTTTGGTTCCCAGTCAAGTTCCCGCTTGGCTTTCTCCATAGACAAAATACAGGTTTCATCAGCAATCAGGTATTGCTCGGGATCAAGCAACGGTTTATTTATTTTGTCTAATATACTTAGTACAAATTTCACAGCAAATGCCGGCGTTGGCACCACTATAGACTTACTGCCCGCAGACTTTATCAGTGTGTTTAACAGTTTTCTGACCGTTGGTGCATTCAGGGAACCTACGTTAAAAGCCTCGTTAGGTACGCCTTTTTCGACCGCAGCAAGACAGATTTCCGCACAATCGCTAACAGAAATAAACTGATAGAAATTTCTACCACCGCCAATGGTTGGTACGGGGAGATTTTTGTCGATCAGCTTAAATAGCGATTCCAGAATACCGAGCCGACCCGGACCGATAATTAATCTCGGACGGAACAACGTAATATTGAATCCACGCTCGCGATACTCTTCACACAACAACTCCGACTGATACTTGGCATCACCATAAGGGCCAAGCGGTACACGTTTATGAGATTCCGGCCTGGGATTCTCAAGCGTATGCCCGTAGACCATGTCCGTGGTGTAGTAAATCACCTTGCGACAGCCGGTCTGGCTTTCAAGATAGTCGAGTACGTTTTTTGTACCTTCGTACAAAACGCTGAAAAAGTACTCGTGACGTTCCGCTCTCTTCATGATTGGAACCAGCAGTCTGGCTGCAAAGTGATAAACGATATCATCGTCATCAACCGGCACAGTCGCCAGGGCTTCCTTGTCTGTAATATCGACCATCATAAAGTCAATATCGTCATAGTGAGGGGAGTCAGTTTTCTTGATATCCAGCGCGAGGACTTTTTCGCCACGCGCAACAAGCTTTTTGGCGAGCTCAGTACCGAGGAACCCGTCCCCACCAGTGATTATATGCTTCAATTTTCTATATCCGGAATTTGGAGTCGATTGGGAGTTGATCGATAGCTGGCATGCCGGTAGCTATCTATTCAATCATTAGTGTATATCAAACAATGTGCCCTTTAGCGTAGCTCAAAAACCAAAGAATAAGCAGGGCCGGGCAATTCCAGCTGGTCAATTTATTGGCAGAGCCCAACAAATACAATCCGGTGAGTCAAAAAAGATGATAAGTTCCGGATAGGAATATAAGCAAAACCTACTACTATAAAGACTCGGTTATAAACAACCTGTTCTCACAATTGCCCAATCCAAAGTATAATCTCTCCTGCTACTAACCCCAACACTTGAACCCGAAATATGTCGAAGTATATTCCACTGATTCTTTTCACTGTACTGACCAATTTTCTTTCCCAGATTATGCTGAAAAAAGGCATGACTCAAATAGCAATGGGCTCACTGGACACCTCAAATATAGTAAAGGCAGTTCCAACCATTGTTTTCAATTTTTTCGTTATGGGCGGACTGCTGGTCATGGTGATCAGCATGGCATCTCATCTGCTGGTTCTTTCTAAAGTCGACATTAGCTATGCATATCCATTTCTCGGTTTGTCTTTCGTGCTGGTTACTGCCTGGGGTTACTTTATTCTCTCCGAACCTATGTCAATTTATAAAGCGGTAGGAGTAATGCTGATTGTTTGCGGAGTAGCTCTGGTTGCCAAATCCTGAAATTGACAATCCAACCGTAGTAGCTGATGCGATGCCCGGTCCACTCATCTGTGCACTGAATGGTGCTCTACTGAAGACAGACCTGGCCGCTGAACGAACGCTGCACAACGTTAAAAATGCTTTAGATACGCTGATGTCATCACGGATAGATCTGCAGAGAATTGAGCTGGAACGCGCAGACACTACTGTCAGCGACTTTGAGGTACCCGTTAATGAGGAAGTTCTCAACTTTCTGTCTCAGGAAAAATCAAAAGGTCGGCATATAGTTCTTGATACAACCGAAACCGCCGAATCTCTGAGTGAAATCCTGGCCGACAAAAGCTTGTTTGATGAAATCACAGATCTAACCAACACCACGCTACCAGAGAAATTTGACTACATTGGAGGCAAGCGTACGAGTAAAAAACTATGGGAGCAGGCCACAGACAAATTTCTGGTTGGACCTTCCACCGAGACGCCTCAAGGCTTTAGCGGTCATTTTACTTCGACGTCATTCAGCTTTAAAAAGTTAATAAAAGCCATACGCGCCTATCAGTGGTTAAAGAATCTTCTGGTCTTTGTGCCAGTCATCACGTCACAACAACTATCCAATCCCAACGCATTAAAAAGCGCGCTGATTATGTTCTGCTGCTTTTCAGCAGTCGCCTCCCTCGGCTATATATTCAACGATCTACTCGACTTGCAATCGGATCGGGCGCACCCGACAAAACGGAACAGACCATTTGCAAGTGGTGCGCTAAGCGCACAACACGGCATGCTGATCGGCGGCTGCCTGCTGTTGATTGCCGTCGTTGGTTGCTTCTTCCTGCCAACACCTGCCGCATGGGCACTGGCTGGCTATCTTGCTTTAACGCTCGGTTACTCAACTTATTTAAAAACCAAATTAATGTTAGATGTCGTTTGTCTCGGTGGTCTTTTTACACTGAGAGTTATTGGCGGGGCAGCAGCAATTCAATCTGACTTATCGTTTTATCTGCTGATCTTCTCGATCTTTCTGTTTTCAAGCCTCGGTATGGTGAAGCGCTTTGCTGAACTACACAATCTGCAAATAGCCAACAAGCTTTCTGCGCGCGGCAGGGGTTATCGAGTTGAAGACATGGCACCGGTGAGGATAATCGGAATATCTTTGGGCTATATGAGTGTGTTTATTATGGGTTTATATATCAACAGCCCGTTAATCACAGAGTACTACAGTAATCCGAAGGTTATCTGGTTCCTTATTCCTCTTCTCACCTACTGGTTGGGAAGGCTTTGGATCATTGCGAACCGGGGAGAAGTGCACGAGGATCCGCTTATATTTGCACTCAAGGACAGCACCAGTTTACTGGTAGCTGCAATTTCTGCTGTAATTCTGGTGATCGCTAATTAAGAACACTTAACAGTTGCAGGCCTTAAGAATGGCACGACTTCACTCGCCGGACAAGCGAAAGTCGGGTGGACTCACCCGGCATTTCAGTATTTTTAAAAGAAGCGCTCTTGTATTTCAATCACATCGCCGGGCTCGATCGTCTGAGACAGATCGACTCTGTAGCGGGTTTTATCTCCATTAACTTCCCGGGTCAAAAAGATTTTCCGTTTAGAAGCACGGTCTGTCAAACCACCGGCAAGAGAAACTGCTTTCGCAAGCGTAAGCCCTGGCTCGTAACCGTAACTGCCGGGACTGCGAACCTGGCCGTCCACAAAGAATGACCTGTACTGTTGCACAGTAATGTTTACCGAGGGGTTTTTAAGGTAGCCATCACGCAGTTTCTCGGTGATGTCATCGGTCAGTTGCTCGGGAGATTTTCCAGCAACCTCCACAGTACCAAGGTATGAATAATTGATAGAACCGGACTGGCCTACTGTTTGTTCCATTGTTAAGTCAGGCTCGTCAAAGACCTGAATAAAGATCCTGTCACCGGCCTCCAAAGTATAACGATCTGATACACCCTGAGCCTGCCCAAGGGCTTGTCCACCAAAGCTCAAGGCAACCAGACCGACAGCCAAATATTTAATTGATTTTAGACAAATATTTTTCATTTTCTTACACATATGGTCAATTTCCATTTCTAATTCGTTTCCGGACACTACGCTGGTTATTCCCTTCCTCAGTAGTCTGCCAAAGCGGGAAATAATATCACTATCGCAAGATAAATCTATGATCAAAGCCATGATTCGCTCATTCAACTCTAACGAATTGTGACAGAATTTAATCGCAAACCACTTAACTGATCCTTAACACCAACACTCAGATAGAGCCATTTGCGGTGATACCGATAACTGTTCGCTCAAAATCACGGTCGTCTGTATTCCCGTCTCTGGTATCAATTCTTAGAAAACCGCCTATGTCTAGCCACCGCCGGATATTGTAATTACCTTCGACCCGGAAAGTGATAATTGTGTCTTCCTCCTCTTCGATTTCATCTGCGGTAAGTGACTCATCGAGGTCATCATTTATTGTGTAGTCAAACTGTACCCGGCTGGAAAAGCGTTCGCGCCAAAAGTGAACCCAGTTCACCCCCAAGTTGGTAGTTAGTGATATGTCATCGTCAAAAACACCGGTTTCGGTCTCTCGACCACCATTGATTGTCACAGTCGAAAAGGTAAGAGGCCGCCAGATCAGATTGATATCCCAGGCAAAAAAGTTCTCCTGACGACCACTGGCAAGAAAATCCTCCGACACAGCGATAACAGAAACAGATCCTGATGTCACAGACGAGTCTGCGAGCTCCGCACCAAACGAAAGCCTCGTGATGTCACGTTCCAGATTTTGAATAACCTGGCCGCCGTCGGTAAAAGAGATGCTGTCACGCACTCGAGCCTGGCTGATACCGGTAAACAACTGGGTTCGCGTTCCAACGCGATAAAGAAGCTGGGCATATGGTTGCACCGTGGTGTCACTTTGCGCATCAAGATCGACATCCCTTTCTGTGCGTAGTTCCCGATCGATAAATCTGAGCCCGCCTCTAAGCTCTCCTCTGGCCTGAGACGCTCCGTAAGAAAGCTCTGCGCTTGCTCTGGTGCGTCTCCAGTCATCCGGGCTGGTCAACTCGTCCAGCACATCACGATTGGTAGACAAGCCGGTTCCCAGGGGCTGATGCTGGATTGTATTGGAAAGCCTAAGTCTCGCCCGCACACGACTGGTCACTTCCAGAAACCCGTTCAGCCTCACAGCGTGGTCCTGGTAACTGGCTGTGTCGATATCTGTAGAGCCAGGCAGACAATCACCCGGTCTTGAAACCCCGACTTCACCCGGGCAAAAATCCTGAAAATACTCATAGAAATCACCCTCATACCCAATAGTGAGCCGATTGTTCCGTCGTTGTGCCAGGTAGCTGACCGAAGGCTGCAAACGCAGAAATGCTGCCTCCTGCGACCCTTCATCGGCTCGCAAAGGATTATTGTCATTGCCAAATTCAAACCGAAGATGGGGCGCGATTGTTCCAGCATCTCCCAGCTGATACTCGGTCGGCTCCACTGCCTCAGCGACAGTGCCCGTCAGTGTGGCAGCCAGCAATAGGCCGCGACCAACAAATTTGAGCATTTTTTTATCCATTTTTCTTCTCGGAATGGTTTGGGGCAGTGTGTCACTCTACCTTTACAGCGGAGTTTGCCAGCACATGAGAAATGTTCAACCGTTGTGGTGAAATAATTGTCTTTTTTTGGTCTTATCAATACCGCAATTTGACGATTCTGCGATCGCCAGACTGCCACGGCCATATTATAGCGTCAGTACGCAAAAGTTTCTGTGAACAAATTTCTGAAACAGAAAATGGTGAGCAATCACACCGGACGACTATCAATCCGCCATTTAGAACCGATTGATGTCAAAATATTGCGCTCTCCGAGTGCAGCACCTGCTATTCCTGAAAATCAGGGTCTGATCCCCTTTTATTACCAATGCCCTGAGAGATCCGCGAAAATCTTTGCGTCCAGCGACAAAGTAACCACGAGAGGCAGGTATTTAGAAATATGACCGTCACTGCTTTTCCCGAATAATTTAACATACAAGACAAACCTACCTGTTTAAGTGTGACTATCAGTTTCTCCGAGCAACCTTACATGTTTCAAATTAATCCAACTGACAAAATCTGCGTTATAGGACTCGGGTATGTTGGCTTGCCGTTGGCAGTCGAGTTCGGGAAAGTCAGTCCGACCATCGGCTTTGACATCCAATCAGCCAGAATAGAGGAACTTACAAACGGCACAGATAGAACGTTGGAAGTACCCTCTGATGAACTTATTCAAGCCACTGAACTAAGCTTCACTGACGATGTAACCGAACTTGCAGTCGGCAAGGTTTTTATAGTAACCGTACCCACACCCATTAATCAGTACAAGCAACCAAACCTCGAACCACTGATTCAAGCCAGCAAAACTATCGGTCGGGCCATTAAAAAAGGCAGTGTTGTGATTTATGAGTCAACCGTATTCCCGGGCGCAACAGAGGAAGTCTGTGTGCCAATACTTGAACGTGAATCCGGCCTCGTTTTCAATAAAGATTTCTTTGCTGGCTACAGTCCGGAGAGAATCAACCCTGGTGACAAAACACATCGAATTACCAATATTGTCAAGGTAACTTCCGGATCAACGCCTGAAGTCGCGGAGGCTGTAGATAAACTCTACCGGCGCATTGTCACAGCAGGCACACATAAGGCAAGCTCAATCAAGGTAGCAGAAGCGGCCAAGGTAATAGAAAACACACAACGCGACCTGAACATTGCACTGATAAACGAACTCGCACTGATTTTTGACCGCTTGGGCATCGATACTGAAGAGGTGCTGATTGCCGCCGGTACAAAATGGAATTTCCTGCCATTCCGACCCGGGTTAGTAGGCGGCCACTGCATTAGTGTCGATCCCTACTATTTAACTCACAAAGCGCAACAAATCGGTTACAACCCGCAGATCATTTTATCTGGCAGACGAATCAATGATGCGATGGGATCCTACATCGCAGAAACAGTGATTAAGTTAATGACAAAGCGTCGCATTCATGTTGTTAATGCCAGAATTCTTATACTCGGACTGACATTTAAAGAGAATTGCCCTGACCTGCGCAATACACGCGTTATTGACATAATTGAAACGCTCAAGAGCTACCATGCAACCGTTGATGTGTACGACCCATGGGCAAATCCGGAAGATGCACAGCAGGAGTATCAGATTCACTTGCAATCTGAGCTAAAAGAAAATCAGTATGATGCAATTATACTGGCAGTTGCACACCGAGAATTTACAGAATTTGGAATAAAAAATATTAAAAAACTAGGCAAACAAGAGCATGTGCTCTACGACATCAAAAGCCAGTATCCAAAGGAACTGGTTGACGGCAGATTATGAATCTTCACCTCCGGCTTTGAGTTTTGCCAACGCTATTCTCAGATTCTCTCGCCAATGAGGCGCGGTTATACCCAGTGCCTGCCAGGTGTCAGTCTTATCCAGTACAGAGTTCGACGGACGGATGGCAGGAGTAGGAAAAGACTCAGTAGTTAGTGAATTTATCGGGATAGATTTCTGCAGAATATTAAGTGCCAACGCCTCTTCCTGAATAGCAACCGCAAAATCATACCAGCTGGCAACTCCGGCATCGGTCCAATGATAAATTCCGGTCAGCTTATTATCTATCATTGTCCAGCACGCGTCGGCCAGACCCTGCACATAAGTGGGTGAACCAATCTGATCTGCCACAACACCCAGAGAATCTTTCTCTCGCATCAATCGCACCATTGTCATCATAAAATTACTGCCACCGGCATCATATACCCACGCGGTGCGAACAATTGCTGCTTTATCAGCATGAATAGACAACACCCGTTGTTCTCCATCTCTCTTGGTAAGACCATAAACACTTAGCGGATCAGTAGCATTATCTGTACTATAGGGGGCGCCAGCACGTCCATTGAAAACAAAATCTGTAGAAACATGAATTAAAGGTATATTGTGCGAAGCTGCCGCACTTGCAAGATTTGCGGGCCCATCAGAATTTACGGCTTTAGCCAGTTCAGTTTCAGATTCTGCTTTATCCACTGCTGTGTAGGCCGCGGCATTTATAACACCATCTGGACTATTGGCACTGAACCAGTAATCAACGTTCTCAGAGTCCGTAATATCCAGCGTCTGCCGGTCGGCAACTATGGCTGTATACCCATCAGGCACACTGGCAGACAACGATTTTCCGAGTTGACCATTACCACCAGTGATTAGTATTTTCTTCATTGAAAAAGCCCACTGAATAGCAATCTTTTCTCCACCATAGAAACACCGACACTAATCAAAATAAGGCGTTTCAGCGAACGACAGACCGCTTGCGTCTTTCTCAGATAGTGTCGGCGGAGCACCATCAATCAATGGCCACTCGATTCCAACTTCCGGATCATCCCACGCGAGTGATAATTCATGCTCAGGCGCGTAGGAGTCAGTACACTTATATATGAAATCAGCAGTCCTACTTAATACGTAGAAACCATGAGCAAACTGTTCCGGAACCCACAACATTCTTTTATTGGATTCACTTAACTCAACCCCTACCCATTTGCCAAAGGTAGGCGACGACTTCCTAAGATCTACAGCAACATCAAATACAGCACCGGCAGCAACTCTAACTAACTTGCCTTGAGTATTTTCAGTTTGGTAGTGCATACCGCGTAAAATGCCCTGGCCCGAGCGACTGTGATTATCCTGAACAAAATGAGTAGGCAGGTGTTTTTCTGCGAAGATTTTTTTGTTCCAGGTTTCCATAAAAAAACCACGATCATCGCCAAAGACCGCCGGCTCAATAATTTTTACATCAGCGATTTCAGTATCTATTATTTTCATCAGAATGATCTTCTTCGTATGCGGTCAATCCAAATCGCACAGCCGAACGCAAGTAGTTTAAACTACCACTGATACGCACTGTCTGTAAGATAGCTTCTGGTTGATAAATCGAAATTTCAGGCAGCTTTAAGCTGTGCCGCCTGACGAAGAGGCTCCCACCAAGCTGGATTTTCAAGGTACCAATCGATCGTCTTCGCAATGCCGGACTCAAATGTTTCTGCCGGCTGGTAGTCCAGCTCTGCATTGGCTTTATCAGGGTTAATTGCGTAGCGGCGGTCGTGGCCACGTCTATCCTCAACGTATTGAATCAAATCAGTACTTTTCCTGCCGCTAATCGCTGGTGCCAATGGAAACTGGTCATGCAGCTCCGGCCTGGCTTCTAAACGACTATCTACTTCCCTGCAGAGCAGGTTTACAATGTCAATATTTGCCCACTCATTTATACCACCAATATTGTAGGTCTCACCCACTACTCCTTTTCGAATGACTTTATCGATACCTCGTGCATGGTCATCAACATACAACCAATCGCGTATTTGCTGACCATCACCGTAGATCGGTAGAGGTTGATTATTCAAAATATTAGTAATAATCAACGGAATCAGCTTTTCCGGAAAATGAAAAGGCCCGTAGTTGTTTGAACAGTTGCTGGTGCTGACCTGCAAACCATAGGTATGCAGGTAGGCTCTTACCAGGTGATCTGAGGCAGCTTTACTAGCAGAGTATGGTGAGTTGGGAGCGTACTGAGTGGTCTCACTAAAAGCCGGATCATCCGGCCCGAGCGTACCATACACCTCATCAGTTGAAACATGATGGAACCGATGCTCAGATACACTTTTCTCGTTTATCCATACCTGCCGAGCCGCTTTCAGCAAGCTGTGCGTTCCAATGACATTCGTTTCAATGAATACATCCGGACCACTGATCGATCTGTCGACATGACTTTCCGCAGCAAAATGTACGAGAGTATCAGTTTCATGCTCACGCAGAATTTTCTCTACGAGTGACTGGTCTCTGATATCGCCTTGGTAAAATTCAAAATCAGCGTTGTTTTTCAGGCCATCCAAACTTGCAAAATTGCCGGCGTAAGTCAACGCATCAAGCACAACTACTTTGTCACCAGCGTATTCCCGAAGCCAGTAATGTGCGAAATTTGTCCCAATAAAACCGGCGCCACCAGTGATCAGTAGCTTCTTCATAGATGAGCTCTTGCAAGTAGTTTATCCACAATGCAACAGCATGATTCGAACCAGATAGGTAGATTAGTTCACTTAAAATTAACTTATGTCAAAATCTGGTCACTACAGCCACTTTCCAGACTACAACGTGCTTAACGTACGGCCCGTTTCATGACATCGTGAACAACTTCGGCACACTGCTGTACAACTGCAGGTGTGATGCCGGGATGCACATTCATCATCACACTGGTCTCGCCGAGTTCCTGTGCCACAGGCAGTGGTGTTTGCTGACCGTACAGTTCCGTAAAGGCCAGTTCCCGATAGATCTCCGGGCAAGTACCAGTGAAACAGGGCGCGCCAGCACCATGAACTTCAGCCACCACCCGATCACGACTCCAGTCATCTTTAAGCCTTTCAGGCTCGGTGAAAAAATAATACTTATAACATGCATGAAAAGAGTGACTGTCAGGAACAGTTAACCGGATACCCTCAGTACCAGCAAGAGCCTGATTAAATGTGGCAACGTTTTGCCTTCGTTGTGATACCCAATCGTTTACCAGACCTAGCTGGTATCGACCAATGGCTGACTGCATTTCTGTTAGACGCCAGTTAGTACCAATTGAATCGTGGATCCATTTAAAAGTTGTGGACGTTGATGGAATCTTAACTTTCTCAAAAGACTTACCATGATCCTTAAAAGACCACATTTTCCGATATAGTTCCTCGTCGTTTGTGGTGACAAGACCACCTTCTCCACCTGTTGTCATGATTTTATCCTGACAAAACGACCAGGCGCTAATATCACCGAACGTACCCACCGATTTATCCTGATACCTTGCGCCATGGGCCTGCGCACAGTCTTCTATCAAAAAAAGGTTGTGATCATCTGCCAACTGTTTAATTGCATCCATTTCGCAGGGCCAGCCAGCTAAATGCACGCATAGGATTGCTTTAGTTTTAGGAGTTATGACAGGCGCTATCGTTTCAGCAGAAATATTCTGACTATTACGATCTACATCTGCAAAAACGGCACGAGCTCCAGCATTAACCACTGCAGACGCCGAAGCAATGAAAGATCGCGAAGTCACAATAACTTCATCTCCGGGACCGATACCCAGAGCATAAAGCGCGAGATCAAGTGCCAGAGTGCCGTTAGCCAGAGCTATGCCGAAATCTGCCTCAAAGTGTTGAGCAAATTCGGATTCAAACAACCGTCCTTCCTTTCCAGTCCAGTAGTTGACCTTATTAGATAAAAGAACAGTCTTTACAATTTCGGCCTCTTCATCAGAGAAACTGGGCCAGGAAGGAATTTCAATCATAGTGTGACGAAGGATTGATCGACCGACACTATATCACTAATCAACAAGTTCCAGAGTTTCCGTTTCTTTTTTTACTACAGCGGCGGGTCTATTCGGAATATATCCTTGAACCACCTGTTTCAATTGATCCACCATGTCATTGTGCGGATCACTCTGCATAGTCGCTAGAAACCGATCCAGAATTAATGAAAGTTTCTGCCACGGTATAAAGCTCTCCTCAGCACGAGAAATCTTCGGGTGCATAGTGGATTGCGCTGTTTCATCAATCAGGAGCTCTTCATACAATTTCTCACCGTCACGCAAGCCGGTATAGTGAATCGCTATACTACCATGTGGGTTTTCTTCATCTTTGAGCGTCTTGCCGTGCAGATAAATAAGTGATTTGGCGAGGTCCACAATTTGTACCGGCTGCCCCATATCAAGAAGAAATACATCACCACCCTCACACCCGGCACCCGGCTGATCGCACAGTGCACTGGCCTGAATCACCAGTTGTGCTGCTTCAGGAATTGACATGAAATAACGCACGATGTCTTTGTGAGTCACTGTAATCGGCCCGCCGTTCTCGATTTGCTCCGAGAACTTCGGCACCACCGAACCGGAAGACCCGATCACGTTTCCAAAACGTACAATAGACAGATCGGTATTGCCATCACTCGCTTCAGCCTTGGCTTGTACGACCATCTCTGCCACTCGTTTGGTGGCGCCCATCACGTTGGTTGGTCGCACCGCCTTGTCTGTACTGATCAAAAGAAAATTTTCGACATTATTCTCAATAGCAGCTTCAACAGTAGCCAGACTACCGAAAACATTCGTACGAATCGCCGGCTGCGGATTACATTCAACCATGGGCACATGTTTGTAAGCTGCAGCGTGGAAAAGCGTCTGTACAGAGTATGTTTGTATCGTGTGCACGAGCTCGTTTTTGAACACTACATTGCCAAGTACACAATGAACCGGAGGTGGTGCATCGTGTTTGACACTAAGCGCTGCGAGATCACTGTCTATCTGGTACATCGCTGCTTCAGAAATATCAAATAGCACCAATGCTTTGGGCTGCAACGGTAGAATCTGGCGGCACAACTCACTACCTACCGAGCCCCCGGCGCCTGTCACCATAACAACCTTGCCGGTAATATTTTTACGCATCAAATCAGAGTCAGGCGCCACAGGCTGACGCCCGATGAGCTCCTCCAACGGTAGAGTTCTAGCATCGCGCGAGGTGACGCGGTTTTCCATGATGTCTTCTATCGAAGGAAGCGTTTTGATACGACAGTCAAATGCCTGCAGGGACTCGAGCAATTCCTTCATTTTCGGACCCTTGACTGAGGGGATCGCCATGAGGATAGTTTCTATGCCTTTCGCCTTCAGCACAGCGGGCGTGGACTGATCTTTCGGGTCAAGCACCCGCAGTTTTAAGAGCTCGCGACCATGATATTTTGAGTTGTCATCGAGCCAGACTACCGGCTGATAATCAATTCCATTGCGGCAAATCTGCATTACCTGCCGACCCAGTGCGCCAGCCCCGTAGATCGCTATCGGTGCCCCTTTGTCGCTGGTCGAACTATTAGTCAACCACTTCCATACCTGCCTTGCGGATACACACAGAAAAAATAGCACCAGGCCATAAATGATAAAAATTGACCTGGGATTCGGATCCGGCGCCAGCAGATATTGCACTATCAACATGAGGAGAGAAGACACCACAACCCCCTTTGCCAAAGGGGCCAGATCATCCATGCCGCTGAATCTGATGACCGTCTTATAGACACCCACCCTGACAAACACCAACGCCGTGGCGACAGGCAAAATCAGAAAGAGCGGCCACAACTGCGAAAAGTCCACCGTCGAAAGGCGCAGAAGATTTGCGGTAGACAGAGCAAGTATTATGAATGTAGTGTCCAGAATCAGGGCAACAGCCTGCTTTCTTTTTTGCTCCAGACTACCTAACTTTTCGGCATATCGGCCAAGCGAGTGTTTAATACCTTCGCGTTGTACCATAAGACAGAGATCCAGGAATTTCCAGCGTGCAGACGAGTGGGTTTTAACGGAACTGGCTAGTTTCACGCCGCTGACACGGCCACCTAAAAAACTGTTGGCTCTTCCTTGATCAGTAAAAAGCTTCATACCGATCCTTCCATGTTCGAAAATTTTTCACCATCAGCCCTTCCCAACGTACTAAACCATCGTAGTAGAGAACAGCCGCCAGTATTTGAATTCAGTTCTCATTTCCTTACTAAGATTAGACATACTTTTGTTATTAGTCAACGTCATGACATAATCTTTTTGCGGCAGTTGGGTTAAATCTATGTCTAAAATGGAAAATTCTGTATCACCACACGGACAATACCCTCCAGAACAATAGCTTACCGAGACTTATCTCAAATAAACTGTTTGTATGTGTTTTGAAGTTCGTTTCAAAAATGAAACTCCTCTAAATACCGGTTCTTGCCCAGACTCGAGGCCCAATTATAGTTAAATGCTCCAACTCAAGACTAGAATACACATGCAATGGCCTGATGCCGCCGTACAGGCATCAACCAATTGCTTACACTTAGTGCGAGCAAATTGGCTTTACCATATACTTCCTGTCAGGATAAGGTCAGTCAGCAACAACGCCGCACAAGTGCATGGTCTAGTCGGGCAAAACACACCATAATGTTCCCAGCGAAGAGAACATATAGAATTAAATGAACCGACGGCACAAAAGCCTTTGCAGGCTTTGATGCCGGACTCTTTTTCGCAAGATTTTTATCGAACTCGGGAATAACGCCTCATCACGACACCATCAGATATTCTTAACTTGAAATTTAAAATGTGTTCCGGCCACTCATTTCCAGCAATAACTCTAGCCGTAAAAGGTTTAAGTTGAGTAAATAACTATGTGCAAGGATAAAATATTATGAAGCTGTACAAACTGGAAGCGCTGAGAGGTTTTGCGGCATTCTACGTCCTGCTTCATCATACAATACCTGCAAAGTCTGTAAATTTCTTAGGCTATAATTTTGGATTTATCTTCAGATTCGGGCAGGAAGCCGTAATTTTATTTTTCCTGCTATCCGGCTTTGTAATCAATTACTCATACAAAAGAAGCAGTGACAAAACTTTTAAAACTTACTTCTTTAAAAGATTCTTGCGAATATACATTCCGCTGATCATTGTATTTGCAGCCAGTTACTTGCTTGCTGCTTACAGCGCAAAATCCTGGATAGACCCTCAACTAAAAACACTTATACTCAATTTACTAATGCTCCAGGATTGGGAAGCAGTTAAGCCAAATGTAATAGCATCTGCCTACATGGAAAACACGCCTCTATGGTCACTTTCGTACGAGTGGTGGTTTTACATGCTGTATTTTCCAGCCATGCATTTAATAAATGATAGATCAAGACACATAGCGATCTACACTCTAGTGGTTATCTCGACTATCGCGTACATTTACAGTCCTATTTTTCCATTTCGCATTTTGACCTACCTGGGCATATGGTGGACCGGAGTGTATTTATCTGAATTATATTTGGAAGACAAACTGGGGGAGATTAAAGCTTATCGCCTTCCCATTATGGCACTCACTCTTCCTATCTTTATACTTTCTTACTCTATGTTTTTACAACGTGCTCAGGGAACAAAACTACTGTTAGGCCTACACCCGGTTCTTGAAGTAAGACACTTCGCCTTTGCACTATTTGCAATAATCGGTTCGATTGCCTGGCGAAATTATAACTGGATAGGATTTGACTTACTCATTAAACCATTTCTTTTGATAGCTCCCATTTCATACGCACTTTACATAAGTCATTTACCACTTATGGTCGATGCCACGTACCTGAACTTTATCTATTCACCAGTGCTTCGTTGGGCCGCTTATATTTTTTGTGTTATCGTATTTTCCTACATTATAGAGATTATAATATACAGGAAAATAAGGGAAAGATTTTAAAACTCATCTATGCATCATCATTCAATTAAAAAATGGCAAAAGCATCTTTTATTATTTTTTAACTTTGAACATATACAATTAGTTTTACATTTGCCAGGCAGACTACTCACATAGAGTTTTAGAATTCATTTCATCCATAGGTGATTCCTGCATTTTTAATCGAGCTTAAAAGTAGAGGGTTATGCAGCCGTAAGGGTTCGAGCAGTACATGTTGGCAGGTATCTGAATTGGCGGGAGCTAGAAATCAGATCAAGTGTCTCTGAGCCGACTCAGCGTTCGCGCGGAGCTTGTAGTCCTTTTCCTGCAAACATGAGAACAAGTGTGATCGGGGTAACACTTGCCAGCGAATTTTATCTTTTTGGTTTGGCTGTATTGATACAGCCACACATCATAGCTGCTCTTTCACCACCGGTGTCCGAACCTGCAAGAAGATAGTTTTTTCTGCCAAGTGCAATTTCCAGAAACATCCATTTCAAAAGCACCTTTGTAACGCTGATTCAATAGATTCGACTATCACCAGACAGGCAAAATATAAGTACTCAAGTTGGTTTGCACTTACGCCTATGTTTTTCAAGCAACAGAAGGGAACCAATACCGAAAAGTAACCCAAGTATGCCACCAGATAAATCTATATACACATCGTGCAGGAGCGTGGACCTCCCAAAAACTAGTAATTGAAGCGCCTCAGTGACAATCGCTAAAACCGCTAACAAAGCCACTCCGTAAATCAAACCAAGTCTCCGAAACGCCTTCCCTACCAATACTCCAATCAGAAAAAAAACTAGAAAATGGCCGAGTTTACTGATTCCAGCTGATGGTGCTGTTGAATCAAAAGAACCTAAAACGATAACCGATAATCGTTGAACAATAACGGCGAGCCCTTCCGGTAACTGATTAAATAAACTTTGGTTGAAGCCGGTAATAATTTCACCTGGAAGTATAATACCGACAATAGCAACCACAGACAAACTGCCGATCCCAACAAAAAACCGAAAAGGAAATATTTTATACAACAAAATAAGGAAACTGAAAGCAACGAAACACCAATAGTATACCAACAACATCTTCACCGTTACATAGTTCGGTAATTCAGCCAGAATGGAAAGCTTGGGGTTTCGTGCGCTAAATTGCCCTTTTGCATTAAGAAGTCGCAGCGTTACATCGATGCTCTCAACATTTTTATTCAGGTATAAAACTTTCGAGTACGAACGAATTGGACCAGCACGTTTTAACGTGACAAGTGTATTTTGCCCCAGGCGAGCAGTTCTATCTTTTCCGTAGTAAATAATAGCGACAGATCCCCCTGACCAGGGCTTCTCATTAGGAAAAATGGCCTCGCTACCGACTTCCACAGAAAGTCTCACAAAAACAGGGCCACTAATATTGATATGCTGGACGATCACTTCGCTGGACACAACTGTGTTGTCAATATTGATTGACGATCCAGAGTAACTGATCGTCGATTTCTTCTTTTGTTTCCAATAGCGATCCGCTTCACGAAAATTTGGATCATTTAGTATCTGATGATCAACAACAACAAAGTGCTCAAGATTGCTCATCGAGAAATAAGTTACCGCTGCGGAAATTAGCAACCACAAAAGAAACAACCACCTAACTGTGATAGTGTCAACTTTATTGGACATTAACACTCTCAAAGACGCCATGATTTTGAAACATATCGATTTACCATACTCACTCCCGCTATATAGGGCTTTCGAACTTGCGTGCCCGCGAGGGACTTGTCAGGTGTGTTTGAACGTGTAGCGCATGAGGAAGTGGAATTGTAAAAGGCTTTCCGCTTTGGGCTACCTAATGTCAGAGAGCTTGAAAAAATAAAAATCATGGTTGATCATTCGCAGCAAACCGATAACTGCTTAGCGCAGACAAAGTTGGCGTGCGGGTGGAGGTAAGCTTTATTTCGTAGAACAACAAACTGAACTATCTCAACGTCAAACCGCGTATCCTGATCCAACAAAAACTGTCGTTGTAAACCATAAAGTAGCACCACAACTCTTTATAGCCCAAAACTACGAACTACGAACTACGAACTACGAACTACGAA
>CAZKAQ010000022.1:0-10994 GCA_964550655.1 uncultured Granulosicoccaceae bacterium
TAACCTTGCGCAGAACAGTGTGTTTTCCTACTTCGAAAATTTAATTGACCCGCTTGCTGATGCTCCGGTGCAGCAGCCACCCGCTGGTACGCGGGACTTCTTTTACCATTATTTGTGGCCTATCCGCTGGCTGCTGCTTGTGACGGTTGTCATGAGCAGTATTGCGTCTATCTCGGAACTCATGCTTTATGTTTATCTGGGTCGCATAGTTGACTGGATGAATGCTACAGCATCGGAAGATTTCTTTTCTGTTCATGCCAGTGGACTGCTTGTGATGACTTTTGTGGTTGTCATAGTTCGCCCGGTCAGCATGTTTATCGCACGTGGCCTGATTACGCTGACTCTCACACCGGGTTTATCGAATACCGTAAGGTGGCGTAATCATCGCTATGTTGTAAGGCAGAGTCTGAACTACTTTCAGAGTGACTTTGCCGGTCGGGTGGCGCAGAAAGTTATGCAAACGGGCAACTCGTTTCGCGAGACCGTGCTCAATGTACTTGATGGTGTACTGTTGCTGGTGATTTATCTGGCCGGTATTGTCTGGCTGTTTCTCGACATCGATGCACGGTTGCTGGTACCAGTTGTATTCTGGATGGCGGGCTATCTGGTAGTTATAGTTAAATTGATGCCGCCTGTCGGGCGGTTGTCACAGTCTGTGTCTGAAGCTAACTCGGCGCTGACCGGTCGTATTGTAGACAGCTACACGAATATTCAGGCTGTCAAGCTTTTTGCCCATGCCGAGCGGGAAGAGGCATTTGTAGCAACCGGGTTTGAGCGACATACGAGTGCTTTACGGGCCTTGTTACGTGCCATTCTTAACATGCTGTTTTCTCTCATTGTGATGAATACACTGTTGATTGTTTCAACCGCCTGGTTGTCTATTTACTACTGGCAGCAGGGTACGGTCTCGGTTGGCGCGATTGCCGTTGCCAATGGATTAATACTGCGACTGAATCAGATGTCGGGTTGGATACTGCGAACCATCTCTTCATTATTTGAGGCGATCGGTACGGTGCAAAACGGCATTGAAACAATTTCTGTCGACAATACTGTCACAGATAAAAAAGACGCAGTCGAGCTTCAGGTGATCGACGCATCTGTTGAGTTTGATGCAGTGCAATTTATGTACACAGGTGACGTTAACCAAAAGAGTACAGGCGATACGCTGCTGCATAAGCTGAATGTGATAGAAGATTTTTCACTTAAAGTTTCAGCGGGTGAAAAAATCGGTGTCGTTGGACGTTCCGGTGCGGGTAAATCGACACTGGTTAATCTGCTTTTGCGTTTCTATGACATTGACAACGGTTCGATTCGCATAGATGGTCAGGATATCGCCACGGTAACGCAGAAAAGTCTGCGTCAGAACATTGCTATGGTTTCGCAGGAGACTTCGTTACTGCATCGTTCAATTAAGGACAACATAAGTTATGGCAAGCCACAAGCAACAGACAAAGAGATACAACAAGCAGCTTCGCTGGCGCAGGCTGATAGTTTTATCCCTGATCTTGTCGACTCACAGGGCAGACGTGGATACGACGCACATGTTGGTGAGCGTGGTGTAAAGCTCTCCGGTGGGCAGAGGCAGCGTATTGCGATTGCGCGGCTGATTCTTAAAGACGCCCCGATACTGATTCTTGACGAGGCTACCTCGGCACTGGATTCAGAGGTGGAATCGGCCATTCAGGAAAAACTGCTTGATTTGATGCACGGTAAAACGGTTATCGCAATAGCCCACCGATTGTCCACTATCGCTGTAATGGATCGTCTTATAGTGATGGATGAAGGACGAACAACAGAGGCTGGAAGCCATCAGCAGTTGTTAGAACGTGGTGGTTTGTATGCTGAGTTATGGAGTCGACAGTCCGGCGGATTTTTACCTCAGCAGTAAACATAAAGTCCCGAAATTACGCATTTCTTGTGAAACAAACAGTATCCAATAAATTACATATTGGAGGGTTTTCAGTGTGTATTAGCGTGGTCGGCTACAGTGGCAAGACGCTGGGTAACTGTGGAAGCAGCGCTTATAAGATTCGCACCACAGGCAGAAAAGAAGCAAGAGGTCAGTCATGTTAAGAGTTTTATTGAGCGTAGCAGGGGTACTGTTTATCGGACTCGGAGTGTTCGGCGGCAATCTGCTGAATGGTTTGTTTGGTGGCAGCAGTCAGATCGAACCGACGGCTAAGGTGGAAGTACCGGCAAGTACTGAATCCATCGTACAGGCTGCGTCTGCTCAAACTGCAGACGGTGGTACTCTGATCGGTGAAGACCAGGCTGCAACTGCAGTTTCTACATCACAATTGTCGCAGCTCGCATCTGTTGAACCTGCAACAAAAGTGATGGAGTCACTGGAGTCAGACAATGTATCTGATGATGGTGCTGAGCCAATCGCTCCTGCGCAGGCTGCAGGAGATTTGATCGCAATGGCCGAGCAGGCTAAATCCTCTATTAGAAATGAACAGGTGAATATCGCAAGTACCGTTCTGGCGTCAAGCAAGACACCTGTGACTGCTACGGAAACCAAAACTGAGGAAGTAGAGTCTGTGTTTGTCTCTGCCACAGGTGAAGTAAATAACGGTCTGGTAGTGGTGGGAGACAGAGTTAATATGCGTGAAGGTCCCTCGATTGAACACCCGATCGTCCTGACCCTGGATGAGGGACAGGAACTGATGGAATTTAAACGTGTTGGTAAATGGGTACATGTAGGTGCCTTTGGCACGTCGGGCAAGATAGGCTGGGTGCATGAGCGCCTCGTCGGATCTGCACAGTAGGATTTCCGGGGCCAGCTTTACGGCCCGCACGCTTTTGCATATCCCGGTTGCCAATCCGACGGCAATCCGGGAAAACAATTAAATGCTGCTACCGTCTGGCAGCTTGTTGTATTCTTAAGCCTCAAATCTCTGTCAGACGTCTGTAACCTATGCTGAATAAAAAAGTCGCACTCCCGATCATCGCCGCAGTGTTGATGGCGCTGGGCATTAACCTTGAAAAGTTCGGTATAGATCTAAATGCACTTTTAGGGGGTGATGTCAGTCAAAGCAGTGGCCAAAGCTCTCAGGTATCCGGCAGTAGTAACTCCGCAGGTACGACAAAGTACAGATCCGGCAGCAAGTGGTCCGGCACGTCTCCTGAAATCAATCTGCATCATATATTTGAAGGTGAGATTAATCGCAAGGGCAAACCCGTTGGCTATCATTCAAGACCCGGCGGCGTTGATCCGGCTAGTGCAAAAATAGTCAGGATACAAGATAAACCGAATAGTGCCGGCATCTACACGGCAACTATCGCGATTAGAGATGGCAATCAGTGGAAAGAAAAATTTTCGAGTTTTTTCCCGGACAGCATGTCTGCTGAAGATGTTACCGCAGCGGTTTTGAATGCTTATAAAAAAAGTGCTAACCCGAAGAAACAACCATGGGAAGGGCCTTCCGGATATGGCTTTACCATTCAGGGCTACACCACGTCACGCGGTGGTATTAACACAGCTTTTCCACTGTATAGAGGCGGTTGAGTCATGTCTGATCTTGAGTTTTATCGTGATGAAGAAGGCAACCCCTGTGTACGCGGAGAGGACGAGCGCCTGGCAACTTTTATCCAGACAGATCTGCAGGGTTCGATACAAATCGTCAGCGATCTGATCGCTCGTCTTGAAGACGAAGGAGCGCACTCCGAGTTTCATGGCAATGCCCACAGCCTGAATATCTCAAGCAAAACTGTCACCATTGAAGCCAACTTCGATGACGAGGCTCCGGACCGGCGGATCGAACGCGACGACATGCTCAAGGCACTGAATGAGTGGCGTGCATTCGTGAAAGACGGTGTAACGCATAGCTAATCAACGCCTCAGGTTTCCTGAAACGTCGCTACATCTCAAACATAACTTACAGCGTCAGTAAGGATAGTCGGATCATGATAAACAATGCCCCTTACGGTTCATGGCCCTCAGACATTACTACCAGTCTGATGACTTCAGGCGCTATCGGACTTTCAGAAACAAGATTATTTGAAGGTACGGTCTACTGGCTGGAGTCAAGACCACAAGAGCAGGGACGTACTGTCATTGTGCGGCAGAATCTGCAAAACGGTGTCGAAGAGCTAATACCTGCAGAATATAGCAGCAGAACACGTGTGCATGAATATGGTGGTGCATGCTATCTGCCAACCTCAGTCGGTTTGTTTTTTGTTAATCAGGAAGATCAGCAGATTTATAAAGTTGATGCTTCTCTTGCGATCACCAGATTGACGAACGCACCGGATGTTCGGTTTGCTGATTTGGTGTTTAATAAAACCGCCTCTTCGCTTGTGGCAGTTGCTGAAGAGCATAGCGAGAAGTACTCAGAACCTCGTAATAGCCTGGTATCTGTAGATCTCTTAAGTGGTGAGATACAAGCGCTTCACGAAGGTCAGCATTTCTACGCATCACCGTGCATCAGTGATGATGACACGCAACTGGCGTGGTTGTCCTGGATGCATCCGAATATGCCATGGGATGGCACATTGTTATGGCGGGCAAAAATTAGCGATGACGGTATAACAGAGGCGGTAAGTGTGGTAGGCGGTGACGCCGAATCTGTATTCCAGCCGCAGTGGAGTCCGTCAGGTGTGTTGTACTATGTGTCTGATAAAACCAACTGGTGGAATATATACCGTTTAAATAACAATGGTTCTGAAGCCGTGTATCCGATGCAGGCGGAGTTCGGTTTGCCGCTATGGCAGTTCGGTATGACGCGCTATGGCTTTCTTGATTCGCATACTATTTTAACATCCTACAGCAGTTCCGGTATTGAAAAACTGGCAGTTATTAATACGCTGACTGGTGAGCTTACCGATATAAAAAGACCGCACAGCGGTTTTTCATCACTAAGAACCGAGAGCGGTCGTTATTGCTATATTGCTCAGTCAACAGTTGAATTTCCGGCTGTTTTTACCGGTGACCTGGATACCGAGACTCTGGTGTGCAGTTCTTCAAGTGTTGAAATTAATCAAGCTAATTACTCCATTGCGGAGCCTGTGACTTTTTCTACAGCAGGCAACACGCAGGCGCATGGCTTTTTCTATCGTCCGCTGCATGCCGAATACCGTGGATCTGATGACGAGCTGCCACCACTGTTGGTTATGATTCATGGTGGACCCACTTCAGCAACATCGGACAGCCTGAGCTTTAAAATTCAATTCTGGACTAACCGCGGTTTTGCCGTGCTTGATGTCAATTACAGGGGTAGTACCGGATTTGGCAGACAGTATCGCGATGCGCTTAAAACACAATGGGGAATTGCCGATGTTGAAGATTGTGATTACGGTGTCCGTCATCTAATTGAAAAAGGTTTGGTAGACAAGAACCGTGTTGCGATTCGTGGCGGCAGTGCAGGAGGCTTTACTGTTCTTGCTGCATTGGCTGCTACTGAAACATTCAAAGCCGGTACCAGCCTCTACGGTGTTACTGATCTCACAGCGCTAGCCACTGATACGCATAAATTTGAGTCAAGATACCTTGATAGTTTAATTGGTCCCTATCCTGAAGAGAAAGCTCTCTATGAGAGCAGATCACCGTCAAACCATGCTGACTCTATTACCGCTCCGGTGCTGTTTTTGCAGGGCGAAGAAGACAAGGTTGTGCCACCGAGTCAGGCTGAGCTAATGATTGATAAACTTAAAATCAACAATACTCCGGTGGCCTACCTGTTGTTTGAAGGCGAGGCTCATGGATTTCGAAAGTCTGAAACTATCAAACAGGCTCTCGCGGCAGAGCTTGGGTTTTATGGGTCTGTATTCGGTTTCGAGCCTGCTGGTGAAAGTGAGGTGCCGGATTTTCTATAATACGTTAGCGGACGCCTTGCTGTGTGGTGTCTGTCCGACTGACTGTCGATATACTCAAACTACCTTTGATTTGATTTTCGCTACCTCCTTGTGCCGGAAGCAGTCTGTGGTGTGATCGTTAACCATGCCAACCCCCTGCATATAGGCATAACAGATGGTTTCACCAATAAACTTGAAACCACGCTTTTTGAGATCACGACTCATCTTGCTGCTAATGGCAGTCTTTGCCGGAACCTGACGCATGTTTTTGTGTTTGTTCTGTATGGGTTTGCCGTCGACAAAACTCCATATGTAACTGGCAAACGAACCATATTCCTGCTGTACTGCTTGGCAGACAATGGCATTGCTTCTGACAGAAAATATTTTTAGACGGTTGCGGATGAGTCCGGGGTCTGTCAGGGCTTTTTCAAGTTTTTTATCAGTGAACCTGGCAAGTTTGTCGATATTAAAATCTGCAAATACTTTTTTATAGTGTGCCCGTTTCTGCAGCACAACATGCCAGCTGACGCCTGCTTGTGCGCCTTCGAGTATCAGCATTTCAAATAGCTTTTGATCGTCGTAGACCGGCACTCCCCACTCTTTATCGTGGTAGGTTCTGTCGAGTTCATTGCTCTCGCACCACTTGCAGCGTTTTTTGTCGACCATAAGCTGATGTCACTTTTGTGATTGGTTTATTGTCTTTCAAGTTGTTCTGAAAATAAAACGCGAGACTGTTTTGTTGCAATCAGTGGATGTCTTTTGGCAAACCTTTTTTCTGCACCAGAACCCAGGGTGCAACCACGACACACCAGAACTGAGGATTGTCTTCGGTCCATTGACGTGCATCATCATCGCTTGCGCGGCGTATGGTGCCGGAGTCCAGCCATTGCAGCATTTGGGTTTTGTCGTCTATTGACATACTGTGTGCAACCTTGACCAGATCAAGCCCCGCATCCACCCGAACAACAACGCCGCGGGCGAAGTGTTTGGTCAGTTCCTGCCAGTCGATCACACCTGTTTGTTGATTGATCTCTGCAGAAATCGGTTCAGGGATTGAGTCTGTGCGGTTGTCTTTGTTACTCAATGACCTGTTCTCTATTGAGTGCTGTTCGCCGATTGACGAAGTTTTTTGATCGCAGTTTCTAATTGCAGGTCTTTTGCCGCAATAAATTCATCAGCTCTTTCGGGGTGTTTTTTCCTGACGTCCTGCTCCAGTAGTGTTCGCTGAAACGCACGTGCGTTTTTCGCTATGTTTAGTGAGCCGACTCTGCGATACATAAAGTCACTGTCTGTTTCTATGAAGACATCGGGAACAATGCCGGTTTCATGAATCCACTGATGATCAGGTGTACCGAACATGGCTATAGTAGTTCTCACAGCGCCACCGAGCGGAGCTTCGAGATTGAACACTTTCTGCACCAGCCCTTTGCCAAAAGACGTGCTGCCGATGATGATGCCACGATTGTATGACTGAATCGCACCTGCGACGATCTCGGATGACGACATACTCTTGCCATTGATCAGGACAGCAAGCGGCAGATTGGTCAGATGTTTTCCGTGACGCGGCAGAGGTTTGGTCGCACCGCTTTTATACCTTTCGCGATAGATATCCTGTTCTGCGCTGAACATGGAAACTATTGCTCTGGCAGCGCGGGTTGAACCACCCGGGTTGTCGCGCAGGTCGAGAATAAAACCTTTTGCATCCTGACTGAGTAACTGCTTGAGCATTTTCTCAACACGCTTGTGTGTCTTGCTGCCGAATCTACTGATTTTTATATACCCGATACCATCGTCCAGTAATTCGAAGTCAGCGTAGTGCAGTTCTATAGCTGAACGTTTGACTTTTACTTCATGTGTTGTGCCGTCACGCCTTACTTTTAAAGTAACAGTTGAGCCCTTTGGCCCCTTTAGAGCGGCGACTACATCGTTTGAGCTTAGTGCTTTAAGCGATTTGTCGTCGACGCTGATTAATTGATCGGCTGGTAGTATATCTTTACCGTCCATAGGACCACCGGTAATGGCTCCGATAGCAATCGGGTAGTCATCTGTCACAGCTTTGAATTTAAGACCGACGCCAACAAAGTTCCCGTTGCGTCTGGCGTTGTATTTTTTTAGTGCTTCCGGGTTGATGTAATTAGCGTACTTATCATTGTACAGCTCGATAGTTTCTGCCAGTACTTCGCGCATGATCTCGACACGTTTCTCTTCTGACTTTGTTTTGTAGTCCGGTGCTGTTTTATCGAGTTTGCTCTCAACACTTCTGACCCGCGACTCGTAGTCTTCGATTACTGCTTCTTTGGATGGCGGTGTTTCATCGATGAAATTAATCAATTGGGTTTGGTCTATGAGATTCAGTGCTTTGACAAATTCAGTGTATGGTGTGGCTTTTACAGCAGCGCCTGCAGGTGCTGCAACGCTCATGCTAATTCCCAGAAACAGGGCAACTTTTTGTAATCCGAGTGTGCCTTTTCGAAACAACAAATTTTGACTCTGTTTATTGCTCACTGAATTTGATGGGTAGTGACTCATGGTCATTCTGGCTGTTCAATTGAGAGACTGTGCTGCAAAACTTGCACCCGATGGCGACAGGATACTACCTATGCCGGAGCGGAACTACCGAGCCTGATTCAACTACAACAGCAACATTTCCGGCTTATTAGTTCGAATTACCTCAAAACCTGCGGCTTCGATCAGGTCTTCTTTTGTCAGAGCGTCGATCTTACGGCTCAAGGCCAGGCCCATGTTATCCAGAAGTGATGCAGTTTGGAACTGATGGTTATCGATGTGCTGGCCGTGTGAGCTGTCGCGAGGCACAAGAATCGGGCGCTTGCCCATTCGTAAGGATGTCAGTGCCGTACCTGTGCCGGCGTGGGCGATAACGACATCAGCTTCACGCATGGCTTGTTCGAGTGCGTGTGCAGGCACGACTTCTCTGCCGTCAATATTCAAGTCGCTGACATCAGTAGAACCGGTTTGCCAGAGTACTGAATCTGCGTCCGAGAGGTAGTCGGCCAGACGGACGAAGAAATCGCGAAAGCTATAGTCTTCCATTGTGCCTACCGATACAACGGCACGCCGAATGCGGTCTGGTTTTTGTGCAAGCGGTACAACATTAAACCCGTCGAATACAGAGCCTAAAAATTTCCACTGTGCGTTAGACCAGCTTTGATGTTGGTTGTAGAGTTTTATACCGGGCACTCGAGCCAGAGCCTTGCCGGTAACAGATGGCCCTTCCACGCGAGTGGCTGATTCAATGTAATGGGTTGGTATTCCGCGTATGGCACTATAAGGCAAATAGGCAAGTGCGATAGCAGAGCCAGTGCTGATAATCGAGTCGACCTGGTACTTTTTTATTAACCTGACGGCCTGCGGTACGTTACGAATAACAGATGAGAATCCGCGAGGCTTTATATAGGGTACGAATTCAACCTGTTGATCTTTGAGCATTGATCTGGTTTGAGGTGAATCAAAAGTGACCCAGACACAGTCTCTGTTGGCGCTCTCGATACGAGGCCAAAGGGCTGCGAGTTGAGTAAAGTGACCACCACTTGAAGCCACAAGCATTGTAGTCATGCAATCACGCCGTTTGCGTATGAAAAAATTGAGCTAGCGATGGCCAAGTAATTAACGATCTCAGGTGTACCTCGTTGCTACAGAACATATCGTTGAGCGTACAACGAAGTCGGGGGTAACATTATCCTATAAAATCCCTATGCAAGCATGTTTGCTTACCGAGCTGAAATAGCAGATATGTCCAGTTGTGCTGTGAAACTGGGACAAATTATTAAATATGTCGCTGTGGTGAAACTATCTTTAGTCGGTTTCTTAATTAAATCTGTTGTAAATGGTTATTCAAAACTTCTGCATCAAGGCCGAATGCCTGGCCTGTCTCGATTAGCTGGCCTATGGTTTCAGTGTCAACTTCGATGCCGTTTTTTTGCCTGTCTGCTCTGTAGTTAATTTCCGGTTCGCCCGGCATCAGTACAGGACTTTGGTCGTTGACAGGCTTGCTTGATTTTATTGACTGGTAAAACTCCATTACGCGTTCTTCGATCAGCTCCTGAGCATCGAAGGCTTGCGGGTCAATCAGAATAGAAAACATATTGTTGAACACGCCATTCGGGATGTGATTGCCTGATGCGACTGTCTCTTTGCCTGCGATTGCACCTGCGAGTAGCTCGACGAATATTGCCAGCCCGGAGCCTTTATGTTCACCGAATGGTGTCAATGCACCGGTTCGGTTTAACCAGATGGGTGAAGGATCATCGGTAGAGACGCCGGCGTCATCAATGATCCACCCGAGGGGCACTTTTTCACCCCGGTTGTGTGCTACCCGTACTTTGCCGAAGGCCACAGTACTGGTGGCGAGATCGAGCATCGGTTTAGCAGTGTCGTTAACCGGAATACCTATACTTATAGGGTTTGTGGAGAACGATGGCTGGCGGCTTCCGTGCGCCGCAACCACGGGTGCGTGGCCCCAGACATTGACGAAATGAAGTGATATTAAACCATGTTTCGCGCAGTACTCTGCATAGTGACCGGTTCTGGATACGTGTCCGCTGTTGCGCAGGCCGAGCACAGACACTTTGTTGTCACGACATGATTTTATTGCCATATCGAGAGCCAACAAAGCCATCCGATGACCAAAACCACGCCTGGCATCTACTACGGTGACGGCACCATTTGTCGATATAACCTCCGGTGTCTGATTCGGCAGCAGATTGCCATCGGCAACTTGTTTTCCGTATACCGGCAACATGCCGATACCATGAGAATCGTGGCCTGAAAGGTTTGCCTTCAGCAGATGCTCGGCGACAATCCTGCACTCAACATCCATGCAGCCGAAAGCACCAAGTATTTCGGTGGCCAGGAGCTCAAGACTATTGGCAGCGTATTTCATCGGCAATCTTCAGTTTTTTATCTCGTGTTGTATTTTTGGCATGATTCAGGCGAGCTTTACTGATTGATAAATTGTTTTTGTCGATACACCTGTTGAGCCTGTCAGGTGGCGTCGGTGTCCCGGTTGCAATGGAGGGCGGTTTGTTAATGGGTTACAATAACATGTCGTCTCTGTTGACTGAACATGCAGGCTGTCAGCTCGGCAGTGGAGTCGATTATTGTCTATTCTGCTGGATTATTGAACGTGAATGTTCTCCTGATCAGATTTGGAAAGTCCGGGGTAGGGCAAATCCAGAGGTGAT
>CAZKAQ010000022.1:11094-38053 GCA_964550655.1 uncultured Granulosicoccaceae bacterium
AATGTTCTCCTGATCAGATTTGGAAAGTCCGGGGTAGGGCAAATCCAGAGGTGATCATCCGGGGTTGAGTCAGTTCCGTGAAGTGAAGAGATTTAGAGTTAATTTATGTTTTACTCAGATGAAATTCCAAATAACGGTTTGCCTGATAACGGCTTGTCAGTCATTCGATACAGCGCAGCTCACCGGGTTGACTGTCTGTCGCTGATTCAGTCGAGCGTTAAACAAGCCAAAACAATAAATTGTGGTAGCTGATCCGCTGGTGAAAGATCTGGAAAACAAAATAGCGTTGCTTGTCAGTGAGTGCTCTTTGCCACACTCTGCCGGCGCGGAAGATTTGTGTGCTCCTGTTAAGCTTCAGCGAAACCGACAATGGATGTAATGGATACCGCTAACAAGCTCAACGTGCTTGATGTGGACTTCCTGAGTATTTCGATGGATGAAGCAGTCTCACTATTACAGCAGGTAATCGATAGTGGCGAGAAAGAATCAGTATCGTTTATTAACGCTGATTGTCTGAACATCAGCTGCAAAGATGCCGGCTATCGCGCTATACTGCAATCACAGAACATTGTTTTACCTGACGGTACCGGAATCAACATTGCCTGCCGTTCGATCGGTGCGCGGTTGGTTGCCAACCTCAATGGTACTGACCTGGTTCCGCGGCTGTGGGAAATTGCCCCTGAGAAAGGATATCGATTCTATTTGTTGGGTGCTGCAGTTGGTGTTACCGAGCGCATGAAGGCCAGGCTCGAAGATACCTACCCGGGTATTGAGGTAGTGGGTGAGCGTCATGGCTTCTTCGATCATGCGACTGAGTCTGAAACGGTAATCGAAAAAATCAACGCGACCAAGCCCAACGTTTTACTCGTCGCGTTTGGTGCTCCGGTGCAGGAAAAATGGATCGATCAATACAAAGACAAGATTGACAGTAATCTGTTAATCGGTGTTGGAGGATTATTTGACTTCTACTCTGGTGATAAGAAGCGCGCACCCGAGTGGATGAGAAAAAGTGGTTTTGAATGGTTGTACCGCTTGTATCTTGAGCCCGGACGGTTGTGGCGGCGATACATTGTGGGTAATCCGCTGTTTGTTTATCGTGTGTTGAAATGGAAGAAACAATTGCCGCGACCTCGCGCTGCGAGCTAGATTGGTCCGTACGATGCTACTGCATAGCTGGTAATCCCTTGTTTCATTACGCAGTGGCGCCAAGTGCCAGAGCTCTCTCTCTGGATGCAGCAAGTTCTTCTTTGTTGTTGATATCAACCTCGTCTGATTCAGGCCAGCCTTTGCAGTGTCGTTCGATAAGTGCTTTCATCATGTCGATATGCATTGGCTGTTCGTTTAGCGCCGGTATGTAGCTGAACTGTTTGCCACCTGCCTCTATAAAGTACTCCTTGTTTTCTTCTTCTATCTCTTCAATGGTCTCCAGGCAGTCTGCGGAAAATCCAGGACAGATGACATGAATATTTTTAATGCCCTGTGCCGGAAGTGATTTAAGTGTTTCATCGCAATACGGTTGCAGCCATGGCTCTTTGCCGAATCGAGACTGAAACACAACTTGAAATTGATCTTTAGTCAGTTGTAAACGGTCGGCCAGAAGTCTTGAGGTAGCCTGGCACTGGCAGAAGTAGGGGTCTCCCTTAGTGCGATATCGTTGTGGTATGCCGTGGTACGACATAATCAATTGTTGTGGTTTACCGTGTTGCTGCCAGTGAGCTTCAACTGATGTCGCCAGTGCCTCAATATAAGTGTGTTCATCGAAGTACTGGTTGATGAAACGGCACTCGGGTAGCCAACGGAGTTTGCTCAGTTGTGCGGTGACTTCGTCAAAAACTGAAGCCACTGTTGAGCCCGAGTATTGCGGGTACATAGGGAGTACAACCAGCCTTCTGATATTTTTTTCGCGTAGTCTGGTGATTGCATCCGCAACAGATGGATTTCCATAGCGCATCGCTAACACGACATCGGCATCGAGTCCTGTGCTCATTTTCGCTGCCAGTGCATCGGTCTGCTTGCGGCTGATGCTCAACAAAGGTGAGCCTTCCTTTTCATCCCATACAGATTTATAGGCCTCGGCGGTTTTCGCAGGTCGGATTCTTAAAATCACACCATTTAGAATCAACCACCAAAGCAATCGCGGAACTTCAACGATACGCGGGTCACTCAGAAATTGTTTCAGGTAACGTCTGACGTCTTTAACTTCGGTAGAGTCAGGGGTGCCAAGATTGACCAGAAGCACTCCCAGTCTTGAGGGACTGCCGTGCTGGTAGTCTGCATCTCCCAGATATTTCATTGTGTTCTCAGACAGGATTCTTGTGATGGGCGATAGTGTACTGCAACACACGAACGATGCGATTCGATTAAATAAAAAATCTCCTGCTTGGTTTTGTGGTTGCCAAACAGTTTGCCGGCGGGACTGGTTTGTCAGTCGACAAATTGACGCCATGAGCTTACACATTCTGTCGGAAAGAAGTTTGAAGTTTGATTTTATTCTGGATAACCCTTGTTTATGCTTGAGAAAAAAGCATAAACGAAAGATTTATTGTTCCTCAAAGGTGTTGCATTTCCATATCACTTAATCCATCGTGCTGAGCGACTTATTCACATAGCTCTATTTGCGGTATTGGAGCTATACGAGTTTAAAAGATAAATCAATAGTTCGAGAAAACTATTTTTTAAGCTGTTGTTATTAATGAACATTATTTCCAAGTAGCGGCGCATAGTAAATTTAGTATTATGTCGGCGACCATCTAGTGTGTCTTGGCGTTTCGAAGTTTTCCACAAAGTTATCCACAGGCAAAATCTGTCAATGCAAGCCAACCCGGACGACCTATCGGCAGATGCATCGAGTAAAGACGGAATAGAGACAGTAAAGGTCGCAGTGGCAGTGCCTTTGTCGCGGACTTTTGATTACCTGCCAGCGGGAGAATTAAAGAACTATCGCCCCGGATGTCGGGTGCGGGTGCCATTCGGCCGCTCGACGCGTATCGGCGTAGTGATTGGTACCGGGGAATCGACGCTCGCCAGGTCGAGGCTCAAATCAGTGACCGAACTGCTCGACCCGCAGCCTGTGTTGCCGGCAGAAATAGTCGACCTGATTCAATGGGCAGCTTCTTATTATCATCACCCGATTGGCGAGGTCTTCGCCACAGCACTGCCTGTTCAGCTGCGTAAGGGATCAAGCGGTGAAGTTGTGCGACCGGGTGGTTATGCCTTAACCGAAGTGGGTAAAACGACAACCGAAGTAAAGCGATCGCCGGTACAAACAGAGTTGCTGCATTTTCTGCAACAAAGTGTCGGCGTGGTCAGTGCCGCTGAGTGCAGGTTGTTTGATAGCCGCTGGTCGACAACCATGAAGTCACTGATCAAAAAAGATCTGGTTGAGAAAGTAGAGACCCGCTATGAGCCGGGTGGAGTCGTTGCCAATGTTACTTTGAATGAAGAGCAGCGACTTGCCAGTGAAAAAATACATGCCAGTCTTGATCGTTACTATTGTGCCCTGATTGACGGTATTACCGGTAGTGGCAAGACTGAGGTCTATCTTGCAATAGCACGGTCGGTCATTAAGTCCGGTAAGCAAGTGTTGGTTTTATTGCCGGAGATTGGTCTGACACCGCAACTGGTTTCCCGCTTCAGGAATGCACTTGCGTGTCAGGTTGAGGTATTGCACTCAGGCTTGAACGATACCGAGCGCATGCTCGCATGGCACGCGGCAGCTGATGGCAGTGCGCATGTTCTGATTGGTACGCGTTCATCTGTATTTACACCCATGCCAAAGCTCGGGTTTATCGTGGTAGATGAAGAACACGACGGATCTCTTAAACAACAGGATGGCTTTCGTTATCAGGCGCGGGATCTTGCTATTCTGCGTGCAAGAAAAGCTGCAATACCTGTTGTTCTCGGTTCTGCGACTCCGTCTCTTGAGTCTTTGCATAACGCTTCGAAAGGACTTATCGATACCTTGTATCTGCGTTCGCGTGCCGCAGGTGCAGTGCTTCCGAAAATGAATCTGATAGACAGTCGCGGCGGCGAGATTGAAAAAGGAATATCGAGACGCTTACTGCAACAGATGGAGCAAGTGCTTGATCGTGGTGAGCAGGTGATGATCTTTATCAATCGGCGTGGTTATGCACCGGTACTGATGTGTGAGACCTGCACCAGCATAGAAGATTGTCATCAATGTGATGCTCACATGACTGTACATGCTAACTCGGGTCGTTTGCGCTGCCATCATTGTGGAGCCGAACGTGTTGTACCTGTGCAATGCAGTTCCTGCGAAGTGAATACCCTGGTAAATGTCGGTATGGGTACTGAGCGCATTGATGAATTTCTGAGTGATAAATTTCCGCAGCACAGTGTGTTGCGGATTGATCGTGACAGTACTCGTCGTAAAGGTGAGTTACAAAGACGCCTGGCAATGGCTGCCAGTGGCGAGGCAAAGATACTGGTCGGTACGCAAATGTTGGCTAAAGGCCATAATTTTCCACTCGTAACACTGGTTGGAATTCTGGATGCTGACCGGGGATTGTTCGGTGCTGACTTTCGTTCTGTAGAGCAAATGGGACAACTGATATTGCAGGTTGCCGGGCGTGCCGGGCGGGCGGAAAAACCAGGCACGGTGCTGGTGCAGTCGCGTAATCCGGAGCACCCATTATTACAAACGCTGCTGTCAGAGGGTTACAGCGACTTTGCCTCACAGTTGTTGGCCGAACGCGAACTCACCAGCTGGCCACCTTATGTGCACATAGCGCTGCTTCGAGCCGAAGCGGTGGAGAAAGCCGGTGCGAGTCAGTTTCTGGGGGGTATCAAAAAATCGCTCAATACCTGGCTGCAGGATTACCCGGATATCCAGTCCCATGTTTCTGTGCTGGGGCCTGCTCATGCGCCAATGGAGAGACTTGCGGGACGTTACCGGTCTCAGTTACTGGTGTTGTCAAAAGATCGAAAGCCTCTGCATCGGGTTCTGGCCTGGCTGCGTCCGAACCTTGAAATTCACACTGTTTCAAGAAAGATGCGCTGGTCTTTAGATGTTGATCCCTACGATATGTTGTAAGTGATTTGTGGTTCTCAACTACATCTTGTGGTTGTTTGCACATGCTACAAAGGTACGAGATTTTAACTATTCTATAGTAGTCAATAGCTTTTCCTCGGTAACCTCAGGTGATAGAATAACTAAAGCAGGTAAATGGTTGATCTAATGATTGAAAATCATTTAAGTTATCGCTATTGTGTCAGTCCTGAATCAGCCGAACAGTAACGTAAATTCTGATATCAGAGATTGTTATCGGGCCTGCAGCTTGCAGAGAATGCTCTATAAACTGGCTATGAGGTACATGTTGTCGGTTTTGAGCTGAGTGGACCAAAGACCTGGGAAGGGGCGATGTTGAGGCAGTATCCGCAGTCTGGCCCCAGTGTTCCGCAGCGACTAAATAGTGAAAAAATGATCTATCGAAAAACGCCGAATTTAGTAATGTGTGGCCTGAAGACTCACGCTCAGCAGCGTGGAATCGGTCAGTGGTGGATGGTGCTGACAATCGGCATTATGGTCGGCTTTATTTTCGGTTTTATTCTGTTCTTGTCTCGCTTGCCAAACGATTCCTATACCCTCGTTGAAACCGAGCGTGGTATTGAGCAAATTGAAGAATCAGATGAGAACTTCGCTTTTTACGATCGTCTGTCAGACAGTACCAGCCTGGTACCGAATGCAGAAGCCGACGAATTGCCGGCATTTTCTACCCGCAGTGCCAGTGAGGGAAAGTATGGTGCCGATGTTAACGAGCGCCCGGGTGCTGTAAAAATTGCTGACGAACTGAGTGTCGGCGCCACTGTAGTGCCGATTGAAATTGCGGCAGCCAGTGGCGCAGCTATTAACCCGCCGGTCGGTGCTGCGGTTGCAGGTGCTGCACTGGCGAACTCCACTCCGCGGGCAACTGTGGTAAAGCGTGAAGACACAGGCGCGAGTTCCACTTTCTACTATTTGCAGGCCGGGGCGTTTATCCAGGCTGAAGATGCCAATCGGCTACAACGTAAACTGTTGCAGTCGGGAATGGATGCTTTCATCAACGATATCGCAATCGAAGGTAAGCGCTGGCATCGCGTTCGTCTGGGGCCTTTTTATGATTCTGACAGTCTCTACTCTGCGCAGAGCCAGCTTGGCCGTAACGGTATTAGCTATCTTGTGGTCAAGGTCGATAAAGGCTAGCTTCACAAGTCTGTAACCGGTCGCCGTTGCGACAATCACTGCATAAAAACGACTTGTCGTCATGGATGCCAACATCATTGACGCAGCAGCACTTCATCGTGAAATTGATTCCTGTATGGGGTGCGACCAACACCGTCTGCGCAATCGTTTAAAACGACTTTCCAAACCAATTGCCGGTAAGGCGCATGCAGATACAGAAGCGTTAGAAAAACTTACTCGCAGTATTAAAGAGTCTGCTGCCAGAAAGGCATTGAGGCTGTCAGGGTTACCGCAGCCGGAGTATCCATCCGAGCTTCCGATTGTTCAACATCGCGATGCAATTGTTGAATCCATTCGAAAGCATGCCGTCACTATTATCTGTGGTGAAACCGGCTCCGGTAAAACAACCCAAATTCCAAAGATGTGTCTGCAGGCAGGGCTCGGTGTGGATGGCTTGATTGGCCACACCCAACCGCGTCGTCTCGCAGCGCGCAGCGTATCCAGTCGTATAGCCTCGGAGTTAAACTCCGAGGTCGGTGGCGTAGTAGGCTATAAGGTGCGTTTCAGTGACCAGGTATCTTCATCGAGTTACATAAAACTGATGACTGACGGCATACTGCTGGCCGAGATTCAGTCTGACCCGTGGTTGAATCAGTACGACACACTGATTATTGATGAGGCACATGAGAGATCACTCAATATAGATTTTATTCTCGGCTATTTAAAACGTCTGTTACAAAAGCGTCGTGACTTAAAAGTCATTATTACCTCGGCAACTATTGATCCCGATACTTTCTCAAAACACTTTGATGATGCGCCGGTTATTTTGGCGCAAGGCAGAAGTTATCCGGTTGAAGTTCGTTATCGTCCCTGGGGTGAAGATGACGAAGACGAACGTGACCAGCCACAGGCAATATTTGATGCCTGCGATGAACTGGCCTCTGCAGGTCCAGGTGACATACTGGTTTTTCTTCCGGGTGAAAGAGATATAAGAGAAGCGGCAGACTATGTAGGCAAGGCGAGTGGCAGCAGTCGCCTGCTCAGAGGTGTGGAGGTAGTGCCATTACTGGCAAGGTTGTCAGCGGCGGAACAGGCAAAGATATTTCAGCCTCATTCGGGTCGTCGCATAGTGCTTGCTACTAATGTGGCAGAGACATCATTGACCGTACCCGGTATCCGGTTTGTGGTTGATACCGGTATCGCTCGCGTCTCACGTTACAGTGTACGCAGTAAGGTGCAGCGTCTGCCTGTTGAAAAAGTCTCGCAGGCGTCAGCCGATCAGCGCAAAGGACGCTGTGGTCGTGAAGCGCCCGGAATCTGTGTCAGGCTGTTTGCCGAAGACGATTTTAATCAGCGACCGGAGTTTACCGAGCCTGAGATACTCAGAACCAATCTCGCGTCTGTCATTTTACAAATGGAAGTTTCGAGGCTTGGCAAGGTGGAAGATTTTCCATTTGTACAGTCGCCCGCTGATCGTTTAATAAACGATGGTTATCGTCTGTTACTTGAACTCGGCGCGGTGAATGAAAAGAAAAAACTCACTAAAACCGGCCGACAACTGGCACGCTTCCCGATTGATCCACGCTTTTCCCGCATGATTTTGGCTGCCAGGGAAGAAAACTGTCTGTCTGAAGTAGTCACTATAGTCAGTGCCCTTTCAGTACAGGACCCGCGCGAACGTCCGATGAATAAACAGCAGGCTGCTGATGAATTGCATGCAGAGTTTAACCACGAGAAGTCTGACTTCTTATCTATTGTCAATATGTGGGAGTTCTGCAAAGTACAGGCTGATCGCCTGTCTTCGAATCAGTTTCGTAAAATGTGTAAGCAGAGATTTTTATCGTACATGCGGGTTCGGGAGTGGCGCGATATTCGTCGTCAGTTGCAACAGACATTAAAAACTATCGACTCGAAAGAGAATACCAAAGAAGCAGGCTATGACAGTGTTCACCGTGCATTGCTTGCCGGCCTGTTGGGTAATATCGCTATCAAGGAAGATCGCAACGAATATCTCAGTACACGTAATCGCAGAGTCATGTTGTTTCCGGGCTCCGGTGTGTTTGGTAAAGGTCCCAAGTGGATCATGGCATCTGAGATTAGCGAAACAACGCGACTGTACGCCAGATGCGTAGCCGGTATTGATCCCTTGTGGGTTGAGTCAACCGGTGAAGCTTTGCTGAAGCATAGCTACTCCGGTGCTACCTGGCAGCGAAAAAGAGCACAGGTCGGGGCACAGCGTAAGTCAACACTGTACGGACTTGTTGTGGTTGAAAAGCGTCGTGTCAATTACGGGCCAATCAACCCTGAGGAATCACGGCAGATATTTCTTCGCCAGGGGCTTGTAGAAGGTAACTACAATACTCAGGCAACGTTTTATAAACACAATTTAAAACTGATTGATGAGGTTGTCTCGCTTGAAGATAAAGCCCGCCGCAAAGACATTTTAATTGAGCCTGAAGAGCTATATCGGTTCTATGATGAAATCGTTCCCGAGGGTATTTATTCGGGTCCGCAGTTTGAAAAATGGCGGGTAGAATACGAACAAAACACCCCGCGAGGTTTGTATCTGAGCAAAGACTATCTCGTCAGAGACGATGATCCGGAAATCAATCAAAACGACTTTCCCGATCAGATCGAATTCACCGGTCTGGTACTGCCGCTTAAGTATCATTTTAAACCTGGTGCCAATGATGACGGGGTTACTCTTGTGGTGCCGGCAAGCCTGCTGAATCGTGTTGATGCTAAAAAATGTCAATGGCTTGTACCTGGAATGCTTGAAGAAAAAGTCATTGCAATGATTAAGTCGCTACCAAAACAAATGCGTCGGAATTTTGTACCGGCTCCTGACTATGCTGTGCAGTCAATTCCGATGATGCAGTCTGATGTCAATCGTGCACTCCCTGATGCACTGTCAGGTGCGTTGCAGAAGCTGACAGGGGTGCATGTGCAATCGACTGACTGGCAGACAGATCAGTTGCCTGTACATCTGTTGATGCGTTACGAAGTTCTGGATTCGACCGGTCAGTCAATAGATGATGGTCGTGGTATAGAAAAACTTCAGGCGAAGTACCTCGATCAAATAGAAGAAAGTCTCGCTTCTAACGAAAGCAATTCCTTTGAGCGCACGGACCTGACTGACTGGAATTTCGGTGACTTGCCCGAGTGGGTGGAAGTCAGCACGCAAGGTGTGCAGATGAAAGGCTATCCGGCGCTGGTCGACGAAGATGGTACAGTTAGTCTGCGCTTGTTTGCCACGCAGGATGCAGCTATAGATGCGATGCATAATGGCTTGCGAGCATTGTATAAAAAGCGTTTATTGAAAGAGGTGAAATACCTGATCAGAAATCTGCCTGGTATAGATGTCTTGTGTTTACGGTTTGCATCGGTTGGTAAAAGTGATGTTTTAAAGCACGATATCGTAGATGCCAGTGTCGACATGGCATTGATCAATGACAGGTCTTATCCTCGCACCCGGGAAGATTTCAACCAGAACCTTGATCAGCATAAACATGATCTGGTTACTCATGCAAACACAATCTGCGAGCAGCTTGCTAAAGCATTTGAGTTGCATCGTCAGGTATCAAAACGTATGAGTGGCTCGGTATCACTAAGCTGGGTTGAAGCTATTGCAGATATAAAAGATCAGATATCACATCTGATTTATCCGGGCTTTGTGGTTGAGACACCTGCTGAACGGTTACATCGCTTGCCGGTATACTTCAAGGCAATCGATAAGCGTTTGGATAGCCTTGATCGCGAACCGGACAGGGATCGTCGCCGACGCGCGGAGATCATTCCAGTCTGGGAACGCATTAAAGAGATGAAATCCAATTCATCTGTCTGGCGTCTGAGATGGTTGATGGAGGAGCTACGCGTGTCTGTTTACGCTCAGGAACTCGGCACCACCGATAAGGTATCGGTAGGGCGAATAGAGACATTGCTGGAGAAGTAGCTGGCAAGGCAAGTGCGATCTAAGCCGCACTGGCCTGAGTTATACGTACATTACCGGTTAAAATGTCACGTTAAATTCGTTGAGTGTAAATGTGCCATCACCCCACCACATTTCAGTGCCGATCTCGATAGCACCCATATAAAACTCTGGATTGAGTGCATCAATTTCGAGTAATTCAGCATTTTCTGTTGTCCATCTGCTGGTCCACTCAACAAAGCGTTTGTAATTCAATGTGCCGCGGGTAGTGGGGTTTTGCGCAGTAAACGCAATGTAGTGTTTATTGCTGTCCGGCTTGATGTATACGTTCCATAACTGGTTGTCGACCATAACACCGGTCAGTGCCAGTTTACCGGGAGTTCTTATGTCGGGGTTGTTTACCCAGATCATCATTTCATAAACTCGGTTATCACCACCTTCAGATTCGTCATGGCACGGACCGCGAATGTCATCGGAGTCGTGAAAGAAAGATTCTATTGCGACATTGCGTTCAGCGTTGCCGGTTTCACTGTAGTCGTAAGTGACAACAAACTCAGGCAGCACGGTAACTTTCGCAGGCAAACCTGTCTCTTCTCTGGTACCGGATACATGCGTGCCGAGCTTCGGTCCGTAAAGCACTTCCGGATAGGCCTTCACATCTATTTCACCACCATCAAACTGACCTAACCAGTCGTATGACCAGGCGGGTGTAATCGAGCCGTTGGCGTTTTCAGTGACGTTAATCAACTGACTCCAGTCCTGACGGTGCATGGCTCTTGAGTTCCAGCTGTTGTTAAGCACCACGTATTTGCCATAAGCAATTGAGGCCCATGCTTCACAGTCGGATACGTTGGATTTTATCGGCATCAAATTTTCCGACAACGGTGTTGTTATGGAAATTGTCTCGGAGTCCGGACCAGGTGCACCATCAAGGGTCGATTCAACATACCAGGTCAGGTCGTTGTCGTAGTAAGCCAGACCTGTAGTTGCCTCGCACACACCTTCGCCTGTCTGGCAACCTGCAGCAACAGGATCGAGTGATCGTGCATAGCCGCTGCCGTCGGCATCCCTGACGACAATCTTGTATGCATCAGCGTTGGCCACAGCGCGCCAGCGAAACACAGGTTGTGCTGTGTTGAGCAAGCCACTGGGCGGGTCAATATTTACAGGTTCCGGGGTCTCGTTTGTAGTGTCGCCAGATACATCGTTATCTGTTGATTCTGTGCTTTCCGGCAATTCAGCCGGACTACTGTTATTTTCATCTGTCTGTGGATCACTTGCATCGGTGCTTTCTTCCGAAGGTGGATCCTGCAACGGGATGTCGGTTGTATTCTCTGCGGCTTCCTGCCCGGTATTCTGATCTGCCGGTGTTTCTGCCACAGTATTTTCACCATCCGTGCTATTGGTGACAGTATTTTCGGGAGAGACTGATTCAGGCTGTGCGGTGCTCGGGTTATCGCTGCCGCTTCCACCACAGGCGGAGAGCAGGGCCGAACAGATAGCGATTGTCAGCAGGTTTTTAGTCACAATAATCTCCGGTGAATAGATAAGTTGGAGGGATTATAGCGTCATGACAATAAAAAAGCCAGCATGGATAAAATTACCTGTCGGTTGTGACAATTTGTTTTATTTGATATGTGTGGTCAACCGACTCCGGGAGACGTCCGTCAACAGTTTTTTGCTCAAATGCCTGTGTGTTTTTAGTTGAGTAATATCTGTCAGGTTCTACACGAAACCCAGTAGCTCGCTTTGTGATCAAGAATCACAGCAACTGCTTCCAGCGCATACGGGTTTAGTTGTACCTCATCTCTTTCAACCCAGCGTATATGAGAGATTTCGAGATTATCTATAGAAGTTGTCGGTGTCTTGTTTAACTTGTGCGTGAAGAGTACCTGTACTGATTTCAGAGCCGGGTTAAATATCACTCCACACTGTTGCATGTTGTCGATTTTAAGGCCTGTCTCTTCCCACAACTCTCGGCTGGCCGCATCGTTTGGACTTTCGCCCGGGTCGCAGTGACCGCTGGGAATGTCCCAGTCATCAGCGTAAGTGGTTTTCACTGCCAGAAATTTGCCATCAGGTGCGGTAATGAAAACCTTGGCCGCGACGACATAACCCGGATAGAGAATCCGTACAATTTTCCGTTGCGCAAAAACCGGTAGTCCCATGTAGATTTTAAGTGCCAGTGATTTAAGCAGCATAAGGGCTTTTACGTGTAGGGGTGGTTTGCTGGTTCAATTGGTGTGCCATGCGACTGATTAAGGCTTTTTCATCTGGCTTTGTGGCTTCTAAATTCCGATCTGGCGTAGAGCTTATCATCTCTGTTTAATTGGCGATAACATGATATAACCATGTCTTTCGCTATTTAATTGAGAGTGTCTGAGTGAAAGCAATTAATCTGAAAGAATTCGGCAGTGCGGAAAATCTGTTTCTTGATGATTTGGAAGTTCCGGTTGCCGGTGAGGGTCAGTTGCTGATTAAAGTACACGCCTGTTCGGTGAACCGGCCGGATATTGTACAGCGCGAAGGAAACTATCCGCCACCTGCAGGTGATTCGAAAATTATCGGTCTTGAAGTTGCCGGTACTGTGGAATCAACCGGTGAAGGTGTCAGTCGTTATAAAACCGGTGACAGAGTATTTGCGCTGGTCGGCGGCGGTGGATATGCAGAGTATGCCATCGCTTATGAAGGCCATGTGATGCCGATACCCGAGGCACTTGATTACAGACAGGCCGCGTGTATATGCGAGACCTATATCACCGCCTGGCTCAATACGATTGTTCTCGGTGAAGCGAAGCCTGCTGATACCTTTTTGTTGCATGGCGGCGGTGGTGGAGTGAATACCGCAGCTATTCAATTGTGTAATGAGCTGATCACGGACAGCACTGTAATAGTCACGGCCTCCAGCGCAAAAATTGAGCGGGTAAAAGAACTCGGCGCTGATTATGTAATTGACTATAAAGCGCAATCATTCGCAGCTGAAATTAAGTCTCTTACTAAAGGCCGGGGTGTTGATGTGATTCTCGATCATATTGGCGGTGCGTATTTTACAGATAATATGAAAAGCCTTGCGGTGAGTGGCAGACTGGTTGTGATCGGTTTGATGGGTGGTATTAAAGCAGAAATCAATCTGGCCACCATGATGGTCAAAAGACAGAAAGTAATCGGCTCGGTTTTGCGTTCAAGACCTGTGTCTGAAAAAGCACAGATAATTACAGACTTTGAAAAAACAGTGATGCCGCTCTTTGCGAGTAAAAAAATAGCACCGCTAATCTCTGATGTATTCCAGCTAAGCGAAGCATCAAAGGCGCATCGTGCAATGGAGCAGGGCAGTCACTTCGGCAAGATCGTTCTCGATGTTGTTTAGTACAAATAAGCTGAGAGCAATTTAACGTGGATCGCTACCCCGAAATACGTGATCTGCAGCTGCTGCTCGCACTTTCTCAAAGAAAACACTTTACCCGTGCTGCGGCAGATTGCGGCATATCGCAACCGGCTTTCTCAGCTCGTATTCATCATCTGGAACAACTTCTTGGTGTACCGATTGTGCGTCGCGGTAACAAGTTTCTCGGCTTTACCAGAGAAGGTGAGTTAGTTTTAAAGTGGGCTCGTAAAGTTATTACAGATGTTGAGGGCATGAGGCAGGACATTGAAATTGCCCGCGACGACTTACACGGTGTGATTGCGGTCGGTGTGGTGCCAACAGCGTTGCCATATGCTGCATCTGTTTCTACAGCACTGCGTGCCAAGTATGAGCATTTAACCATTCAGATACAGTCACTGACATCGGTTGAGATAGCTCGTGCCTTACATGAGTTTGCTATAGATGCAGGCATTACTTATCTGGATGATAAAAATAACAGCTCACTACGTTTCGAAAGTATCTACCAGGAACACTATGTACTGCTGTCGCCACCGCATCTGGCACCCAGAGAAAAAGGTAGTGCCACCTGGGAGGAGGCCGCACAATTGCCACTGTGTCTGCTCAGTAAAGATATGCGCTTCAGACAGATAGTCGACGAGGTTTTTCAAAGTGCCGGGATAACACCAGAGCCGGTAATGGAAAGTAATGCATTTACAGCGGCGATGGTGCAGGTCAACAATGGCGCGGCAGCTACCATTGCACCGCAGAAGCTGGTCGACAGCCTGTTTCTTGATCAGAATGCTGTCAGTCTGAAACTTGAGAACCCCGTGGTGGAAAAGACCATCGGACTCGCCATTCTTAATCAGGAGCCAATGTTGCCGGCAATAAACGCGCTGCGTGACGTGATCGGGACTTCCCGCTGATCCGCGGTCAGATTTATCTGCTGCCGTCCATCCCGGCATATCTCATCATAGGCAAAGCAAATCGTACTATCCAAAAAATCGATTTGTATTTATTGTCTGAATCCTGTCAACTGCCCCAACATCAGTAAATCTTACTTAGGAAGCAGGCATGGCGGTAGCGGAACTCAAGCCGGGTGTTTGGAAGTCTGGCCGTGGCAAGGGCAGATCAACACCGAAAGGGCGGCAACTCGATGAAACTGCTCAGTCGCAGGTGCTGGAGCTTCTCGGTGACCGACCGCGAAGCGCTGATCTGCTGATCGAACATCTACACCTTATACAGGATAAGTATGGCCATCTGTCATCGGCCCACCTGTATGCGCTTGCGCATGAGATGCGACTGTCTCAGGCAGAAGTACATGAAGTGGCGAGCTTCTACGCACATTTTGATGTTGTCGCTGCAGATGCCGCACCGCCACCGTCGACCACCATCAGAGTCTGCGATTCTCTGGCCTGCGAGCTGGCCGGTGCGCAGCAGTTGCTGCAGGCCCTGAAAGACGGCACTGATGCATCCGAAGTCAGGGTCTTACGTGCACCTTGTATGGGCCGTTGCGACACCGCACCGACGCTTGAGATCGGTCATCGGCATATTGATCACGCCACAGTTGATCTGGTTAAACAGGCAATAGCCAGTAAAGATACTCATGCAGTGATGCCTGACTATGAAAACTTCAAAGCCTATTCTGATGCAGGTGGCTATAAAGAACTGCAGGCGCTTCGTGATGGCAAACTCTCTGTTGATGAAGTACAGGACAACATAAATTCATCAGGCTTACGTGGTCTTGGTGGTGCGGGATTTCCTTCCGGTAAAAAGTGGTCATTTGTTCGTGCCGAAAAAGGCCCGCGTTACCTTGCTGTCAATGGTGATGAAGGTGAGCCCGGCACGTTTAAAGATCGTTATTACCTTGAACGCACACCGCACTTGTTTTTAGAAGGCATGCTGATAGCGGCCTGGGCTGTTGAGGCGAGCCGTTGTTACATTTACATGCGTGACGAGTATCCGGCGGTGCTGAAGATACTGGCTGATGAAATAGCTGCACTTGAAACCGCAGGTATTGTAGACGCAGGTTTTATTGAATTAAGACGCGGGGCCGGCGCCTACATTTGTGGTGAAGAAAGCGCGATGATCGAATCAATTGAAGGCAAGCGCGGCCTGCCACGGCACAGACCCCCGTATGTCGCGCAGGTGGGTGTCTTCGGCAGACCAACCCTGGTACACAATATAGAAACCTTGCACTGGGTGGCACGAATATGTCGCGAAGGGCCGGAGATTTTAAGCAGCGTTGAAAAAAACGGCCGCACCGGATTGCGTTCTTTTTCGATCTCGGGGCGAGTAAAAGCACCGGGTGTGCATCTGTTACCTGCAGGTTCCACCATTGATGATCTGATTGAAGCCGCCGGCGGCATGGTTGACGGCCATACTTTCAAGGCTTATCAGCCGGGTGGGCCGTCTGCCGGACTGTTACCTGCGTCAATGAATGATATCCCGATGGACTTTGATACTTTGCAAGCGCATGGCTCCTTTATCGGGTCGGCCGCGATTGTAATTTTGTCAGACAAAGACAGCGTTAAGGATGCAGCTCTGAACATGCTGCGATTTTTTGAAGATGAAAGTTGTGGCCAGTGCACACCTTGCAGAGTTGGCTGTGAAAAAGCAGTCAAGCTGATGGAAAAAGATAAGTGGGATCAACCTCTGCTTGAAGATCTGTGTAACGTCATGGTAGATGCATCTATCTGTGGTTTGGGACAGGCAGCACCGAACCCGATTCTGCTAACTGTGAAGCACTTTCCGAACGAGATATAAAGGGCTAACCATGAGCGATACGATTAAATTTACCCTCGATGGTAAGCAAGTCACCGCCGCACCAGGTGAGTCAATCTGGGAGGTGGCTAAACAGCAGGGCACATTAATTCCGCATCTGTGTCATAAAGATTCAGCGGGTTATCGTTCTGACGGTAACTGCCGCGCCTGTATGGTGGAAATAGAAGGTGAGCGTGTGCTCGCTGCATCTTGTATTCGTACACCGACCGAAGGCATGGTAGTAAATTCGCAAACCGAGCGTTCAGTCAATGCGCGCAAAGTGGTTGTTGAAATGTTGCTGGCAGATCAGCCGGAGCAGAGTAGCGCTCATGATAGATCATCACACTTCTGGAGCATGGCCGAGATGCAAAATGTCTCAGAGAGCCGCTTTCCAAAGATTGAAATAGAAAGAGTACCGTTGATTGATGCGTCGCATCTGGCGATGAGTGTTAACCTTGATGCCTGCATCCATTGCAATCTCTGTGTACGAGCCTGTCGTGAAGTGCAGGTCAATGACGTAATCGGTATGTCCGGTCGAGGTCATGATGCAAAAATCACCTTTGACTTCGATGACCCGATGGGTGCATCAACCTGTGTTGCCTGTGGTGAATGTGTACAAGCCTGTCCCACAGGTGCACTGATGCCTGCAAAAACGCTGGACGATAAAGGCGTTGGTGACAGTCAGGACTTCGATCGCGAAGTGAAAAGTGTTTGCCCTTACTGTGGTGTTGGCTGCCAGCTGTCATTCAAAATTAAAGATGAAAAGATTGCCTGGGTAGATGGCATTGAAGGGCCGTCGAATGAAAACCGATTATGTGTAAAAGGCAGATTCGGTTTTGACTATATCGATCATCCACATCGCTTAACCAATCCGCTTATACGTCGTGACGATGCGCCGGCTAAAGGTTTAAATGTTGATCCTTCTGATCCGTCTACCCATTTTCGTGAAGCAAGCTGGGAAGAGGCACTTGAGGTTGCAGCCAAAGGTTTATCGGATCTTCGCAGTGATACAGGTAAGCGCGTAGCCGGTTTCGGCTCTGCCAAATGCTCTAATGAAGAAGCGTATTTGTTTCAGAAGTTTATCCGTCAGGGTTTTCAGCACAACAACGTTGATCACTGTACACGGTTGTGCCATGCATCATCGGTTGCGGCGCTGTTGGAAAATGTTGGCAGTGGTGCGGTTACCGCAACATTTAATGAAATTGAAAATGCAGATGTTGCGATTGTGATCGGTGCTAACCCGACGGAAAATCATCCGGTTGCCGCCACTTATTTTAAACAGTTTACAAAGCGTGGCGGTAAGTTGATTGTTATGGATCCGCGTGGTCAGGGCCTCAAACGTCACGCTTCCTACATGTTGCAGTTCCGCCCAGGTACTGACGTCGCCATGCTCAATGCCATTATGAATGTGATTGTCGAAGAGCGATTATATGATGAGCAGTATATTCAGGGGTTTACTGAAAACTGGCAAGAGATGAAGCAACACCTGAAAGGCTTTCCGCCGGAAAAAATGGCAGAGCTTTGCGGTATTGACGCAGATACGTTGCGTGAAGTGGCGAGAACTTTTGCCGGTGCTCAGGCTGCCATGATCTTCTGGGGTATGGGTATATCGCAGCATATTCACGGTACAGATAATTCGCGTTGCCTGATTTCACTGGCACTCATGTGCGGGCAGGTAGGTCGACCGGGCTCCGGCTTACATCCGTTGCGCGGGCAGAACAATGTGCAAGGTGCATCCGACGCCGGATTAATACCGATGTTTCTGCCGGACTATCAATCGGTATCTGATGAAGGTGTACGCAGCACCTTCAATGATATCTGGGGTAGCGATGAGGTTATCGACAGTGAACGTGGTCTGACCGTAGTCGAAATCATGGATGCGGTTCACGATGGTGACATACGTGGCATGTACGTGCTGGGCGAAAACCCTGCCATGTCAGATCCTGATGTTGAACATGCGCGTGATGCACTGGCCAAGCTTGAGCATCTGGTGGTGCAGGATATCTTCCTGACTGAAACCGCCAACTATGCCGATGTGATATTGCCCTCTTCTGCGTGGCCTGAAAAAACCGGCACAGTGACCAATACCAACAGACAGGTTCAAATGGGGCGTCCGGCGCTGCCGCCGCCGGGTGATGCAAAGGAAGACTGGTGGATAGTTGTCGAGCTTGCCAAACGCATCGGGCTTGACTGGAACTACACCCACCCGAAAGAAGTTTTTGCAGAGATGAAAATGTCGATGAACTCATTGACCAACATCACCTGGGAGCGACTGGAGAAAAGTGCGGTTACTTATCCATCACTGAGTGAAGATGATCCAGGTCAGCCTATTGTGTTCGGCGATGGTTTTCCTCGCAACGAAGGACGTGCACGCTTTACACCGGCGCAGGTCACAGCACCTGCTGAGACACCGGATGAGGAGTACCCGATGATACTGACAACCGGTCGTCAGCTGGAACACTGGCATACCGGATCAATGACACGTCGCGCAGCGGTACTCGACTGGGCAGAGCCTGAAGCGAACGCATCAATGCATCCGAAGACACTCAGAAAGATGGGCGTTGAACCCGGTGAGATGATCACTGTTGAGACACGACGCGGTGCGATAAGTATTATGGCACGCGCCGATCGTGCAGTGTCTGAAGATATGATCTTTATCCCTTTTGCTTATGTAGAAGCTGCGGCTAATGTGTTAACCAACCCCAGCCTTGATCCGTTTGGCAAGATTCCGGAGTTCAAGTTTTCTGCATGCCGTGTCAGTAAGACACAGACGATGGAGCAGGCGAGCTAATTACCCTGCTGATCAGCTGTTAACAATACAACCCGACGGAGCTGGCTGTGGCCGGCTGGCGATGGAATTCACCACACCACATTAAAGAAAGACACAGGAAAATTCATGGCGGTTAAGACTGATATTGAAATTGCACGCGAAGCCAGTAAGCGCCCGATACTTGAAATAGGTGACAAGCTCGGTATCCCTGCCGAGTCGCTGGTGCCCTACGGCCACGACAAGGCAAAAGTATCGGCAGAATTTATCGAGGCACAACAGTCTAAAGAAGACGGTAAGCTGATACTTGTTACTGCAATCAACCCGACTCCTGCGGGTGAAGGTAAGACCACTACGACCGTAGGCCTTGGTGACGGTCTTAACGCGATTGGCAAGAAGGCGATGGTCTGTATTCGTGAAGCGTCGCTTGGTCCGTGTTTCGGTATGAAAGGAGGTGCGGCAGGTGGTGGCTACGCACAGGTAGTACCGATGGAGGAAATGAATCTGCATTTTACCGGCGACTTCCATGCGATTACGTCAGCGCACAATTTATTGTCTGCGTTGATCGACAATCATATTTATTGGGGTAACGCACTTGAGATTGATTCGCGCAGGGTGACCTGGCGTCGTGTGCTTGATATGAATGACCGCGCACTGCGACAGATCACTACCAGCCTGGGTGGTGCGACCAATGGCTTTCCGCGAGAAGCAGGTTTTGATATTACCGTCGCTTCTGAAGTAATGGCGATTCTCTGTCTCGCTAATGATCTGGACGACCTTGAAAAAAGACTCGGTGACATAATCGTTGCCTATCGTCGTGATAAGTCACCAATCTACTGCCGTGATATCAAGGCAGACGGTGCAATGACCGTGCTTTTAAAAGATGCACTGCAACCGAATCTGGTGCAGACCCTTGAGAACAATCCTGCGTTTGTTCACGGTGGGCCATTTGCCAATATCGCTCATGGTTGTAATACAGTAATAGCCACAAAAACTGCACTGAAGCTCGCCGACTATGTAGTCACAGAAGCAGGTTTTGGCTCTGATCTCGGTGCTGAGAAGTTTCTTAACATCAAGTGCCGTAAGGCAGGTATAGCACCATCGGTAGTCGTCCTCGTCGCGACTATTCGTGCCATGAAAATGAATGGTGGAGTAACTAAGGAAGATCTCAACGCAGAGAACGTCAAGGCAGTTGAAGAAGGTTGTTCAAACCTCGGGCGTCATATTGAAAATCTGAATCAATTTGGTGTGCCGGTTGTTGTCGCGATCAATCACTTCACCCTGGATACAGATGCAGAGATTGCTGCATGTCAAAAGTACGTACAGTCACAGGGTGCGGAAGCGATTGTCTGTAAACACTGGGCAGATGGTTCAGCTGGTACCAAAGATCTCGCTAACAAGGTGGTTAGTGTTATTGATGAAGGCAAGGCTAACTTCAAGACCCTCTACCCCGATGCCATGCCATTGCTTGAGAAAATCGAAACCATAGCGAAAAAGATTTACCGTGCCGATGAAGTTGTTGCGGACCCGACCGTGGTTGAGCAGTTAAAGGCCTGGGAAGAAGCAGGTTATGGTCATCTGCCGGTGTGTATTGCGAAAACCCAGTACTCTTTCAGTACCGATCCGAATCTGCGTGGTGCACCAACAGGGCATAGTATTCCGATTCGTGAGGTTCGATTATCCGCCGGTGCAGGATTTATTGTTGCGGTGTGTGGTGCAATCATGACTATGCCTGGTCTGCCACGTGCGCCGGCAGCTGAAGTGATTAAGCTGAATGATGCCGGAGAGATTGAAGGACTGTTCTAGCCTGCATTATTCATGAGGATTCGGCACTCAGAGTCGTTATCGCTAAACAGGTCGCTCGATCGCCTGAGAAGCGTGGCCTGCCACGCGCCGAAGGGGATCGGGTGAGATGTGACGCGATAATGGCTTCTGGTGTCGAATAGACAGTATGTAAGATAGAAAACAGTGCCAAAAGACTACCAAACTCTATGTTTACAGGCATAAACTAAAATTAGTCGGTCGCCTTGTGAATAATGCAGGCTAGCACGACAGGAAATCTGCCATGTCGGCGTCATCTGTCGGAAAAATGATGGTACGATCAACTGCTTAAGACACGCAAAGTCTGATTGACTTCCTCTTTTAAGGAGGGTGTCATTAGCGCTATCGTGTAGTGTTTCTCTGAAGCGCTTTTGGCAGAAAACAAAGTGATCAATATGCCTTGCCCGACAAAACTGTGTGGTACTGACTAGTCTTATGTGGTTTGGAGAATTACCGATATCGCAGTGTACCGGTTGTATCCTTGCACATAGTCAAGTGATCGGAAGTAAGCGTGTATCTAAAGGTACAGTGCTCGACAGCACAATGATCGAGCAGTTTCAGGGCAGCGGCTATGAAGCATTGACCGTCGCACGGCTGGACCCGGATGACATAGCAGAGAATACTGCAGCGGAGAAACTGGCTGCTGCTTTTGCCGGAAGTGGTACCTATCTGGAAGCAGCGCACACCGGCCGGGTAAATATTTATGCATCCACTGACGGCTTGCTCGAATACAACAGCGCTTCGGTGATTCGTGCTAACAGTGTCAGTGCAAGTATTACGCTCTCGGTAATTGCACCTGATCAATGGGTGTTGGCGGGTCGCATGATTGCTTCTGCCAAAATCATTCCTTACGCTGTGCCATCCAGTGCTCTTGATAAGGCGATCAGTGTGGCGACTGCAATGTATGTTCATGCACCTGAGCCAACCACTGCCGCGTTAATACAAACCGTATTGCCCTCTATTAAAAATAAGGTGCTCGATAAAACAGAAAAAGTTACCAGGCAAAGGCTCGAGGTAAGGGCTTCAAGCCTGGTAGTACGACAACGGTGTGATCATCAGATTGATGAGCTGGGTAAGGCGCTGGTTAAAGTCAGTGAAAGCAAGCCGCAACTGATATTGATCGTCGGGGCTTCAGCTATTAGTGATCCGTGCGATATTATTCCGGCAGCGATTGAAAAACAGGGCGGACGGGTTAAACGTCTTGGTCTGGCTGTTGATCCGGGCAATCTTTTACTGCTGGCAGATTACCATGGCGTGCCGTTACTTGGATTACCCGGCTGCGCACGATCGATCAAGCATAATGGATTTGATCTGTTGCTCGATCGAATTATCTGCAAAATGGAAATCACTGATGACTGGTTAAACGGATTATGTATTGGCGGTTTGCTCGGCGAGGCGCATGACCGACCTCAGCCTCGCGTTAAAGTGGCGGCTAAAGCTCAGGCACAGGTTGCAGCCCTTGTGCTTGCTGCAGGATCTTCGCGGCGTGCCGGAAACAAAAATAAACTACTCCACATGTTTAACGCAAAGCCATTGATTTGCTCCGTGGTTGAGTCTGTACTGGAAAGTAATGTCTCTGAGAGTCTTGTGGTAACTGGTCATCAGTCCGATCAGGTAGCACAAGCTATTGAAGGTTACGATATCCCGGTTTGTCATTGCCCGAGGCATTCGGAAGGTATGGCGCATACGATTGCTGTGGGATTGTCGCAACTGCAGAAATATGATGCAGTGATTGTTTGTCTGGCTGATATGCCGCATATTAGTGCGGCTGTTATCAACAAGATTATTGCGTCTCAGGATCATCTCGGCGATAAAATACTGGTGCCGGTATATAAAGGAGTGCGTGGTAATCCTGTTCTGGTTGGGCGGGCTTTTTTTGACTCACTGCTGCAACATGAAGGTGATAGCGGTGCGCGCTTTTTGATAAAGCAGTATCCGGAGAAAGTCTTTGAAGTTGAGCTCGATGATGAATCAGTGCTTAAGGATTACGACACACCTGAATCATTGCAAAAGCTGTAACACAGATAACTGTATGCTCTTGCGATTGGTCAGTGTACTGGTATTACTTTTGGTTTCATTTGGTGCGTCTGCTGACGTACCGAGAATTGCCGCGTCGTCTTCACTCCAGTTTGCGTTGAATGAGGTAGTTAAATCATATAGTGAGCAGGCTGACAGAGCTGCACCGCAGATAGTTTACGGCTCGTCCGGAAATCTCTATCGCCAGATAGTGCAAGGTGCTCCGTTCGAACTTTTTTTTTCAGCCCGTAGTGAATTAACCGGACAGCTGTTTGAGCAAGGTGTAAGTAAGGATGCCGGTGAACTGTTCGGCACGGGAAAGCTGGTGCTGCTATCTGCAAAGCCATTTAAAGTTAATGGCAGTCTGGCTGAATTTAGTCTGGCTGAATTTTTTAGGGCAGAAGTATTGAGTGGTGGTCAGAAACTTGCCATCGCCAACCCGGCGCATGCACCTTACGGTCGTGCGGCACAACAGGTATTGCAATCTTTGCAATTGTGGCAGCAGGTACAACCGCATCTGGTAAATGGTGAACAGGTATCTCAGGCGACCCGTTTTGTTACCAGCGGGGCGTCTTCGTTTGGACTGGTGTCACTGTCTCTGGCATTGTCACCGGCAATCGTCGATAAGAGCCACTATCAGTTAATCGACAGCACACTCCACGCTCCTGTTGAGCACACAATGGTGCGGTTAAATACATCCACAGATGCTGCAGAACATTTTTATCAATTTGTGCTGAGCAATGAGATGGCTGGCTCAATTTTCAAGCGCTACGGGTTACGGGCTGATTGATCGCCGATGCGGTCACTCTTTTCAGATAACAGATAAACTGCGCTGATGGCCAATAGTGAAATCACTAACAAGACGGCAGACATAATCGCTGCGGAGTGGTTATCGAACGCCTGCACGCTGTCATAAATAGAAATGGCAACCGTGCGTGTTTCTGCCGGTATGTTGCCGCCGACCATCAGGACTACACCGAACTCACCGAGTGTGTGTGCAAACACAAGTACTGCGGCGCCGAGCAGGCCGGGCCAAACCAGCGGCAGCTCAATAGTAAAAAACTGCTGCCATCTGTTTAAACCACAGCAGGCCGCAGCATCCTGAACATCGCGCCCAATTTGTTCAAAAGCACGTTTTAACGGTTGCACTGCAAATGGCAGGTTAAAAATAACCGAGGCTATTAACAGGCCTTCAAAACTGAAAGCAAGGCTTTGACCGGTGAGCGATTGATACCATGCGCCGGTTGCCGATGACTGACTGAATATTGATAGCAGATAAAACCCAAGCACCGTGGGTGGCAGAACCAGTGGCAGCGCGAGCACTGCTTGTAGTAGTGTACGTCCTTTAAATTCGGACCACGCCAGCCATCTGCCCAGTAATAAACCAAGCGGCATGAGCAGCACAAGCGTCCATAGAGAAAGCTTGAACGAAAGTATCAGTGCCGTCCAGTCCATCGGTCTAGCTGAACTCCGTGGTTAAGTTTCTTTCGGGTATTTTAATTTTCTGCATCAGAATGAGAGGTTATGACTTATTGTTAAACTGCATAGTACGGAATTTCAATCTGATATCGCAAAATATTATTCATGATAAATAGCTCAACAGCGCTTAATGTTGCCATAACACAAGACACACCTGTAGCAACTGATGTTGAATTCAGTTGCGAGCCGGGTGAACTGCTGTCTTTGGTGGGGCCATCAGGTGCCGGAAAAACCACGGTACTACGTGCTATAGCAGGGCTTAGCCGGCCTGCGACCGGTGTTATTCGTTGTAACGGCCAGGTATGGTTTGACTCGTCCGGCGGGGCTTTTGTGAAAGCTCAGGCGCGACGTGTCGGCTATGTGTTTCAACAGCACGCCTTGTTTCCACACCTTAGTGCGAGACAGAATGTTGAGCAGTCGTTGCGGCATCTCAAGGCTTCAAAAAGAAAAGCGCTTGCGGAACATTGGCTGCAAAGAGTCAATCTTGAAGGTTTGGAGCACAGGCGCCCGGCACAACTGTCCGGAGGTCAGAAGCAACGAGTCGGACTGGCCAGAGCATTGGCACGCGAACCGTCAGTGCTGCTGCTTGATGAGCCGTTTTCGTCTGTCGATAGTGCAACACGTGATCGATTGTATACAGAGCTTGCGGCACTTAGACGCGATCTCAGGATACCGGCAGTACTGGTTACACATAACCTGCAGGAAGCGATGATACTTTCAGATCATCTGTCCATGCTTTCAAAAGGCAGGACTTTGCAGTCGGGTACAGTGCACGAGGTGACTACCCGGCCTGCGTCGGTATTGGTAGCCAGGCTGGTTGGATTTAAAAACGTCTTTCGAGGGACGGTAACCGAGGTGGTCAACGGGCGGGCAGTTATTGAGTGGCGCGGTCAAAAGCTTGAAGTGGCCTCTGTCAGTCAGTTTACCCGCGGTGATGCTGTGCATTGGTGTATACCTCAGTCACATGTTGTGCTGCACAGACAGTCAAGACCTTCAGCAGGAGAACGCGAGAACCCGCTAAGTGGCCGTGTGGCCGAAGTACTGCGCATGGGTGATAACGCATTGATTGGTGTGCAGGTTGGCAACCCGGACAGACCACCGGTATTTCTTTCTGTGCCGTTGCATGTTGCCGAACGTAATGATGTTGAGGTCGGAGTTACGGTTGGTTTTTCACTGCTGGCGGACAGTATCCATTTAATGCAACCGGATCGTCTGGGTCGAAGCAGAAGCGTTTAAATTCCAAAAAAAACCCCGCAGAAGCGGGGCTTTGATACAGCAGCTAAGGTGTGACGACTAACTTGAAGCCAGTCTTGCAGCAACGTTTTCCCAGTTAACCAGGTTATCGAGAAAGTTGCTCAGATAGTCAGGACGCTTGTTGCGGTAGTCGATGTAGTAAGAGTGTTCCCATACATCACAACCCAGCAGCGCTGTCTGGTTGAAACAAAGCGGGTTAACGCCGTTTTCAGTTTTAGTGACTTTCAGCGTGCCGTCGGTATCGACCACCAGCCAGCACCATCCAGAGCCGAACTGACCGGCGCCAGCCGCGCTGAAGTCTGCTTTGAACTGATCAACTGATCCGAAGGCGTCAGCGATTCGGGATTCCAGCTCTGAAGGCATTTTCTGGCCGCCGGGTCCCATCATTTCCCAGAACTGTGTGTGGTTCCAGTGCTGGGAGGCATTGTTGAAGATGCCGTTCTGGGCAACAGCACTTTTATCGTAAGTGCCGGTAATGATGTCTTCCAGAGATTTATTTTCCCATTCAGTGCCTGCAATCAGCTTGTTGCCGTTGACTACGTAGGCGTTGTGGTGCAGGTCGTGGTGAAACTCCATAGTTTCTTTGGACATGCCATTGGATGCCAGCGCATCATGCGCGTAGGGGAGGTCGGGTAGTTCGAAGGCCATGTGTTTTGCTCTCTTGAATTGACGGAATGCAGATCTGATTTTAAACGATTTGGCGGTGGCTGGATACGACTTGCTTGATGTAGGCCCTGTGGCCGGGAGTCGGGTAGACTTGGCGCTTTTGGGTGTCGTGTAATGAAGTCGTCGATATGGCTGTTTGGCTACGGTTCGCTTATCTGGCGGCCTGATTTTGCCTTTATTTCAAGCCGTGTTGCATGGGTTGATGGCTGGTGCCGGCGCTTCTGGCAAGGCTCGCACGATCATCGCGGCGTGCCGCACGCGCCGGGGCGCGTTGTAACGCTGATTCCCGCCGCTGATGAAAAGTGTGGCGGTATGGCATTTGAGATTGAATCCGGACTCGCCACAGAAATATTTGACCAGCTCGATTATCGTGAAAAAAACGGCTACCAGCGCTGTCAGGCACCGCTGTATTTTGATGACAACAGCGAGGTAGACGGAATCTTCTACGTTGCCGGTGTTAACAACCCGGCATTTCTCGGCCCTGCGTCAATAGACTGTATTGCAGCGCAGATAAAAAGATCACACGGCCCGAGTGGTTCCAATGAAGCGTATTTACGAAATCTGGCAGATGCCTTAAGACAACATCAAATAGAAGACGAACACGTATTCTCAATTGAGGGCGAGCTTGGTTAGTCAAAACTACTGGGGGAGTGTATCCCCCTACGTCAAGTTAGACTTACAAGACTACGGGCTAATCAACATTATGAAGAATTAGCAGGCTTT
>CAZKAQ010000023.1:0-37112 GCA_964550655.1 uncultured Granulosicoccaceae bacterium
GTGGAATCAAAGATCAAGTGAGATGCCGTCAATTTCGTGAATAGTCCGGGCTAAGCCGGTACCTCTATCCCGTTAATCTTACAAGCCTGCTGCAGCGTGTTGTGCAACAGGCAGGCGATGGTCATTGGCCCGACACCGCCTGGCACCGGTGTAATCTTTCCGGCGTTTTTCTCGGCAGATGAAAATTCTACATCACCAACCAGACGCGTCTTACCACCTTCAGCGTCAATGCGGTTAATTCCGACATCAATAACGGTAGCACCGGGCTTCACCCAGTCACCGGTGATCATTTCAGGCCGACCAACAGCGGCGACAATAATATCGGCGCGCTGACATTCTTCCTGCAGATTTTTAGTGCGTGAGTGGGTAATTTCGACAGTACAATTTTCTTGCAGTAACAGCGCTGCCATGGGTTTACCAACAATATTTGATCGCCCGACAACCACTGCATGCAAGCCGGACAGATCACCCAGTGCATCCTTGAGCATCATGATGCAGCCCAGTGGGGTACACGGAACAATTCCCGGTTCACCGATAGCAAGTCGGCCAACGTTTGACAGATGAAAACCATCAACGTCTTTCTCGGGACTGATGTGATTAATAACCGCTTCCTCTTCTATTTGCTTAGGCAGTGGCAGTTGCACGAGTATGCCATGTACAGAATCATCGGCATTGAGCTGATCGATTAATTTCATCAGCTCTGCCTGGGTTGTGGTATCAGGTAGCTTGTGTTCAAAACTCTGCATGCCGGCCTCAGCCGTTTGCTTGCCTTTGTTTCTCACATAAACCTGACTCGCCGGATCCTCGCCAACCAATACTACTGCAAGGCCGGGCACAATTCCGTGTTCGCTTTTGAGCCGGGCAACTTTTTCACCCACGTCCGCACGAAGCTTAGCCGCAAACGCTTTGCCATCGATCACTTTGCTCACAGGATTGCTCCGAATAGTTAAGGTGACGGGATTCTAGCGGGGAAGCAACGACATGGATTAGCTATTTTCGCCTCTTTCTAGTTTCCCCAAACCGTATGGTCCGGCATTTGACCAATGAATGCTCCTATCAAGCCATCGATAGGCGGCCACAGCCTCAACCTCCCTGAATAAAACCCGGCGTGTCACCAAGTTTTGCACGGTAACCAAGCGCCTCTTTAAGGTGGTCTGCAGAAATCTCCGGTGATTGCTCCATGTCAGCGATTGTACGTGCCACTTTAAGCGTGCGATGAATAGCGCGTGCCGATAAGTTGAATTTATCAAGCGCCGCCGCAAGCCAGCGGTGTTGCGCTTCATCAAGCTGACAATACTTTTCTACTTCATAATTATTGAGTCTTGCATTGGACTTCCCGCAACGCGATAACTGTAACGTGCTGGCCTGTTCAACGCGCAGCCTGACATCGTCACTGCACTCACCTTTGGCGGCATCGCCTCTTAGAAGATCATAGGCCACTCGTTTAACTTCTATTTGAATATCAACGCGATCAAGTAGCGGACCGGATATTCTGGACTGATAACGAGTGATCTGATCGGGGCTGCAACGACACGGTTCGCGATCGTCTCCATAGTAACCACAGGGACAAGGATTCATTGCAGCAATTAGCTGAATTCTGGCTGGAAAATCTGCCTGTCGTCCAGCACGGGAAATTGTGATCATGCCGCTTTCAATCGGCTCACGCATAACATCCAGTACGTGTCGTGGAAATTCAGGCAGTTCGTCGAGGAACAACACGCCGTTATGCGCCAGAGAAATCTCACCCGGTTTCGGCTGTCCACCACCACCAACCAGCGCTACACCGGAAGCCGTATGATGAGGCGCTCGATAGGGCCTTTCCCGAAACATCGAGACATCGAAGCCGCCGCTGCTTATCGATGCAATCGATGCTGTTTCCAAAGCCTCTTCGAGTGACATGGATGGCATCACCGCTGGCAGCCTGCTTGCGAGCATTGATTTACCCGTTCCCGGGGGGCCAACCAGTAACATATTATGACCACCGCTTGCTGCTATCTCCAGCGCACGACGTGCCTGATGCTGGCCACGCACATCTGCCAGATCAGGGATACCGGCGTGAGGCTGCTGCGACAATATCCGAAGAGATTGCTGTCTGCGCAGTCCCTGCTGAGACACCAATTGATTGCACAGCTGCAGCAGGGACTCCACGGTATACACCTCACAGTGTTCAGCCAGACTGGCCTCAACACCGTTTTCAGCACCGACCACCAAAGCCCGACCACTGTCCTGGGTTGCAAGCGCTGTGGGCAGCGCACCATCTACTCCGCGCAGTTCACCTCCCAGCGCGAGTTCACCTATGAATTCAAAACGATCGAGTAAACACCCGTCAAGCTGGCCGGAAGCGGCCAGCAATCCAAGTGCAATTGGTAAATCGAATCTGCCGCCGGACTTCGGCAGGTCGGCCGGGGCCAGGTTCACGGTAACGCGGTTGGCTGGAAAATCAAAACCCGAATTGAGTATGGCTGCCCGCACGCGATCCTTGCTTTCACGCACAGCGGTCTCCGGCATGCCGACAATGGAAAGTGCAGGAAGGCCTCCGGCGAGGTGAATTTCAACCGCAACCGGAACCGCATTGACGCCAACAAGCGCCCGACTATGTACTACTGACAGATTCAACTTCTTACAACCGTTACTTCGAAAGTTACTGCTTAATTCTACTGCTTAATGGTGCTTTATCCGGAAACAAACTACTACATACAGTAGTTTAGATCGACTACGCGCCCACATCTCCGGTTGAGTCCTCAAGCAGCTTCTCCAGCCTGTCGAGTTTCTCTCGAGTTCTTTCCAACAGCGCTACCTGAATATCAAACTCCTCACGAGTGACAAGATCCATTTTGCCAAGCGCTGCCTGCACTGTTGCTCTGGCGTTTTTATCGAAGTCTGCTTTTAAACTGGCAGCCCCGGGTGGAAGTACCTGGCCGAGCTTCTCAACTAACTCATCCAGCAACATACCGTTCTTTCTCATCATCGCACCTCTTTATTCATACATCTTATTGTATCGGTTTCGTTAAGTCTTAAATAGCTTCAGAGCAACTCACCAATTGCGCTAAGCAACATTAAAATGTGATGAGCTTCACTTTCGCTCATATTGATATCGTGCGCCTGCCGATTACATAAAGGTTATTACCGTATTCAATGCTGAAAATTCCCCGAGACACGATACAATTCGATTTCGCGCACTCCTGATTGCAACTCATGAAATTTAATGTAGTATCTGTAGAACCAAGACGTAGTTTCCCGTCTGGCGGTACTATCATTTGAAAATAATAAAAAGAAAAGTGATGAGATCAGGGAAAAACCAATCCAAACCGGATTCGCCACAGTTCGAATCGGGTATTGTAATTACTGCGGAAATTGTCTTCGCAGCACTGCTGTTGTACCTGACAAATCATCCGGTGGACCTGGATGCAACCCTGACCGAAGCACACGTCAGCAAGCCAGACATCAGTGAGAACATCCTCGCTGCTGACTTTACTGCACAGGCAACCGATATTGCTGTTGCATCGACCAACGCTATCGATGCCACAATAGAACCCCAAATTAACAACTAGTGCCAGCTATTTGACGGCATCGGCTGATAAAATAGAACACACGCAGGCACAATCAGTAAAAACCGGCCGATATCTTGCCGAGATGTTTGTTGTTGAGACATGAACACTGTGTATTGAGCCGAAAGTTTGCTACACTACCTGAATCGTTTGGCGCATATGACGTCATCCATCCGGGAAGAAACCGGACACCGCAGTTGAACTGCGCGACAGCACCCCAACTGACACTGGCAGGCCCTGGCTTCCTGCATAGACGGATTGCTGATTAACCGGGCATAGTATCCGGAAGAAAAACCGCATACCTCAAAAGCACAAATTAAAAATTAAGAGTGTGGCAGAGGGAAAAGCTACTGAAATCCATGTACGAGTTTTCAATTACATGTTTGTTGAAAAGACACTAAGCAAACGAAAAATTGGCCAATAGCCACAACATTGATGAATCTGCATTCATGTCATTGTCCGCATGGCCCATACAGGCTCAGCGCTGTATCGAAAACAGAAAAGCGTAACTACTGACACGCCTTAAACGCGTCGTCATCGTCTTACTGAAGAAGCAAATAGCCCTAAAGAAGCAGCAATATGTCAGAGACACCTAATAGTAAAACGTCAAATGCTAACCGACGTCCTCCTCGAAAACCCAAACCGCGCACGGACACCGCCAAAAGCGGGCAGCAAGCCAGTGCTCCGGGTGCCGGTCAGCAAAATGGCAAATCGAAGCGTCGACCGGCGCAAAAATCGCGACGACCTCAAAACCAGAACAAAAATCAAGGCCACCAACAACGTAACGCCGACAACTTCGGTAATCAGGCACACAACGGAAACCACGCAAATGGCAATAGTTTCGGCGCCAACGGCAACCGCAAAACGCCAAACGGTAACCGGTCTCAACAAAACGGACGTCGACCACAGAACCGCAATGGCAACAGCTGGAGTCAGGGCACTGATTCTTACGGCACTCATGATCAATATAGAAGCAGTGACTGGTATCGGGAAGACCAGGCTCGATTTGCAGCCCAACAGATTGCAGTAGAACGAGCTGAAGCCGGTAAATCCGGTGGTAACCAGAATAACAATCAGAACAAGCGCAATCCGCGCAACCGCAATAATCGCAACAACCGAACTAATACCACTGCAACTGCCAGCGACGGTGTGCAGAACAATGAACAAGATACCGCGCCGGTTCCTGTCGTGACCGACGCTGCCGCCGACACGGAATCAAACACCGATGATGCGCCAGCCGCGGCAACTGCTACCGAAAAGAGTGATTCCGGAAAACGTGAAACCGGAAAATCCCGACGTGCCCCATGGAGAACGCAAAAACATGCGGCGGGCCGCAAGAACGACTCCGATGGCAATTCCGAAGCGTCCGAAGGCAGCATATAAACCAACAGACCAACCAAGTTATCTACATTGATAACATCAATGTCTGGAAACCTTAAGACAAATGCGGCGAGGTTAGATACTCTGACGACTGCATTTCGCTCAAACGACTGACTGTCCGATCAAACTCAAATTGCAAACGATTACCGGAATACAAAGATTCAGGACGTGCCTCAGCAGTAATGACCAACTTAACGCCGCGATCGTAAAATTCATCAATCATGTTGATAAACCGGCGCACAGAATCGTTGCTTGTATCATCCATTAGCGGCACATTGCCGAGCAGAACAGTATGATGCGCACGAGCTAATTCAATGTAGTCATCTGTGGAGCGCGTGGTATCGCACAATGCACTGAAGTCAAACCAGGCTACCCCGTCAGCGAGCAATCTTGTCTGAATATCCCGACCGTTAATTTTAATTGAACCATCTTTCTGTATCTCACCAGCTGCCACCATGGCATTGAATTGCGTTTCAAGGGTAGCATCCGAATCATTACTTAATGGTGCTCTGTAAACCTCTGCGTTTTGCAGCAAACGCATACGATAATCAATATCACCTCCCAGAAACATAACATCCACATTATTCTTTATTGCTTCAATCGCAGGCAGAAACCTCGCACGTTGCAAACCGTCTTTGTACAAGCCGTCAGGCTCGATGTTGGAAGTAGTTACCAGTGTAACTCCACGCTTGAATAGCGCTTGTAACAATCCTCCCATGAGCATCGCATCAGTAATATCGTTGACATGCATCTCATCCAGCACCAGTACGATACAATTTTTTGCTATAGATTCGGCCACAATATCCAAAGGTGATTCTTCGTGTTTAATCTTTGATAGCTGATCATGAACATCTTGCATAAAGCGGTGAAAGTGTACTCGTTTTTTTTTCGTGGTTGGCAGACCTGCATAGAACATATCACACAGCAGCGTCTTGCCACGCCCTACTCCTCCCCAAAGATATAAACCTGTTACGGGGCCTTGTGAAATCTGTACCGAAGATTTACCGAACAGCGCACTGAAGAAACCACCTCGATCAGCTTTTGTTTGCACACTGGTTTCTGATGTCAGTAAACGATCGTAAAGATCCTGCAGTCGAGCAACCACCTTTAATTGCAGCGGATCAGATTGAAGCTGCCCACTATCCAGTGCCGCCTGATACGCAAGGCTCGGAGACAAATCATTAGTTGGTGAATTCATGACGAGAGAGTTTGTGAGCGTGTCAATAAACTAATCGAGCCACGGCGGTAAGTATTGCCACGCACGGGAAAGTTGCTTGTCATGCAGAGGTGTGTCCGGATCGAGCTGGTTTAAGAGATGCCAGAAACTCGCAGAGTGATTCATATGCACCGAATGCGAGAGCTCATGCAAAATCACATGTCGCAATAGTTGCTCCGGCAGAAACAACAATTTGTAATTAAGGCTCAATGTGCCACGAGAGGAGTAACTGCCCCAGCGGGTCTTTTGCCCTCTGACCACAAGCTTTGTATACCGAAGACCGGTTTGCCGCGACAGCTCCTGCGCCAACGCGGCGTAGTGTTGCTTTGCATAGCCTTTCAGCCAACTCACAAACAGGTTGACCAGGCTCTCGTCATCGGCCCCGGATGGTTGTGAAATATCAAGCCTTGAACCACACTGTCGCAGGTTAATTCGATTGCCGCTTACTTCGCGATAATCAAGTTTAAAAGTGATGCCGGTGGCTGCAAGAGACAACTGTTCTGGCGGCCAGTTTTCATCAAAGCGCCCGGGCAGAGACTCATACCGTTCGAGCTGGCTGTCGATCCAATTTTGCCTTGAAGACAATATTGCCGGTAGAAGCTGGTAGTCGAATCCCTCAGGCACGACCACTTCCAGCCCGCGCCAGCGACTGACTTTCAAGGTCACATTGCGCGCCCGCTGCGATTCGCGAACACTGTAGTCGACGTTTTCGATCAAAATAATCAGACCTGTCCGGGCCGTAAATACGGCCTGTTTCATCAAGCTGGAAAAACTGCCCCCGTATGTGTCGAAGCGGTTATTTCTTTCCGTCCGGGGTTTCCAGTTCTATAATTATAGTCGAACTGTTTTTCACGTATGCTCCCGACTGCAATACTTGTGTCAGCTCATTTAACCAATCAACTAATACAACACCGACGGACATAACCCATGGATTTACTAGGTACCGCAAGTCTCCTGATGACAGTAGCGGCGCTGTTTGCGTACTTCAACTATCGGTTCATCCGCCTGCCGACAACGATCGGCATCATGGTTATTTCTCTGGTTTTCTCTATTTCTATGGTGTTGTTATCGAAAACCGGCGTTACCTTCGGCGTCGAGTATACGGAAAAGTTACTCTCCGGAGTCGATTTTGACGCAACGTTAATGGAAGGTATGCTCAGCTTCCTGTTGTTCGCGGGCGCACTGCATATTAATTTGAATGAATTAAAAGACAAGGCCTGGGTTGTTGGCGTGCTCGCCTCGATAGGTGTCATCACCAGTACTTTTCTGGTTGGTATTGCTGCTTATTTTTTGCTCGGGCTGTTCGGACTGGAGATGCCCTTTATCTACTGCCTGTTGTTCGGTTCTCTGATTGCGCCGACAGATCCGGTGGCAGTACTTGCCATATTAAAAACTGCCAATGCCAGTAAGTCACTGGAGACAAAAATCGCGGGTGAATCACTTTTTAATGATGGTATAGCGGTAGTTGTTTTTCTTGTCGTACTCGGTATTGCTATTGGCGACTCGCATGCCGCCACACCACTTGGTGCTGCCAAATTATTTTTACAGGAGACAATAGGTGGCGCTATATTCGGATTCATTATCGGCTACTTCGTCTACCGACTGCTGAAGTCAATCGACAACTATCATGTCGAAGTGTTGTTGACACTGGCACTGGTGATGGGTGGTTATGCAGCTGCACGCGCCATGCACCTCTCAGGTCCTATTGCAATAGTCGTTGCAGGCCTACTGATTGGCAACCAGGGTCGAAGTTTCGCCATGACGGACACGACTCGCGAAAACCTTGATACGTTCTGGGAACTGATTGACGAAATTCTTAATGCTGTTCTGTTTATGCTTATTGGTCTTGAAGTGATTGTGCTGAGCATACAGGGTGATTACATCATCACCGGGATAGTAATGTTCTTTGTCGTGCTCGCGGCAAGATTTACAGCAGTCGGCATCCCGGTATCCATCATGAAGTTGCGCCAGAGCTTCCATCCTCATGTGATCTCAATTCTTACCTGGGGTGGTATTCGAGGTGGTATTTCTGTTGCATTGGCGCTATCGCTGCCGAAAGGCACGGAGCGAGACATCATTGTCGCCATCACCTATGTGATTGTTATTATGTCTGTGACTCTGCAGGGTCTGTCAATCAAGTCGCTGGTGCAGTATGCCGCCAGACAGTATCCGGAGACGACAATAGACCAGTCGAAAAACCCGATCGTATAAAGTACGGGAGAGACGACGGAAGATCCGGGGAACCCGACGTATTAGCGAGGCTATACAAAGGTTTACTCAGCTCATACATCGGATTTGCTCCGATAATACTGCCGACCCGGACTACTGTAATCAAACTGAATTCACACCAGGCGCGAGAACATCGCTATAATTCAGAAAATTCCATTCATACTTGTTAATTCGGGCCGAATCATAGTCAACAGGGCTTCATTTTCGCGACTACACGCACTATTGAACTCCATTGCCCGGCCTGATTTCACCTAACAGTCTCAACAAGAGCCCCAATTCACTACGATGTCGAATTCACAAAACATTTGTCTGATCGGAGGTAGCGGTTTCCTCGGTACAGAACTGGCAGATCAGCTGTCACGCGTTGGCACAGCACCGGACTCCGGCAACATTACCGTGCTGACCAGAGACGTCAGAAAAATGCGTTCACTCCGCGTTGTACCGAGCCTCAATGTGGTGCAGGTCGACCCCTACGACGCCGATGCCCTGACAAACGCATTTGAAGGTCAGGATATCGTTATCAACCTGGTGGGTATACTGAATACCCGGGTAGGATACGGCAACACATTCGAACAAGCGCATGTGAAACTCGCAGAGAATATTATCACTGCGGCAACCAAACATAACACTCGTATAATTCAAGTCAGCTCACTACATGCGGATGCGCAAAACGGACCCAGTGAGTACCTGCGTAGCAAAGGTCAGGCTGCAGATCTGTTAAAGCAATCCGGGCTGCCAGTGACTATATTCTGCCCTTCAGTAATGTTTGGCAATGGCGACGGCTTGTACACCCGCTTTGCCAATCTGCTGCAAGCCATGCCATTCATGCCACTCGCCTGCGCAGAAGCACGCTTTGCACCTGTCTTTGTAGGTGATGTAGCGAAAGCTATTGTTGACGCCACTACAGACTCATCAACAATCGGCCAGTCGTACAATTTATGTGGTCCCGAAATATTTACCCTGCAGGAGATTGTTCAGTACACCACTGAGGTTCTGGGAATAACACGCAAAATTATTCCGCTGCCAAACGCAATTGCAAAACTACAAGCCTGCATAATGGAACTGGTACCGGGCAAACCATTCAGCCGCGACAACTACAACTCGATGAAAGTAGACAGCGTTTGCGAAGACAGCGACTCCCTGCAAGAAACATCGGTCAGTAAAATTGTGCCAACGTATCTTGGCAAAATGAACCGCCAGAGCCGTCTGCAGCATTACCGTGAGATGGCAAGGCGCGACATTCCAGGGGAATAGTCCGGTTAAATGCGATACTGCCCTGTTTCAGCTAAAATAGGTTCAGCTAAATTAAGCTGATCCCTTTACCCGGTATGCTGATAGTCTCGACAACTTCGCCTTCATTATAAGAAAACAGGGTGACATCAAAACCCCAAAGACGATGCAGATGCCTTAGCACTTCATCGGTATTGTCATTCAACGGCCTGTTATTGTTTTGCTGGTGGCGCAAAGTCAGGGATCTGTCTCCTTTTACATCGACTTCGTACACCTGAATATCAGGCTCCTGCACACTCAGGTTATAGTGCTGTGACAACACATCTCTTATGCCGCGATAACCGTTTTCATCGTGAATAGCAGATACCTCAATAACGTCTGATCTGTCGTTGTCAACAATGTGGAAAAGTTGAAAATCCCTGATTACCTTAGGCGACAGATACTGTTGAATAAAACTCTCGTCCTTGTAGTTCTGCATGGCAAAATGTAGTGCCGCAAGCCAGTCAGTGCCGGCAAGATCAGGAAACCAGTGTCGGTCTTCGCTGGTAGGTGACTGACAAATTCTTTTGATATCCTGCATCATCGCAAAGCCGAGCGCGTAAGGATTGATGCCATTAAAATACGGACTATCGAATGCCGGCTGAGCCACAACACTGCTGTGGGAATGGAGGAACTCCATCATAAAGCCTTCTGTTACCAGGCCCTGATCGAAGAGATCATTAAGTATGGTGTGGTGCCAGAATGTTGCCCAGCCTTCATTCATTACCTGAGTTTGGCGTTGGGGGTAAAAATATTGAGCAATTTTTCTTAAGATTCGCACGATCTCACGCTGCCACGGCTCTAACAACGGCGCGTTCTTCTCTATAAAGTACAAGAGGTTTTCCTGTGGCTCTGGAGGAAATCGCGCCACTTCAGCGGCAGATTTAGATGTATCGCCATGCGGTATGGTGCGCCAGAGATCGTTCAATTGTCTTTGAATATATTCAGCCCGCTCCTCTTGTCTGGCTTTTTCTTCCGCTGCTGATATCGGATACGGTCGTTTGTAACGATCAGTACCATAGTTCCTGAGCGCATGACAGGAATCAAGAATACTCTCGACCTCTCGAGCGCCATATCGTTCTTCACAATCGGCTATAAATTTACGTGCAAAAACAAGGTAGTCGATTATAGAACCAGCATCAGTCCAGCTCTTGAATAAATAGTTATTCTTAAAAAACGAATTGTGACCATAACAGGCATGGGCAATTACCAATGCCTGCATCATCATGCTGTTTTCTTCCATGAGATACGCAACGCAGGGATCACTATTAATCACAATTTCATAGGCAAGACCCATCTGCCCGCGCTTGTAGCCACGCTCAACATTGAGAAATTCTTTACCGAAAGACCAATGGTTATAGCCGATGGGCATGCCGACAGAGGCATAGGCATCCATCATCTGGTCAGAACGGATTATTTCTATCTGGTTCGGGTAGGTATCGAGTCCATAGGAGTCTGCGATACGGGCTATTTCAGTGTCATACTTTTCTATTAGCTCAAAAGTCCATTCCGAGCTTTCGGATATTATAGACATGGTTAACCTACACCCGTCATTTGACCATGCTTGTGCTTGTCTGCCTGACGTTGAAACAACTCACGAAATACCGGATAAATATCTGCATAGTCCTGTATATCGCGCAGCGCAAAAACATCACCATATTGCTCTGCCAGTTTCTCGTAATAATTCCACAACTCCTGGTGCCCGCGGTCAGTTATTTCGATATAACAGTAGTACTGCAATACGGGCAACAACTCATTTTCCAACAGGTTGTAACAAGTTGTCGAATCGTTAGTCCAATTGTCACCATCAGACGCCTGCGCTCCGTAGATATTCCACTCTGAAACAGGATACCGCTCCTCAATAATGCTCTGCATCAACTTCAGCGCACTGGAGACAACTGTGCCGCCGGTCTCGCGCGAATAGAAAAACTCCTCCTCATCAACTTCTTTCGCAGTCGAATGATGGCGTATAAATACCACTTCGGTTTTTTGATAATTCTTTCTTAAAAACAAGTACAGCAGAATAAAAAACCGCTTGGCAATATCCTTAGTGCGCTGATCCATGGAACCGGACACATCCATCAGGCAGAACATCACGGCTTTGGAAGTTGGCTGTGGTTGTTTTTTCTGTATGTTGTACTTAAGATCGAAGTCGTCTATGAAAGGAATATTACCCAGTTTACGTTCGATCTCCGCAAGCTCTTCACGTAATACCTGCGCAGCACTCCCCTGCTCGGTTTCAAGTGCGATCAGAATTTCTTTTCTACGACGGCGCTTCTTTGCACCAAGAGCGATACGTCTGGCATAGGCACTGCGCATTGAGCGGACAACATTGAGCTGATTAGGCGTACCTTCTTCACTGATACCAGCCTTAACCAGTTTAAACGTTTCAGTGGCTGTAAGTTGGCGGCGCACCAGATTCGGTAGTTCAAGATCTTCAAACATGAATTCAAGAAACTCGTTCTGCGTGATCTGAAACACAAACTCATCCATGCCGTCACCGGCATCTGAAGCAGAACCATTACCCGCACCGGAACCACCCGAGTTATCAGGACGCCTTATTCTGTCACCACTCAGAAAATCCTTATTGCCGGGCAATACGCGTTCCCTGACGCCGCCTTTACCATGACCAAAAGCGGGTTCGTTGATATCCTGCTGAGGAATACCGATATTCTCTCCTCGTTCCATATCGGTGATACTGCGTTTACTGACCGCTGTAGATACAGCTTGTTTAATATGCTTTTTATATCTCTTGATAAAACGCTGTCGGTTAACAGCGCTTTTATCTTTGCTATTCAACCTCCGGTCAATGATGTAACTCACAGCAACTCTCCGCCGAGCTTTTGGGTTGTGAGAATCATGCTACTGAGATTTACGAACCCGAAGATACCACTCAGCCAACAGCCTTACCTGCTTCTCGGTATAACCGCGTTCAACCATTCGCTTAACAAATTCATCGTGTTTTTTCTGCTCATCGCCGGAAGACTTGGTGTTAAAGGAAATCACCGGTAAGAGGTCTTCGGTGCTTGAGAACATCTTCTTCTCAATAACACTGCGCAGCTTCTCGTAACTGGTCCAGCTTGGATTGTTACCATTGTTATTGGCGCGTGCCCGAAGTACAAAATTTACTATCTCGTTGCGAAAATCCTTCGGATTACTGATGCCTGCAGCCTTCTCGATCTTTTCCAGTTCTTCATTCAAAGACAAGCGATTAAACATTTCCCCGGTCTCCGGATCGCGATACTCCTGATCCTGAATCCAGAAATCTGCGTAGGTTACATAACGATCGAATAAATTTTGACCATACTCGGAATAAGACTCCAGATACGCAGTCTGTATTTCCTTGCCAATGAAATCGATATAGCGCGGCGCCAGAAACTCTTTTATATGCGCCATGTAGCGGTCGTGCAGTTCCTTTGGAAATTGTTCCTTTTCTATCTGTTGCTCAAGTACATACAATAAATGCACTGGATTAGCTGCTACTTCTGACGCATCAAAGTTAAACACTCTGGATAATATTTTGAATGCAAAGCGCGTGGAAAGACCCGTCATACCTTCATCTACACCAGCCGAGTCACGGTACTCTTGAATGGACTTGGCTTTCGGGTCAGTATCTTTAAGATTTTCACCGTCGTAGACTCGCATCTTTGAATAAACGCTGGAATTTTCAGGCTCTTTCAAACGCGAAAGGGCAACAAACTGAGCCAGCATTTTTAATGTATCAGGAGCACAGTGTGCGTCCTGTAAAGAACTGTTGTTTAAAAGTTTTTGATAGATTTTAACTTCTTCAGAAATGCGCAGACAGTAAGGCACCTTAACAATAAATATTCGATCAATGAACGCCTCATTATTTTTGTTATTTCTAAAGGTCTGCCACTCCGACTCATTGGAATGAGCCATAATGACCCCGTCAAATGGGATAGCACCAATACTCTCGGTACCGTTATAGTTACCTTCCTGGGTCGCTGTTAACAGCGGATGTAACACCTTGATCGGTGCCTTGAACATCTCGACAAATTCCATTAATCCCTGGTTAGCCAGACAAAGTGCGCCTGAGTAACTATACGCATCAGGATCACTCTGCGGAAAATCTTCAAGCTTTCTGATATCTACTTTACCGACAAGCGCAGATATATCCTGATTATTCTCATCACCGGGCTCGGTTTTCGAAACACAGGTTTGATCCAGTACTGAAGGGTATCTTTTAACCACGCGAAACTTGCTGATATCACCACCAAATTCATGCAGGCGTTTGACTGCCCAGGGCGACATAACGGTTTGCACATAGCGCAGTGGAATACCGTAATCTTCTTCGAGAATGCCACCATCTTCAATCGGATCAAAAAGACCCAATGGTGATTCATTTATCGGTGATCCCTTCAAGCAGTAAACCGGTTCCTGCTGTACCAGAGATTTAAGTCGCTCAGCCAGTGATGATTTACCCCCTCCTACAGGGCCAAGCAAATAAAGAATTTGTTTTTTCTCTTCAAGTCCCTGTGCTGCGTGCTTAAAGTAGGAAACAATACTTTCGATTGCCTCCTCCATACCGTAGAACTCCGAAAAGGCCGGATATCTCTTAATGACTTTATTGGTGAATATCCGGCTCAGACGAGTATCTTTGGAGGTATCAATTACTTCAGGTTCACCGATTGCCTTAAGCAGACGCTCTGCAACAGAGGCGTAGGTATCCGGTTGATCTTTGCACAGCTGCAAGTACTCCTGCAGCGAGTATTCCTCTTGCTGCTTAACTTCGTAGCGTGACTGATAGTGATTGAAGATGCTCATATTCGACAGCCTCTTATGCTCTGTTTTCCAGTTCAGTCATTCAAACCAAACTGCCATCAACTTAGCCGGATTAAAGCTACATTCTGCCTTCGGCTTAGCGATAAATCGCGGCACTGATCCTTAATTCTGTCAATACAGATTACCGCAGCGACGATAAAGTCCCAATAAACACACCACACAACCTAATATTGGTTATTCGCAAAACCCTTCAGGTGACTATTGATCTCTTGCAGTGTGACCTGATGCACACTTTCATTTTGCTCTCCCAAAGCTCAACAGCAACTGAATGGATTGCCCTAACTAGTTAGACGCTGAAGCAACCTTGGTTAATAACTGCTGCATAATTTCAGTGCGCTCTGTGGCGGGCAATTTGGAAACCTCGAGTGCCTTGGTATAAAATTTTTCAAACGAACTGCCGTTTTGCTTGAACATCTCTTCAAACGCAGGCACATATTCGTTATAAGTGGCCACAGAAACCAGCCGTGCGTTATTTAACCCACGCTTGAACCAATTATCATAGCCATTAAAGCCATCCCAGCTTTCCTTTAAAACTTCGTATTCATCTCGCATTTGATCAAACCGGGCAAGTTTTGCTGCACGCATTTCCTCTTCTTCAATTGGCGATTCATACAGCTCCTGCAGATCATCTTTGGTACGGCTTAATAGCTGAATAAATTCCTCACGGCGCTGCTTCCTAACCGCCAGCCGCTTCGACATCTCGGTTAGTTGCGCAGAAGGGTTGTTTTCTTCTTCGTGTCGCTGCCATTGCCTCAAACCTTCTAATTCTACGAAGGTTGCAAATGATTCATTAAATGCGCTGTCGTCACCGACATATAGCTGCTGGTGCGCCAACTCATGAAATAACAGAGACGCCAACGAGAAATCGCTACGTCTGATCATCGTATTGAGTAACGGATCTTTAAACCATCCAAGAGTTGAATAAGCCGTAGCACCATTCACGGCAACATCGAGTCCCTGATCCGCCAGCCCTTGAGCATAAGCGCTGGCGTCTTCTTCGGTATAGTAGCCACGGTAGCTAACGCAGCCTGCTATCGGAAAACACCAGACAGCCGGGTTAAAAGAAAACTCCTCGGCGGCAACCACATTCCAGGTAACAAATCTTTTGCCGGTATCATAAAAGCTGGTGTAACTTTTATTGTCAGGCAGTCCCAGTTGCTCAACGGCAAAGTGCCGGGCTTTCTGTGCAACCTGCAGGCTATGTTTGATATTATCGTCCACAGACTCATCAGAGACGATTTCAGCAACCGGTCGTTTGCCTAATACAATGCGCATGTGTCCGGACACAATCTGCGAGTAATACCCCACAGTGCTGCAACCGGCCAGGGAAAAAAACAGAACCAACAGGAAAGCTGCCCCGGACGGTTTTTTCAACAGGCTACAGATTTTTCTGTGGCTGCCACAGGGCAGAAATCGGTTGAGAAATATTTGCATCGTTTCTGTTACCTTTAATAGCCAGTCTTTGGACAACAAGACTGGTAAAGAATTTCAACCACGGTACCAAGATTTTGAACCATAACACCCATTTCAAAGTCTATCTGGTCGGAGGCGCAATTCGTGATGAAATACTATCACTACCTGTAATCGACAGAGACTGGGTTGTGGTCGGCGCCACACCGGCGCAAATGCTAAAAATGGGCTACCGCCAGGTAGGCAAAGACTTTCCTGTGTACCTGCACCCAGACACCAACGAAGAATACGCTCTGGCACGAACAGAGCGCAAAATCTCTGCCGGACACCAGGGATTTAGCTTCGATACTGCCCCATCTGTCACGCTGGAGGAAGATCTGATGCGCCGTGACCTGACGATCAACGCAATCGCCAGGGACAAGCAAGGCACATTGATCGATCCGTACAACGGCAAAGCCGACATAAAAGCCCGAATCCTTCGACATGTATCGCCGGCATTCGCAGAAGATCCGTTACGGGTGCTGCGGGTGTCACGTTTTTGCGCCAAATTACAACCTTTCGGTTTCACCGTTGCCGACGAAACCATGGCACTCATGACAGAGATTTCTCATTCCGGCGAACTTGCGACCTTATCAGTCGAGCGCATCTGGTCGGAGTTTCAGCGTACATTAACCTACCCGGACCCACAGCCGTTTATTGACAATCTACGAGCCTGCGGCGCGCTGCAAAAGCTGATTCCGGAACTCGACGCACTTTACGGCATACCGCAAAGAGCCGATTTTCATCCCGAGATTGACTGCGGCATCCATAACGAAATGGTGTTGCAACAGATCTGCAAACGCACTGAAGACCCGGTGACCCGATTCGCAGCACTATGTCACGACCTTGGTAAGGCAACCACACCACCGGAACTACTTCCGGCTCATCACGGCCATGAAGAGCGCGGTGCCGATATCACTGACGATCTCGCGGCAAGGCTGCGCCTGCCGAATGAATACCGGCAACTTGCCAGACTGACAGCGCGTTACCATTCTCATTGTCATCGCGCTTTCGAGCTAAAAGCGACCAGCTTAGTAAAGTTACTCGGAAATCTGGATGCTTTCAGACGCCCCGAAAGATTTGAGCAATATTTGCAAGTATGTGAGGCAGATGCACGGGGTCGGAAAAATTTTGAAAACCGTGATTACCCTCAGGCAGACTTTCTGCGCGATACATTGCGTGCCGCACAAAGTGTAGATACTGCCTCGGTAGTATCATTGGCAAAAGATCAACAGGCAGATATTGGCGCTGCAATAAGACACGCAAGGCTAACAGCCGTCAAAGCGTTTATAAAAACCGCAACAACACGGCGTCACAGTTAAGCCGGCACATTGCCTATGCATCAACCAGGGGCAAGTATAAAAATAACCCTACAAGTTTCTTTCAGGCACAGATTCCTGGCTAACATCTTCCCGATGGCGCAGCGGACTCTTACGCGGAAAATGCGAGCGCAAAAAATCCATCTGATCAGCCAGAACCCGTTTGCCCTTTAAATAGATGTACTCGGCGTGAGTCGGACAAAACGGAATTGCCAGTAGTGCCATGCCAGCCTGTTCAGGGGTTCTGCCAGCCTTGTGGTTGTTGCATCGCTTGCAGGCAGTGACCACGTTTTTCCATGCATCCTCACCCCCCTGAGACAAGGGCGTGACATGATCTCTGGATAACATAGATGCCATAAATTGCTGGCCACAGTACAAACATATACGCCCGTCACGTTTGAACAAAGTTCGATTACTCAATGGCGGTATATAATTGTGCGTCAGGGTTTTGTTGGTGCCATGAGTCGCTACAATGGCATTAACTTCTATTTCGCTACGAATCCCGGTGCGCGAATTTATTCCACCGTGCAACCGGTAAACCGGACTACCAAGAAAGTACGCTACCCGGCCAGCGTGGTAGAACCGCACTGCATCCTGGTAGTTTATCCACTCCAATGGCATCCCCGCAGCATCTGTACGGAGCACTTGTTGCGACAAATCGTACACTTTAAAAATCCGAGATTTTCTTCATCCAGTTATACCGGTCGCAGCGAAAAATGCAATCCCTTTGACGGAATTATTACACTTCGTTCCGGTATCCGGACTGCGCTATGCATCTGTCGACAGCTACGCAGTGCCAGGTGAACGCTATGAACCTGCTGCCGCAGAAGCTGGCTGCAAGCGTAACTTTCAAAACAAGTGACTTCAGTAAGCTTTCAGAAAATTACTCTCGAACCACTGCAGCATTTTATCAGCACCATAATACAACGCTGCCAACCCGACACACACACCCAGTGTATTGGCACAGGCATCGAGCAGGTCAAAATAACGATAGGATGTCAATCCCTGCAACACCTCCATCAAAATACCCAACAGAACAAGACAGAAAGCTATCAAATTCCTTTGCCAATGGTGTCTAAACAACTGGCCAAACCAGATACAAAGTACGCCGTAGGCAATCAAATGGTTTATCTTGTCACCTATTGTTGATGGCAACTGAGGCAGATGTACTTTGGCCAATGACAAGTAAACCACCACCACTATCATAGCCACACCAATAACAAACCAGGTAAACCAAAAGCGCAAATTGGAAGATGCCTTTGCTGCACTAAACCACAACTTCACTGTTTACCCACTGGTGTCAACGCAGATCAATTCGCAATTATCCAGATTAGCAAGGTAAGCAGCAAAGCAATCAGAATATGCACTATCGGAGACACCCAAAGCAGGTGTGATAACCTGAGACGATTAAAAAAAGCATAGGCCATTACCAGGCCGTTTATCAGGACGATAATCATCACATTTAACACACCGACCTGGAGCGCCTCCTCGCTCCACTTCAGTTTGTTCGGACCATCGATAACCAGACCCACCAATGCGTAGACAAGGTAGAAACCTGTCATCACAACCGGTGCGAGCAGACAAACAAATTGCCATACGGGTGACACAGCACGAGGTTCAGTGCTTTTTTCAGCCAAAGTGCTGGCTTTACTCACAATACTTGTCTCATAATCTTATACGGCAGTAGCCGTTTTACAGTAGTGCCGGACAAACTCCGGCATTGATTCAGAGGAAACTAATCTATGCTTAAGGTAACACAGATAGCGCCCATTATACCTGCCATGTTAAACACTTGCCGGGCACTAATATTGACTATCGCGGCAACACTTACTTTGACAGCTCAGGCAGGTGATGCAGCGATCACCGAAGTAACAATAAAGCCGGCTGGTGACGGTATGTATCAGGTCAGCGTTACACTACTGCACGCCGACACAGGTTGGGATCACTATGCCAACCGTTGGGATGTACTGGACGAAGCAGGCAATCTGCTCGGTTCTCGTGAGTTACTACACCCGCATGTTAACGAGCAGCCATTCACCCGAAGTCTCAGGCTGGCAATCCCTGATTCGGTAAAAACTATCACGATTGTGGCAGCAGATTCAGTGCACGGCGACAACAAAGAAACGGTCAGCGCTGAAGTACCGCGCGAATAGTGCACCGTAAAAATTCACAACAACTATATCTATAACTGCCGTGACCAGTCTGCCCGGAAGAATCCGCTGAGGGGTAATTCAATCCCTTTAGAAAAGCCGATCACCATAAAACGATCACCCATCTCCTGCGACATTATTACCTTCTTCAGCTGGCTGGTCGCTGCCAGCTGATCATATTCACTCAGTGATTGTAATTTCTGAGCGTGATGATCAAGCACCCCGAGTGACAGCATGAATTCAGTCAGAGGTGAGTAACCCTGCAACTCCATGCCTGCATCAGTTGCTGCAATCGCTACCGAGGTAAAATCAACATCTGCGGTAATATCCTGCACACCGGCTCGTGCAAACGGGTCGTCATGCAAGGTATGCCGGAAAAAACATCGCAGCGTGCCGGTTGGTTTTTTAGCTGAATAATACTGGCGACGATCAGCACCGTAATCGCAGATAATTACCGCACCTGTTTGCATACTGTCTGCAAGAGACTGCCACCATGGTGCCATGAGCGGGCTATACTCTGACTCATAGTTCTCTGCAAATTCTACCTCAAGATCTTTTTCAATAGCCGCCACATCCCGGGCCACCAGATCGTTCGACTCGGTATGAAGAAAAAACCCGTCATCAGATACACCAACCATTATTCTTTGTGATTGACCGTTAACTATCTTAAAACGCTCAACCGCGAAAGCATCAAGTACTTCGTTTGCTATCACCACGCCGTTAAAGCGCTGCGGCAGACTGCTCAACCAGCTGACCTTACTGCTAACCTCCACAGGCAATTCGTTTTCTATTAACTGACGCTGTTCCTGCTGTAACTCTGAACTAACTTCAAGTATCTGGTAACTCTCTGGAAGACATTTTTTTTGCGCAAGCGACTTTAGTAAATCTGCGGCAAGCCGCCCGCTACCTCCGCCGAATTCGAGAATACTTGCGTTACCAATGGATTCAAAAACCTGCATGCACTGATTGGCAAGACAAACAGCAAAGTGCTCTGATATTTCGGGTACGGTAGTGAAGTCACCGTGCTGACCAAGCTTGCTAAAACCGTTAACATAATAACCCAGACCGGGTTCATACAGACTGCGCTGCATATACTCACTAAACGGCATGGAACCGTCGCGTTTTATCGCAGAGCGAATTCTCTCGACAAACTGATCACTGACTTCTTTTTGTGATTCACTGAAAGGTGGCAGTTCAACCTGAGCCATTAGAGGTGCTTCCGGTGTTCACTAAAGATTTTCGGTACCCGCCAGCTGACCACGCTCAATGGTGACACCAAGATCTTCAGCCGCTTCAATTGCACCGGGCTTATGCACCGTTACCCGCACCCACTGCACATTAAATTCCTGACGTACAATTTGTGAGATATTTTCCGCCAGTGCTTCTATTAAGCCAAAGCTACTGTCATTGGTAAATTCAATGACTCGCTCTGAAATACTTTTATAATTCAGTGCATACTGAATATCATCAGTACTGGCAGCTTTTGAGATATCAGTTGCCATTGTTAAATCAATATACACATCCTGACGAATCTCACGCTCCCAGTCATAGATACCTATCACTGGAGTTGCATGCAGCGCTTTTAAAAAAACCTTATCCATCCTGTATTCTGCTCCGCAGAGATCTGATCACAGTGGCAGCTTTGCATAATCAGGTAAGAGCAGCAAGCTGACCCTCCAATTAAGGAAGGTATTTTTTAAACAAGCAACACTAATCAGATTTATCAACCCATCGCACAGCTGCAGCAAGGGATCGATTATAAAAGTAGGCAGTCTGCTCATCGGTATATTTGAAAGCAGAGCCAACCGGACAGGCAAGCCTGGCAAGACAAGTACTCGCACAGTCCGAAGCTTCACCCACTCGATAACTAACACAGGATTGAAGGTCGGGATTCTTATCCAGCGCAAGTGCTTCAGCCGGACAATGAGATAAACAGGGTGTTGTCTCACAACTCAGACAGGGCGACTGTGCCGTCAATTTGATTTGATCCGCTGCCAGGGATTGCTGTGTACCGCTAACCTCAGCCTGAATTAACACCACGCCACGGTAGGCAAACCACAAACCATGGGTCGCATTGATACCAATTCCCAACGGAGAGGGATGGTGCCAGCCTGCCAGGGTACCAAGTTTCTGCAATGGCACCGGCAATCCCGCTGACCCGCCGCCAACTGGAAGTTGCGGAAACAGAATCTGCCACTCACCCAAACTCAGTGCTTTAGCACAGGCACGCTCAACACAATCGATCGAATACTCATCGATCGGATCTGCCCTGCCAAGGTATTCCGCAGGCATAGCGGTCCAGAGATCAGCGCCGCTATTGCCGATCAGTAACAGGTGGCTGAAGTCGGTCGCAAATTGCAGATCCGGCATTGATTCTGCGAGGTCAGCCAATGCAAAAAGTTGGCAAAGGTTCAGGCCACCGCGGGCAAGATCCGACTGAAAAGCTGGAAAATCGAGTTTGTGCATTGGTTTCTTCCGGGCCCGGCGCGATGATCATGGTTGGCGGGACGAGGTAAAAGCAGGGCCGAAACCGCCAATTCAGAGAGTAATTAAACCCGCTTATAAAAATAGTAGTGGCAATAGCCACAATTCTTCATATAATAAGCGGTTCTGTGTAATGAAAGTTAGTGCGGAGCTAAGCACATGTCCCGAATATGCCAGGTGACCGGCAAACGTCCCATGAGTGGCAACAATGTCTCTCACGCCAAAAATCGAACCAGAAGACGGTTTTTACCGAATCTTCACACCCATAAATTCTGGGTTGAAGCAGAAAAGCGCTTTGTGAAACTGCGTGTGTCTTCCAAAGGCATGAGAATCATTGACAAAAAAGGCATCGACAGCGTGCTCGCAGACCTGCGTAAACGCGGCGAAAAAGTCTATCTGACGCCACCTGTTGATAAAGGAGCGAGTAAATGAGAGACAAAATTAAACTGGTCTCCAGCGCTGGCACCGGCCACTTCTACACCACCACCAAAAACAAGCGCACGATGACTGAAAAAATGGAGATCAAAAAATTTGATCCGGTGGTACGCAAGCATGTGATCTACAAGGAAGCCAAAATCAAGTAATCCACCTGCCTCACAAGCTAATCCAAAAAGCCCGGTGTATCCGGGCTTTTTTGTGCCTGAGAGGTTCGCTTACCGAACCCTGCAGATCGCCATTGGACGATCCGTGCATCACACGCCGAAAGTCAGCGACCAATCTCCCAATTTCCAGCGCATCGACTATATTCACTACAGGAATCCTATTTCAGTTTTGACCAGGCCTCGCAACGCGAATTTGCTGTCACCGGTTCGATAACAGCAACAGATTGGATAGCTGCAGTGAATAACAATAAAGATGCTGACAATACGAGCGTAAGGACAATAGTTGATAAAACATCTAAAACTATATCCCCCGAGGCGCAAGGCTGGTCCGAAGGATCATCTGACTGGACAGCGCCGCCCGGCACCAGGGCTGGTAAACCCAAGTCATCAGATTCAATTGCATTAGAAGCACAAGACCTTTGTGTCAGCTACGGCACTCATCAGGCGCTGACCGATATAGAGCTAACACTCTATCAGGGCGACACACTGGGCCTGCTCGGTCTCAACGGTGCTGGTAAATCAACCTTACTGAAAGTCCTTTCCGGTGCCATGGCACCCGAGCGAGGCACAGTACAGATTGGTGATCACGAGCTCTATGAAGACACCATCGCCTCGCGTATGAGCATCGGTTACGCACCGGATAAACCTGCGATCTATCCGGAGTTTCGGGTCACCGAGTATCTTCAGTTTATCGCCAAAATGCGACGCATGGACCGGCGCAGTGTAAAAGCCGCTCTTAACCATGTCATTGATCGCTGTGCACTGACAGAGGTGCGCTCACGAATCATTGGCAATCTTTCTACCGGTTACCAGCAACGCGTTAACATTGCACAAGCGTTGATTCATTCTCCAAAAATTCTGATCCTTGACGAGCCTGCCAACGGACTGGACCCGGTACAGCTAATGGAAATGCGAGAGCTGATCTCAAACCTGGCACCGGATCAGGCAACGGTATTCTCATCACACCTGCTGTCAGAAGTGAACTCAATCTGCAATCGTGTGATGCTCATCGATGGTGGTCGACAGATTCTTGATGCGCCACTTACAGATCTTACAAATAAAGCGAGTAATTCGTTTGAAGTACAAATGACGAATGACAGCGACTTCAATCTGGCCGACTTACCGGGTATCACACACGCATGCAGAACCGCAGCGGCTCAATGGCTGGTCACAGGCGAGTCGATGACTCAGGAACATATTAAAACCATGTTGTCTTCAAGAGGGCAGTCGGCAGCTCACATAACCCCGACAGACAAATACCTTGAAAGTTTATTCCGCCACCTTGCGGTTGTTTCCAACCGCGATAAATCTGCGCCGGATAGTCAGGGCACGCAATTATGATCGGTCAAATCACACTTCACGAGATCAGAGTGTTGATGCGTTCACCATTCGCCTGGTTAGCCGCGGGATTGTTGCAGCTCATGTTCGGCTGGTTGTTTCTGTCTGCAGTGGAACGCTATATTGAGCAACAGTCAGTTGCGGCCACGGCTACAGCGGGTGGCATATCGAACTACCTCATCATAAATTTTCTGGCACCGGTCAGTATTGTGTTTATGGTCGCCACACCACTGCTATGCATGCATCTTATCGCCGGCGACAAACAGGCAAACCGGTTTAACTTCCTGTTAAGCCTGCCGGTTACTGCATCACAACTGGTACTGGGCAAATTTTTTGGTGCAACTTTTTTCCAGTGTCTGGTGTTAACCCTGGGTGCAATTCTGGTGACCCTGCTTTCATTCAATATCGCACTGGATACCACGCACCTGCTTACAGCCGGCATCGGCCTGATATTATTTATCGCGGTAACCTCAGCACTAACATTGTTTTATTCATCATTCTCCAACCGCCCGGTACTGGCGGCATTTTTGAGCCTTATCACCATGATTCTGCTCTGGATGGGCGCTGCCCTTTCAAACAGCGGACTGCTGCAGTTTGCGTCGCCCTCAGCGCATCTGCACAGCTTCATGCAAGGCCTGCTCGACACTCGTGATGTTGCCTACTTTATAGCAGCTACGTGCATCCTGCTGACACTCGGCATCTGGCGTCTCGACAAACAACGGGTAAGGGTTCAACCGGTATGACAGTGCTGAAATCTATAACTTCTCCATCACTCATCCGTACTCTGCTGATTGTTTTGTGTTTTGCCATAGCCTGTACGCTGGGACATCGCCTGTATGTTTCAAAAGACATGACAGCAGGTGCACAACACACATTGCAAACAGGATCAATTGAAACGCTTACACTGTTTTCTGACCCACTGGAAATTGAAATATTCATTAACCCGCACGAACCACAGCTCGAAGCCGTGAATACGTTGCTGAATAGATACCGTGCGCACAAACCCGACTTAAAAATCACACACACTGACCCGGCACTTGACCCACAAAGAATGCGGCAGCTCAATGTCGCGACCGGTGGCGAGTTATTTATACGCTACAAAAATCGCACGCAAAGACTGACTCAGATATCAGAGCAAACGCTGACTCTGGCTATGCAACGTTTGAGCAGAAGCAAAAGTCACAGTCTATGGTTCACTACCGGCCATGGTGAGCGCTCAGTCGAGCGCGATAACAATGCAGACCTTGCCACTTTTACTCAGCAATTAACGGCATCCGGTTTTAACATCAACACCGTTAATTTAACCAGTCAGGGCTCTCTGGACGCCAACGACGGAACGCTGGTCATCGCAGGACCTCTACAACGATTTCTGGCTCGCGAAGTAGCATTGATACTCGAGTATATTTCCAATGGTGGCAATCTGATCTGGCTGACCGAACCGGACAGTGATGACGGCCTTAAACCGGTTGCGATAGAACTCGGTATTGAAAGACTGCCAGGTGTGGTAATCGACCTGGCAGCGCAGCAACTGGAAGTTGATCGCCCCGACTTTGCAATCGCAAGTGATTACTTCCAACATGACGCTACTCAGGGTTTTACAGAGGTCACGCTGTTTCCACAAGCCAGTGGCTTAAGCTATGACACCGACAGAGACTGGCAGGTCACCCCGCTGGTGCAGTCCAGCGAGCAAGCCTGGACTGAAACTGGTGCCCTGAATGGCAAAGTTATCTACGGTGACAACCCGCGCGAAGTTAACGGATCAATTCCGCTGGTGTTTGCGCTACAGCGAGAGCGCAACAACAAACAGCAACGCGTTATCGTTGCCGGTGACGGAGATTTTCTGGCCGATGCATGGATTGCAAACGGCGGTAACCGTGAGCTCGGTAATCGCTTGTTTAACTGGAGTGTCGATGATGCAGCCCTGATGGCTCTGGACACATCACTGCAGCCAGACACACAGCTTGATCTATCTCGAGCTGCCCTGCTTTGGCTTGCCAGCACCTCACTGCTACTGCTGCCTGGCACAATGCTCGGGGTGGCGACCGGCGTCTGGTATCGCCGTCAGCATGGCTAGCCGGAGTTGGTATACGACAATGAAAAATACAAAGCCTGATGATGGTTTCAGACTGTCCAACCTGGCGCTACTGGCCGTCATTGGAGTTTTGGGCGTTGGCATTCTGCTCGATGGCATTTTGTACAATAAGGCTCCACCACAGACAACTATTCATCCGATAGCAGACGCCAAAACTATTGAGGTCAATATTAAAGGCCAGCCGATAGTACGATTGACAAAAACAGACAACCAGTGGCTGCAAACACATCCGATCAAAGCGCCGGCCCGGTCAGTTCGTGTCCAGCCTCTGCTCGACACCAATAAATACAACCAGCGCAGCTATACACTGGCTGAATTGCCGCATGACGATATTTTTACCGATAAAGTCACGCTCAAAATCGATGCAGAAGAATATCACTTCGGTGCAATTGAGCCGGTAAGTAACCTTCGCTATGTGCTCAGTGGAGATCGTGTGTATCTGCAACCAGATACCGTGTTGCCCATGCTCAGCGCCGTAGACAGTGTGTTTATGGATCTCAGGGTAACCAACAAAGTTGAACAGCTAACTATCGATGAGCAACTTGTTGAACAACCGGAAATCTGGTCTGATCTTACGGCAGTTGGTATTGTCGATATCAGCCAGATCAACCCTGAAGGCCAACCTGTTCAGATCAAACTGATGGAAGAAAATCAAACACGACTGCTGACTGCCGTATATTCCGACTACGGCTATACAATCACCAGTGACAAAGATTTCACCTATCTGCTATCGAACGCAACAGCAACTACACTTGGCCTGACAGCACTTCTGCCCTCTCATCATCAGTAAGTTCAGTAATACGCCGGCATTATTTCGGTAGCAGGAAACAATAACTGACGCCGGACTGTTATACGCGAGAGATGTAGTTGTTATACTCCCACCACACTCGTTGCAACGACTCCGTCCGCTAAGCAGTTATTCAACCATGCCTGAACTACCGGAGGTCGAAACCACCATGCGTGGTATTTCGCCCTATCTGCTAAACAAAAATATTAAAGCAATCAAAGTCAGGCAACCACAGCTGCGATGGCCGGTACCAGACGAAATCCATGACGCCGTCAATCAGAGGATCAACTCTGTGAAACGGCGCGGCAAGTACATTATTGCCAGTACCAAAGTCGGCTCAATCATTATGCATCTGGGTATGTCCGGCAGTTTGCGTATTATGGATAAACCGTTTGATACTCGAAAACACGACCACGTTCTGTTCGAACTAAGTAACAACAAGTCTATGGTCTATCACGACCCGCGACGCTTCGGCTCAATCCTCTGGACAAACAGCGCGGCTGAGCAACACCCGCTAATAGCGAACCTTGGCCCTGAGCCATTGAGCGATGAGTTTAGCGGCAGCTATCTTTTTAAGGCGTCACGTCGGAAGAAAGTGGCTATTAAAAATTTTGTCATGAACAGTCATATTGTCGTTGGCGTCGGTAATATCTACGCCAGCGAAGCACTCTTTCGAGCAGGCATCAGACCCGGCAAAGCCGCGGGCAGAGTGACAGCCGCCTCATTCGATTTACTTACGGCTGAAATAAAATCGGTTCTGGCAGCGTCAATTGAATCAGGTGGCACTACACTGCGGGACTTTGTGAATTCGGCAGGTGAGCCTGGTTACTTTCAACAAACATTGAATGTCTATGGCCGTGAAGGTGAACCCTGTCGACTATGCAGCTCGCCAATCAAGCAACGTACGATCGGCCAAAGATCAACCTTTTACTGCACTCGCTGTCAGTCTTAGCTGGGCTTAGCCCGCATTCGGATTGTTATTTTCAACCTGAATAGCAATGATGCGATGGTACTTATCCATTAACTCTTCGCGAGATTCAAGATGTTCAGGATCGAGTGGAATGCAATCTACCGGACACACATCAACACACTGAGATGTTTCAAAATGTCCGACACACTCAGTACACAATGCCGGATTAATCTCATAAATCTCTATACCCTGGGTTATCGCACCATTGGGGCATTCCGGCTCGCAGACATCACAGTTAATACATTCATCAGTAATGATAAGTGCCATGGTGAATATACTACTGCTTACTGTTGAGTTGTTTCAGTGCGGTCTCCACCAGCGGATCGACAAACTTCGATACATCGCCACCGAGAGACGCTATCTCACGCACAATACTCGAAGATACAAAGGTGTACTGACTGGCAGCAGCGACAAACACAGTTTCAATTTCAGGTACCATTTGCCGGTTAAGGTTTGCAAGCTGTACTTCATACTCAAAATCAGACACGGCCCGCAGACCTCGTACAACGACAGAGGCATTTTGCTGAGTGGCAAAATCAACCAGCAAGCCACTAAAGGTTTCTATACGCACGTTAGGGAATTTTGATAACAGTTGCCGTGACATCTCACAGCGATGATCAAGATCAAAATGTGGTTTTTTACCTGGGCTTTCCGCGACGCCGATAATCAGATCGTCGAACATTTTTGCAGCCCTGGTGGCAACATCGATGTGTCCGAGTGTCATCGGATCAAAAGTGCCTGGATAAATTGCGGTGATATCCAAAGTGTTAATCCACTGGTGTCTGTTGGTTATTCCAGATGATCATCATTGCACGCCAGTCAGCTGCCCGCAATCATACGATACAGTTGCATACGAACTTCTCCGGCAACTTTTTCACGATGCAGCTGCCAATTCGCCGGAACCGAAGCAGCCTGACTGCGTTTACCGGTTTCGAGATACACCAGGCCATCCGGCAGCAATAACCCATTATCTATGACACACTCTATTGCCTGTGCATGCAAATTGTCAGCAAACGGCGGATCGATAAACACCAGATTAAATTGATGCCGGTCAAGCCTTTGATTGTATAGCGTTTGATTTAGAGCGTCTGCGGCGATGATATCTATCTTATCAAATCTTAGCCGGCTGGCATTGTCCTGCAGCGCGGCACAGGCGGTCTGATTTTTTTCAATCATTATCACATGAGCGGCACCACGGGAAACTGCCTCAAACCCCAGTGCACCAGAACCTGCAAACATATCGAGGCATCGGTATCCGGCTATCGATGGCTGCAGCCAGGAGAAAAGAGTTTCCCGAATACGATCGCCACTCGGTCGTAGTCCGGGTAGGTCCGGGAAATGAATTTTAGATCCCCTGCTGGTACCCGAAATAATGCGTACATTGCGACGCTTATTTACGTGCATGACGCACCAGCTGCGACCTTACTGCCTGATTCCGGAAAGATAACTTGTAAAACAATCCGATTTCCTGATTTGCAATCTTAGGCGTGTCATCATATCAACACTACCTCTACCGCGAATGCTAAAATCACGTAATGGGCTTATTCAGTTTCCTACAGAAAAAACCTGCTACAAGAGATGCAGCAAGTCAGTCAGCACAAGACCTGCCAGAGGATCGCGCTGATGACTCTATGCATGGCTCATCGCAAACTTCTGCTGGTATCCCACTGTCCGAATTAAGCAGCGACGATGCAGACAGACTCGATGCCAGACTCGCCAAAACCCGCAGCCGCTTTACCGCTGGTCTGCTGGATTTTTTACGTGGCAACAAACTGGATCAAAATCTCCTCGAAGATCTCGAAGCACAGCTAGTCATGAGTGACGTCAGCGTTGCGACTGCCACCGGCATCGTTGAGTCCATTAGACAATCTGCCAAGGGTGACAACGATGACTTACAAAGTCTGCTGCGCGATAAGCTAAACAACTTGTTGCTACCGTGTCAGCAGCCGCTTGAGATACCAGACAGCACCACACCTTATGTGTTGTTAGTCGTCGGTGTAAACGGCGCAGGAAAAACAACCACCATCGGCAAGATAGCAAGACAACTGCAAAACGGTGGTAAGACCGTTATGCTTGCAGCCGGTGACACTTTCCGTGCCGCAGCAGTTGAACAACTTAAAACCTGGGGCGAACGAAACAATATTCCGGTAGTCGCACAGGACAGCGGCGCCGATTCAGCATCGGTTATTTTTGACGCCTTGCAATCAGCCACAGCAAAAGGCATCGATGTACTGATCGCAGACACAGCAGGTCGGCTGCATACCCAGAGCGGTCTGATGGACGAACTTGGCAAAGTCAGTCGGGTTATCAAAAAGCTCGATGCAGCCGCACCGCATGAGACACTCCTGGTACTGGATGGCACGACCGGGCAGAACGCGCTCAATCAGGCACGAGAGTTTGGTAAATCAGTCGATGTCAGTGGATTGGTTGTGACCAAGCTCGACGGCACAGCCAAGGGCGGTGTTTTGTTTACTCTGGCCGACGAGCTAAAACTTCCAATCAGATTTATCGGCGTCGGTGAAGGCATCTATGACCTTCGCGTGTTTGAGGCTCAGGATTTTGTCGATGCACTGCTCGGCGATGGCGTACCTGATGGCAGCGTTACCTGACACAGATACCATGAATACACCACAAACCCTGACTTCAGTGGCAAAACTTCGACACGGCAACACCGTCGAGCTCATCAAACAACGCCTAAGCCATTGATTCACTTCCACGAACTACAAAAAACTGTCGGAGACCGAACACTGTTCTCGGATCTGACTCTATTTTTGCCAAAAGCCTCCTATACTCTTGTATGTGGCGAAAGACAGTCTGGCAAAACAACACTTGTGCGCATGTTGTTGGCGTACGAGAGGCCCGACAAAGGTACGTTAACCGTCGACGGGATCGACATTGGCAGTATTCCCGAAAGCCGGATTCCGTACCTGCGACGCCAGACAGGATTTATCGCCGAGACCCCTGCTCTGCTTGAAGACAGATCAGTGATTGAAAATATCGCAGTTCCACTTCAGCTGGCAGGCTTTGATCGGGAAGTCATCAATCAACGTACAACTGCATTGCTTGAAACCACTGGTTTAAGTGATGAAGCAAATACAAAGGTAGGCAAACTCACAGCAACGATGCGTCAACTGGTTTCAGTCACTAGAGCAATCATTCACAAACCACCGGTGGTGGTTGCAGATGAACCTTTGCACAACCTTGATGACGGCACCGGCAGATTGATTATCGATCTTTTGAATGATGCAAATAAATACGGCGCGACAGTGCTGATCACCTGCCAGACTGACACTCAACTGTCGGGCATGGTATCGAACAATGCCAGAACACTGAAGCTTAACGCAGGATCCGCAACAAACAATGAAAATTCCAGCCTCGGTCAGGATAATATCGAATAAAGTAAAGCACGCCACATCGACACCGGCACGAGACTACAGCGTGCCGGATCCCGCAACACCTGCTCACACTGCACCGGCGGCACGCTATGGCGAACGGGCAAAACTGATAACACTGCTTAGGGACTGCGTCACTGCACTGTTTTCAAAACCACCAAAACTGACATCCCTGTTACTGGTTCTGGCACTGACCCTTCCTGCAACGATTGCAATCATCTCCCAGAGCCTGCACAGCGCCGGGGAAAATCTACTCACAAGCCGCAACATCACCGTCTTTCTTGGTAGCGAACAAAATCTTGATGCTGCGCAACTGGCTGAAACACTGGCAGCTAATTCACATGTTCATACTGCTGTTCCAAGATTAGTTGACCTGCAGTACAAAACCGTAATGGCCATAGACGTGCAGCCCGCAGAAACACTGAACAACAACCAGTTGAACTTCATCGTCAATGAACTTAACAGCCACACGTCGGTCGATTATGTAGTAGCAGATGAAGCATGGCTCGATCGCAACACCAATGCTGTCAGCACCACGAAAACTCTTCGTATTGCCGGCATTTTCGTTGCGGCACTGGCCACGTCGCTTCTGGTTTACCTGCTGATGCGGTCCGAATTGCCAAAGCAGCGATCTGAAGCCAGCGTTCTGCATGAAATCGGCGCGAGTCGCAAAATGGTGCTGAAACCACTGTTGCTACGCGGCACCCTGCTGGCTTTTTTCTCCGCCACGATTGGAATAGTACTGGCATGGGCAATTGTCTCAGGCTTACCAAAATTAATTGATATGTCTACTTATGAATCGCTCCTACCCGACTCATTCCCGGCGATTAAAATGATGTCATTACTGGCATTGGCGATTTTCAGCAGCGTAGTTACCATTAAACTATTTGTTAAAAATAATTAATTAAATCAACATATTACCTGAAAAGTACCGAGGAAAGGCACGAGCCTCTTTCGATTCCGGCAAAATTGCCGTTACATGGGGAACTTTCCAAATTGTTAGCACTCTAAGGGTGTGAGTGCTAAAATAGAGCACAAACCAGTCACATCAGGAGAATATTGAATGGCCCAAGCTATGGTGAAAACTTCAGCGATGAGTTTGCCAGCGGTCAATGATGATCTGAACAGTTACCTGTCAAAAATATCGACTTTCCCGGTTCTGACCACGGAAGAAGAACAGAGCCTTGCTCGCAAATATCGCGACGACGACAATCTTGAATCGGCCGGTCAACTGGTCATGTCCCAGCTGCGCTTTGTAGTGCACCTGGCTCGCAGCTACTCAGGCTACGGACTGCCGCTGGCTGACCTGGTACAGGAAGGCAACATCGGCCTGATGAAAGCGGTCAAACGCTTTGATCCAGACGTCGGCGTGCGCTTAATTTCATTCGCAGTACACTGGATTCGCGCGGAGATTCACGAATTTGTTATCCGCAACTGGCGCATTGTTAAGGTTGCTACCACCAAGGCTCAGCGCAAGCTGTTCTTCAAGCTTCGCAGCTCAAAGAAAGGTCTGGGTTGGTTTTCTGCAGCTGAGGCGGAAGCAGTAGCGAAGGATCTCGGTGTCACCGAAGAACAGGTGTATGAAATGGAATCACGTCTGACCAGCGGAGACATGTCATTTGATGCGACATCAGCTGACGACGGTTCCGAGAAACGTGCTCTGCGACCTGCCGAATACTTGTATCAGGATGACGTTGATCCGGCTATCACCGCTGAAAGCGATGACCATGCCGACACGCAATCCGCAATACTGGCAGCCGGTATGGAAGAACTGGATGAGCGCAGTCGCGACATCCTGCAACGCAGATGGCTTAACGACGACGATAAAACAACGCTGCAGGAATTAGCCAATGAGTACGATGTCTCTGCAGAGAGAATTCGTCAAATTGAAAAAGCAGCGATGAACAAACTCAAAGCTCACATGCTTGACGCGTAAATCGACTTTACACGTTAATAGAATAGCCGCTCTGATGAGCGGCTTTTTTTATGCGTTTAGAATTTTAACGCCTGCGATATCACTGCGGGTAGTTATTCAAAAACATACTTGCCAACATCGCGCAGCACCAGGGTACCGTCCTCCGGCTGGAAAACCCATTCATCCTCCGGACCCTCAACTTCAGTCACCACTCCTGCTTTAACGATAGCTATCAACTCGCCTTCAGACTCATCTTGATTGTCAGTGGATAATCCACCGTTATCTTGCGCCGATACAAGCTCTGTTTGCAGAGTTTCTACAGTTATAGGCTCCTGAATAGCTTCAACTACAACGCGATGACTGCTTCTGATGCCCTGTCCACCACCATGCTTCAAGGTGCTGCCACCAGCCAGCACTACACCCGGTTCTGCTTCCGAAGCAACAGGTGACTTTGGAGACGAGACTGCTTTCGCAAGATCAGCATCTGACGGGAATATCGGGTTGCCAACAGAATTCAAACCTCTAAAACCACCTAACCGAGCAAGCTCGTTGAATTTAGTTTCACTACCACCACTACTCTCATCGATTGCAGCTTGTATCGCCTGCAGTGACATATTCTCAGGCTGCTGCAGTATCTGCAAAGACAAGGCACGATACTCCTCAACTGTCATTTCAGCTGGCTGAGGCTGTGTGTACTCAACTCTGAAAAGAACACTGTCAGGGTATTTGGATTCAGTTTCTTCTACTTCAACCAGGTCTACAAAAGACCATCTAGGTGAGAATGCATAAGCACCAGCATAGGCAATCTTGGCATCTGTATCAGTGGCGCCTTCGATCAGCAGTCCATCGTAGAAGTGACGTTGAACATCATCCCATGGGCGTTCCTGAAGCTTGCTGCTGATGCTGTGCACGTGCGCAGTTTTTAGATAATCTTTGGCCGGTAATAATCGCGAATACTGCCAGACTACAGGCGGCACCGTTTGCTCAAGCCTGGAGCCTTTGGGAGCAACGACAACATCGCCATCGGGTGCACAGAAAAAGAGGTCACAACGCAACACATGGCCGTCTTCGAGGAAGAGTCGATCTCCAACAACACGGGTCGTGTACTTACCACTTTCAGCAGGATCTGCTGCATTACCAATGCCTGTAGTTGCCAAAGCCAGACATAGCGCTGAGAGGCGGATTTTCGTACTCATTATTTTACTCCGTTCGTTTACTGTGCTTGCAAGAAGCCTCAGCCATAGTGCTGAATTGAAGAAGTTATCAAAACAACTTTGCTACAACTGTGAAGGGATCGATGCTACGACGGACAGATTGCTACATATAAGGATAAATCGTACGAAATTAAACCAGCAGCACCTACAAAGAAGAAAAACAAGAACGTTTAACGAAATAATTGTATCAAATTTGAATCACTCAAAAAACTAATTTCAAGTAACAAACAAAGCAGAGTAATGATCGACAAGCAATGCTGCAAAGAGCCCCATCAGGTATTTAATCGACACCACAAACATACGTATCGGCTCTTCTTTATGATCAGGATTCTGAATCCGGATGGCGTGAAATAGAAACCAGCTACCCAGCGCCAATGCGGCGGCAAGATAAATCAGCCCGCTCATACGAATCAGATACGGCGCGACCGTGACCAACAACAACAAAATGGTGTATAGCAGAATCTGAACACGCGTGTACCGGTTACCATGAGTCACTGGCAGCATCGGTATATCGACCTTTGCATAATCGTCGCGGCGATGGATCGCAAGCGCCCAGAAATGCGGTGGCGTCCAGATGAATACAATCAAAAACAACAACAATGGCTCGGCAGTGACTTCACCGGTGACCGCGGCCCATCCTAGTACCGGCGGCATCGCCCCGGCTACACCTCCAATGACAATATTTTGTGGCGTCGCTCGCTTGAGATACATGGTGTAAACACAGGCATATCCGATCAGTGAAAGAAAAGTCAGCACTGCGGTAAGCACATTGACAAACACAACAAGCACTACCATCGCCACCACACCGAGCAGCCCTGCAAACAGCAACACATTAAGGCTGGTGAGATTACCCTGCGGGATCGGGCGTTTACTGGTACGTTTCATCTGCGCGTCGGCATGCTGATCAACCACATGATTAATGGCAGCAGCTGAAGCAGATGCGAGGCCGATACCAATGATGCCGAACAGTGTTTCCTGCAGTGGCACCATGCCCGGTACTGCCAGGGCCATCCCTACAATGGCGGTAAACACCAGCAGCAGAACCACTTTTGGCTTGGTGACTTCCAATAGATCAGATAACAAAGTCGATGGAACCGGCGCTATAGCCTGCACGGCAGCCATGGTCTCGGAATCATTATCAGGCTGAGCCGCCACTAGCCGATCCTTGATATTTTAAGCAGGTGTTTAAGGTCTTTGAGCGCTTTTGCCGGTGGCAGATCCGGCGGGAATCGCATCATCAGATTGCCATAGGGATCAACCAGGTAGACACACCCTTCACCACAGGCGGCCATCTCGCTTTGTGCCTGTTCAAACTGAGACAGCAGCCCGCTGATCGCGGCGTTGTCTCCGCCTATCACGTGTAATCCTTCACTGGCATTTTCAAGCTTCTCCTGCATTTGCTGCCATGCCGGCGTCACTAACACTCGCTGCACACGCTCCATACGGCGGCCGGTAGAGAGCCGAATCTGGCGCATATTGTACAAGGCTGTCTCGCAGGACTCATTGCAATCCGCAGAGGCAAAATAAACCATGCTCCACTTGCCGCGAATGTCATCCAGCCCCCATGCCGGATTTTCTGCACTGGCAAGACTGAAATCTTCCAGTGGAGCGGCAGGATGAATTAAATCTCCATTCACTGAGACACCCGCACCTTCATTACTGGATACGTAGGCAAACCAAAACCAGGCTGCGATCAGGGGTGCTGCATAGAGGCCCATTAATCCGAGCAGTTTGGCACGGCTTACTTTACGGGCAGATAGTTCGGCCGCTTCATTCATTGGCTGGATCATCGACTTTCTTAAAAAACATTAGGTAAACATATAGAACAATAAGCGCGAATAGCATGGCGAACCACTGAAACGCATAACCCAGATGTTTGCGGGCGCCACTGGCCACCGGTTTAAAGTTATAGGCATACCCGCCGGCATGCCCGTCCGCGGCCACTACTATCGCGTCAATAACCGGTATTTTATCGAGTTTAGCCGCAATAGTCTCATAGTCGATATATTGAATTATGGCGGGCCATGATTCAGCTGATTCACTGATAGAATCCCCCAGCACAAATCCTTTCGAAGGTGCAACGAGAACACCCTCCAGCATCACGGCCTGCTGCAGTATTTCGCTGGTAGTCAGGCTCACCTTTCGATCACCGTTGTGCCCCGTCCAGCCGAGATTCGCCAACACATATTGATCGTCATTAAGGAAGAAAGGGGCAATAACTTCGAAACCCGCTTGCCCTGCCCGGATGCGATTATCGAGCAGGAACTGTCGCGCCGGATCAAATGCTCCGCTTAGCTCGACTCTGCGGTAGAGCACTTTTTCAACATCACCCTGCAGATTGTTCAGTGGTGGCAGCTCGCCTGCTGCCGCGTGTGCCGTCACAATCGCCGTCTTTTCATCTGCACGACTCAACTGCCACAAGCCGAGCTGGCAGAACATTGTCCCGACAAGCAGCATTGCAATGGTCGATACAACACCGGTGGATGTTTTCAGTCTGCTTAAAAATCGGCTCACAGAGCGTTGATCCATGAAATAGTATACCGCACGATAACCGTGCAGCGAGCCTGTGCTATTGTAGCTTTTTTATCTGACCAATTGAGCCATGTTACTGGTTAAGCTGATTATCATTATCCTGCTACTGGCAATTGTCGCCAGTTTGTTTACAGGTCTGTTCTTTCTTGTGAAGGATGACGGCAGCAAAAAACGCACAGTTAACGCCCTCACCTGGCGCATCGGCTTATCTATCGTAGCGATCCTGGTCATTATTGTTGCCGGCGCAACCGGTCTGCTTGAGTAAAACTTAAGACAACAAAAAAGGGCACTTAATTACTTAAGTGCCCTTAATCGTTTACTCGTGTTAGCTTTTGTCTAGCCTGTATTATTCATGAGGATTCGTCGCCCAGAGCCAATAGCGCTAAACAGGTCACCCTATCGCCTGAGAAGCGTGGCCCGCCA
>CAZKAQ010000024.1:0-36910 GCA_964550655.1 uncultured Granulosicoccaceae bacterium
GGCATGGCCAGTAACGAATGCACTGGCGCCTCTTCAACAGGGCCATCACTTTCGTATAACATAATGACTTCTCGAGGAATCACTTCCAGGTTGCTGACTCCCACATTGTCCAGCGATGGGTTACCAACCCATGGGGTAAACCCGAGTGCGTCAATTTTTTTGGCAACTTCCAGTGCTTTGTCTTTGTTAGCTGGTGCAACGTAGTCGATTGCAATGACGTCCAGGTTGTGTTTATTTTTGACTTCCGTCAATTTGGCCTGCAGCCATTGTCTATCAGCTTCCGGTACCGGCTGGTAGGTATTTTCTTCATTGTTCCACCCGGAAAACAGTGATTCTGCAGCGACTGACTCCATGTGAACGCCGATTTTGTCCATGACGTCAAAACCACGATTAGAAATCAGTTTAATCAATGGGTGCTGGTGTTTAATTTTACCGATCAGCTCTGCAAGTGCGCCTTCCTGAAGAGATCGTGTAGTGATATCGTGCGAATAGATTTTATAGCTGTCCATGGTATCCAGAAACACGCCATCGTAGCCTTGATCTAACAGCAGTTTTACCCGTTGCAGTACAAAGTCATGCCAACCGATGTTGGTCATATCCATGACTGTGCTGTTCCACGTGGTATTGGAGCCCATGATCCATTCATCGTTTAAAAGATGCTTCCAGCTGCGCTGCGGACCGACCTCACCAATGCTCAGATAAGCATAGGCAGAGGATCCGTGTTGCTTGAGTTTGCGAAGTTCAGACGGACGGATGTTCTCTGATTCCAGTATCAGTCTGTCAAACTGGGAGAGGCTGTTCACTGGTGGATTAGCACCATAGTAAAAAGCAACACTTCCGGCAGTTTCATTTGCAACTGTTGGTTTGCCAATAACTGCAGCAAGGAGTACCAGGCAAAGTAAAAACCAGGTACGTAGCGTACCTATGATTTTTATGTCTGTCGTTCTCATATTCTCGATTCTCATGCCGGGTTACTTATGCGGTTGCTTGCCGCGGTCGCATGAATGTTCTGAATTCAATATTTTCAAGCTCACTTGATAACAGGAAGATTCCGACGAATGCAGTTAGTGTCATCGACAAACCAAAACCGTAACCGTAGAATACTGGTCCCATCTGCAGTGTGATCCACGTAAAAACGGTGTTACTGATCAGGAGTGTCAAAGTCAGCCAGAAAGCATCACTAAGACGATCAAGATAAAACAGTACATTCAGTACAGCGAGCATCAATACCTGTGCTGCAACACCGATAAGGTCGATGTAGTAGAGATGAATAAATTTGTCTGGAATACCAAGCCATGCAATAATTTTTGGCCCGAGCATATACAGAATGAGTACGGTAATACCCTGTACCTTGATTATTTGGAATATACCTTCACGTACCGCAAGAATCATTTCATTGCCAAGGGCTTCGATTTCCTGCAGGCTCGCATTACCACGTACCGCGTTGAAAAATCCTTCGTAGGCCTGTGCAAAATCAGTTTCAATTCTTAGCAGAAAAACGGCCATCCCCGGTATGATCGACAAGTAAGCCAGAAAAATTGGTAAATCGTAGATCAATGAAGCGCGCAGTGGTCCGATAATCGCCTCTGAGGTGCCCGGGTGAAACCAGAACATCAATTTATCTATCCAGATACCCAGGTTGTAGAAAAGACCGATAAATATCAGTACCGGGAAAATTTGCTTTAACCGCAGAAAATCCCCGCGCACAGCGGAACTGTGTGTAACCGGATGCTCCGGAATAATAACGGCGAGCATAGTGAAAAGCAGTACGGCATGACCTGCAAGTAGTCCAGCCAACAGTCCGTTGATACCATACGGAATTAACAGTATCGAAAGGCAAATAGTCGTCGCATAGCCTGCAAAGAATGCATAGAGAATGTATTTAAATTTCTTCAGACCGGCTACAAAGATAACCACAATCCATACATTATTAAGTGTTACGAAGTTTCCAAGCATCAGGAGTTCATAACTGAAGGACTCATTAAATACTGTAAGCAGTAAGGCGATACCAATAGCACCACTGACAACAGTCGTCAGCAGCAGTGCACCAAATAGATTTGGATTGACTACACTGGCTCGTCCTTCGAATAGTCTGTCTGAAATAAATCGGGTGAAAACCAGTTGGAGCATGCCTGAAAGTATAAGCGACGATCCCATAATCCAGGTGACAGAGGTGGTGAACTGTTCTACCTCCTGGCCGCCGACTTTTCTGGAAAAAGCAACTATACCTATCAGCATCACACCGAGTATAGAGAGCACCCATGGGCCGGCACTGATCAGACCGGCAAAGCCGTAGGCCTTTATTGTGCCGCTGAAAGAGTCGTCATTCAGGTACTTGCGTAGTTCAAAACCGATACCCGCCATTTTACAGACCTCCCGCTTGCTTGAATTCAGCTGGTTCTGTTTGTGAGCCTGCCGTCTGCGCTGTAGAGCTTGCTATATTGTTTTTGTAAATCGAGTGATAGCGACTAAGCATGTGTTTTTCATCGTAGTACTTCTCCACCCGGTTGATAGCGGCGTCACGTGCTTCACGCCATTTATCAATATTTGTCAGTAGCGGTATGGCGGCTTCAGCCAGTGCAGTAGGGTTGGCAATAGGTACAACTGCGCCCGCCGCACCAATTTCACGGTCCTCTTCTGTGTCGCCATAGATGAGTTCCCTACAGCTACCGACATCGGTAGTAACGCAAGGAATACCCGCTGCAAAACTCTCAAGCGTCGTTAGTGGCTGACCTTCGGATACTGAAGTTAAAACGGTTATCCCGATATTTGGAAAAATATCCATCAGGTTCTGAAATTCCAGAAATTGTATTGAATCATCCAGATTCAAGCTGGTAACCAGTGCTTTGCATTCGGCGACATATGCCGGATCTTCCTCTTCCGGTCCGACCAGCCACGCCTTGGCGTCTGGAACTTTGACAGTGATGATCTGCATAGCGCGTATGAAAGATTTAATGTCTTTGATTGGCACAATCCGACCGATCAACGCGAGTACAGGGGGTACCGGTGCATCGTTAGCGCGTCTTATCGTCGACAGGGCTTTAACCGAAACACCGTTTGGAATAATGGTTAACAGTGATTCGGGGCAGCCGTCTTCAATTTGTCTCAGGCGGTTTCCGTTGTAAAGCGTGTAGATATGATCTGCTGCACTGTAGGACATACGACCAAGAGATCTAAAAAACCGGATCCAGGTCTGCCTCAGGTAGCCCATGTTTTCATCCAGACCCACTTTAAACGGATTGTGTTCATCGACAATCCAGTCTACGTGTGCAAGATCAATCTCACGCTCTTTGGTATAGATGCCATGTTCTGAAATAATGTATGGTGCACCGGTTTTGCTTTTTAGCATTGCACCGAGGTAGCCGGCATAGCCGGTTGATACTGCATGGTACATAGTCGCGGAAGGTGCGTTGTCTGCAATTTTGGCCAGGGTGAACAGTGGCCCGTGCATTGTTCTAATAGTCCAGAAGAAATGGTTGAAATCTAGCCCTTCAGGTGCGTCGACATACTTTTCTCTAATGGCATTCCATGCGTCTTCCGTGTGGAAGAGGTCGGCGCGAGTTATGGCATCTTTGCCAGTGGTCAGGTTTGTGAAGTCTCTTATAACTTCACGCGGAACCGTAGTGTTTTGCTGCTCGGAGTCTGTAAGCATGTTATGTAACTGCTTACTGCGTTCAAACAGAGCGGACTTATCTGCTTTTCGGGAAAAAAATTTATTTTTCTTCTCTGGTTCACCATCTGAATCCATGATGTAATGGATTTCGATGTGTCTCAGGTTTTGCGGAATTGTATATGCTGGCTTATCGTAGTCACCGGGGTTAGCACCAATAAAGATAATTGAGAAGGAAAGGTCCGGCATACCTTCGATCAATTGTTTTACCCAGGTAGATACTCCGCCCCGGACATATGGATATGTCCCTTCGAGCAGAAGGCAGACGTCGACATGCGCGCTCGGGTTATACACTGGTGAGTCATTGCTCATGCCCAGTACTCCACTACGTTTGAAAATGGAGGGTAGGATTTGAACGCAGGGTCCAGCTCAGACAGTAAGTTACGAAGCTTTTCGAAATCACGTTCAACAAATGCAGCCTCTGCAACAAAAGGAATTACTTTGTCTTTGGACATGCCGTGTGTCTGAGCTTGCTCAAAAGCCCGGGCAGCTTTAGCGGGTAAATCCTGCTTTAAATAGATCCGGCCAAGTAAAAAGTGCGCATTTATACTGTTCCGCTGGTGTTCGATGGCTTGATTTGCGTGATCTTCTGCGTTATCCAGTAATTGCTCTCTTGCAACTGGCTCGTCGTCTTCCAGTGTTAACAGTTCCCAGTAGTTACTGGCTATCTGTAAATGAATATTTGATTTTGCAAGTCCGGTAGACTTTTGCGCCTCGGTACTCAGGCGTTGAATCTCTTTGTTGAGCGCACTCGTCTTTTTATCCAGCATTTGATACGCAACGAGTCTGATGCGCTCATTTGAATGCTTTACAGCAGACTTTAAAACCGGGCCGGACTGACTGTCGCGAATGTGTTGCGATGCAACCACCTTGTTGTAGAGCTTTTCAGTATCGGTATCAAACGCCAGTTGTTCTATAAAGCCGCGATTGTCGAGTTGCGGTACAGAACGACCGACGGGGGTCGCGAATGGCAATTCTGTGTTGTCGGTATACTGCCAGAACACATTTTCCTTGTGTCTGTGTTGAGCCATGATCGCACCGAATGTTATAGACAACCAACAGCCTGCAGCACCGACGAAAGGCACAAAAGTGCTCATCAGGAATAACAAAAAAACAAGCGTAATCCCTCGGCCTGGTATGAGTTTATTCAGCATTGAACTAATACAAATTGCTGCGAGCAGGCTCATCGCAATGTGTGTGGCCAGTAAAGTCTCTTTGTTCAATCCAAGGACAACCGCCGGCAGATATTCGCTGCCACCGACCAGGATCACAGCAATGAAGAACTCTACCGCCAGTGCAGCACACAGTAAGGGAATGCGGAGTAAATTAGGCAGCACGGTTGCGCCACCCGACCAATTTCTTAAGTGATTTTTTCGCCGTTGATTTTTTCTCAAACCCGGCAACCTTATTGATAAAATTAAGACATGTTTCCTCAGAGTCCCGTTTTTTGATTAACTTGGTGCTGACAATTTCGGTCATGGCCGCGAGATCAATGCCGGCTTCGTCAAATAGTTTCTTCGAAATACGTGACAGAAAAGCCTGGCTTTGTACTTCAGTCATTAGTGGCAGAAGAAATACAACAGTTGAGTTGTCGTTGTCTTGTTCACCCTGCCAGATACTATCGAGGTCTCTGATGTTCTCGCTGAGGAAATTAACAGCCATCTGTGTATTTTCATTGGTGTTCAGGCGTAGTGCCAGTAAACAAGATGCCACTTTGTTGCTTTGTGCAAAACGAACAGCATTGCTGAGTTCTGCCATGAACCAGTCATTACGTGATTCACCGGTGCCTTTAGAGCGCGTTAGCATGTCGCCAACATAGCTACCCAGCAGAGACAATACATTCAGGTTTTCCTGTTGAAAGGCCATAAAATGCATATCTTTAATAACGAGTAAACCATGTAGATGATCCTGCGAGTCAACAATTGGCACAACTGCCAATAATTCGCTGTTAATAGATTCAATTTCCTGAGATTGCAGCTTTACGCTGACAAGCTTTTTACTTTCTATTGCCAGTTTGATCAGCGGATCAAAAAGATTGAGTTCCGGCATATTGCCGTGCACTGATACAGGCTTTGGATCGAGTCGATTTTTTTCTTTTACGCCGTACAGTCCAGCGACCTGAACGGCACCGTATTGTGCGAATACAGCCATCAGCTCGTTACCTGCTTTGATCTCGTTGCTGGTGTTTGAAGACAACAACGGTTTCAGTTGCTGTAGCGCCTGGCGAATACTCAGACGACTGCCAGCCATAAACTCTTCGAGTTGTCCGTGAGAGACTTTCAGTACGTGATAGTCCTTTGAGAATTCTTTTATTCGATGGCGGATATATTTGTTTTCAGCTATTTCCTGTGCACGTTGTTTTTTCCCTGATGAGGCAAAGTCACCGACTATGACGGACAGCACTATTATGCCAACGCCAAGTTCAATTAAACTGTTTGTCTGGTTTGCGTATGCCTGCAAGGGATATGCGAAGGTAGCGGCACTAGCAATAGCACATGCAAATCCCCACACAGATCCATAGCGTGCTGCGAAAATCACCGGTGGCAGCACAGCCCACGGGAAACCCGAATTCATACCAAGCGGATCATTCCTGAAGAACAGGTAGCCGGCGACCGGTACGATCAGAGCGAAGACAACCAATTCAATAGCTTTTTGAGACCATTTTCTTTCTGGTCCGTTATCAAGCCACGAAAAGCCCGTCTTGTGTTTCTTTACCGCTGAAGACGGCAGATTGAAACTGAGCATTACGATTCGCTCCCGTTATTTTAAGTCAACAATGTCAGGTCTAATGGGCGCTGTTACAGCGTTGGATGGTTGCTTGCTGAGAACTACTGATCCGTCTTTTGCTGCCGCCAATGCAGGAATACCGCGAACATTGTTATTAAATCGGACCTCGCTCAGGAGTTCCGAGATAGTCTTATCCGCAGTACTCGACAGATTGCTGAAACCCCAACCAGTTCTGGTACCTGTCGCTGTCCACAGTATCTGGTCAGTTTCAAGGTCGACAAACTTCAATGACATTCCGATTGAAGGGTCGTTGTCGAGTCCGTTCTTATAGGCCCATTCCTGTACCTCACCGGTGATGCCATAGCGAGAGCCGTTTTCTCTGGCCCACTGTTTGGCTTTGTCCAACTGACCGGCTTCATCTAGTAGAGCAATGATGCTCTCGTTCTCAGGAGTTTTGTACACTTCAAGGTTTTTGACACCTTTGGCACGCAGTTGTGTCTCTACTAACGCAGCTGCACGGTTGCCAGCCAACGGTGTTGTTGACAGATTGACGATTGGCAAAAGTGCCCAGCTTTCAGCAGAGCTGACAATAACCCGATCAGATGAAGTTATTGTCTGGCATGCGCTAAGCAGGACAGTGGTTAGAATAAGCACGCTGGTTGAAATTTTATGGCGCATCGGTTCTTGTCCGGTTCTGGTCCAGTACTGGTCCAGTTAATTAAGTTTTAAATTACCTGTGTGTCTGTTTATTCGATGGTTACCTGATACCCGGTGACCATCCGTTGGCATTTGAATCGTGACGCAGTGCCACCAAAAATGACGGTTCTTCCACAGAAACTGGCAGAGGTTAGAGCATGAACTGTTCCATACTTCTGGTTCAAAGCGATAACCAATCGTACATACGGGCTGTGACGAAGCGGAATCTGTATCCGGAATGAGATTGAATTGCTTACACAGGAAAATGTCAGGAAATTTAAGCAGGATTCTCCTGGTCCCGGGCACTTTAGTCAGTGCTGTGATGGCAGGGTTGAGGTATTGTTCTATTTAGTGTTTCAGCAGAGACTGGTTTAAAGAGTTGACCGCCAGTCATTAGTCATATAAAAGCTCGTTGTGCAGATCACTGACGGGAAAGTGTGTTCGGCCTGGTCCCTTGAAGAACTTTACAAGATCCTCAGCTCTGACTGTCCACAGTCGCACACTATTAAATATAGAGTATGGTGAAGACCAGCAGAGCTTGCAGCCAGAACCGGACATTGACAGAGTTTTGACTGTTGCACCGGAAAAGGATGTCGCCAATGCACAGATCGATATGGCACACATGCTCATGACTCATGGTCACGTGCAGGAATTTGAGATTAGTCCAGTTTGGAATCCGAGGTAAGTTTGAAGCAGCAATCAACTTTATATTTTGCCACAGTGGTCCACTGTACCGGTGATCCGTGGCAATCCGGTGCGGCCGCAGTGCAGGTGCTGACTGACGGTTATCTTAAAGTCACCAATGGTCTGGTTGAGTCCGTCGGTGTGGAAACTGACCTGACGCCTGAGGAGATGCGCGAGTGTATTCAGGTAGATTACCGCGGATATATTGTTACACCCGGTTTTATCGATGGTCACCTTCATTATCCGCAAACCGGTGTTATTGCCAGTTACGGAACTCAACTGCTTGAGTGGCTGGAAAAATATACTTTTCCGGAGGAGGCAAAATTTTCTGATGACGCGTATGCCGAAGCATCGGCAGACTTTTTCATCAGAGAGCTGTTACGCAATGGAACCACTTCCGGGTTTGTCTTTGCCACGGTCCACAAGCAATCTGTCGATGCGATTTTTAATGCGGCGTCAACGGTCAATATGCGTCTTGCCTCAGGTAAGGTATTAATGGATCGCAACTGTCCGGAGAATCTGCGTGATACAGCCGTGTCCGGCTATGAAGACAGTCAGCAGTTAATAGATCAGTGGCATGGCAAAGACCGATTGATGTATGCCGTAACTCCACGCTTCGCACCCACTTCAACGCCCGCGCAGCTTGAGTTCTCCAGCAGACTGTTCAATGAAAATAGTGGCGTGTACCTGCAAAGCCATGTTGCCGAAAACAAAGCAGAGATAGAGTGGGTGGCAGATTTATTTCCGTGGTCCGATAGTTACCTCGATGTTTACGACCACTATGGATTACTGGGAAATCGAGCGGTTTATGGTCACTGTATTTATCTGGATGATAATGATCTGAAGCGAATGTCAGATAGTGGAACAGTCGCCGCGTTTTGTCCTACTTCTAATTTATTTCTCGGCAGTGGCCTGTTCGATCTGGTCAGCGCAAGAGAGAAACGGGTAAAGACCGTGATGGCATCTGATGTCGGCGGAGGCACCAGTTTCAGTATGCTGCGCACCGCCGCTGAGGCCTATAAGGTTACTCAGATGATCGGCAATACCGTTACATCATTACAGCTTTTCTATGAGTTAACTCTGGGTGGCGCTGAAGCACTCTGCATAGGGAATAAAGTTGGCAATTTTGATAACGGCAAAGAAGCAGACTTTGTCGTTCTTGATCTGCATGCTACTGAAGTTTTATCACAGCGAGCAGAGCGGGCGATGAATATGGAAGAGCTATTGTTTGCACTTATTGTTCTGGGTGATGACCGTTGTACGGTTGCGACGCACTTAATGGGGCAGGAAGTTTACTCAAGACATATTAAAATGTAGACTCCTGGCCCGAGGCAGGCCCGCATTATACAGACGACGACAATACAAGCTAAACACCCACCGTCTTTTGCTTAGTCACAACTAACCAGTTCGAATCCATCATCGAATGATGAATCATCAAAACACTGGCCGCTTGTGAAAAGAACATCCTGTTCAAAGTTCTCGTCAGCACTTGAACCATTGGCGTATGAAGATTTTAAGCTGAACGGTCCACCGCGTTCGACTTTTGTTGAACCATTCAGCTGTTCTGAGAAAAGAGTTCCGGCGGGTGTTGATGCGAAAATTTGTAATGACGAATCGTCTCCGATCCAGCCGAAAGCCGCTTTGGAGTGGCTATACAAAACACTCATGTCAAAGGCAGTCAGGAACTCGGCTTCACGGGTAAGGTCGTTATAATGCGCTGAAAATTTAGCTATCTCTACGTTTAGTACCTCGTTGTTGTCAATTGCAATCGTGAAGGGCCCGCGACCCAAACCAACGTCGGTCAGTAGTACTTCTGTACCGGCTTTCTGAATATCGGCGGCTAAAGTAAAATCTGGCAGGTCGATTGTAGTGACTGAAAAATCATTGGAGCCCAGTAAGTCGCCGACAGCCAGTTTTAATGCGTTTATCGCTATAGATATACTGCCATCGCCTGTAGCGGCATTTGACTGTATGTCGAATAAGGTTGATCTGCCGAGTTCGAAGTCAAAGTTATTAACTTCACTTCTGACATGTATCGCTTGTGTGATTGCTGCTGATATACTTCCTGCCTCTTCGCCTTCTGTTGCGTTGTGCACATCGGTTGTGAGTTTAATTGCTCCTTCGACTGTTTCTGGCAGAAAGACATTATTATCAGTAACCTCGGCTGAGCGCTGTGCGAGCGCTTTAGCACCCGGAAGAAAAAGTTCGTAACCACCACTGGCCGGAGCGTACTGAATTGCAAGCAAATCTTCGCCGCCGTATAGATAGCTTAATGTACCGGTGTCATCAGTAGTTGCAATAATACGGACGGCCAGGTCAGTTAGAATTTCTGCGCAATCAGTGCTGTTTGAATCTTGTTGTTGATTGTCGAACCATTGTTGACAAATATAACGTTCGTCAGGGTCTATAGTAATTGTATTGCCGTCTCTATTGAGTGTGGCATTGCCTCCCTCGAGTGTAGGTCGCAGGTAGTCTTCTACTTCGTTATTATATTGTGAAGCTGATGAAGTAATTTTTGGGGCACTCTTTGCCATCCTGGTCAGTGTTGATGTAATCGTCGAGCCATTGGCTATTGCGGACATACTGTTCAGGTTAACCCCGATGTTACTGCTGCTATGTATTATTGCGTTCTCTATCAGTGTGCTGGTGTCAGCTGTTACCCTTGTATTTGAATCACTTGAGCATGCACCTAAAAGTACAGTACATGTCAGTATTAGAGGTTTGATTGTTCTGGTGGCTGCAGTGTTCATTAAAAAATCCCCGTTCAATGTTGACGACTACATGCTGTTGAGCAACATACGCAAACGATAGCACTGGAATTTTTCTCGCAAGTATAGGAATACTGTCCTTCAGGGCTAGTGATACAACGCGTGTGAACAGGTGGACGACCGCACCCGTGTTTTATCAAAGTCGGGTACTACTGAAAATATTCTGGATTGTGCATGACACAGACCGACAAAATAGGCTGATAAATGATAAGTCAACAAAACTAAACGCCCGATTCATTAGTTTACTTTCTAATTTATATGAACGAGCGGACGTTGCAGTGAATTGAACTATACTTCTCCAAAACGTCGTTACAGCGCATGGCTGTGTCACAAAAAACAACAATAAAACAATAACTTAGAGGTCACTGCTGGCCCGTTCCCCTTATGCGGTATCTGTACCTGACAACTGATGGCACTTTGAAGAACGCTGCGTTGCCGATGGTCTGTGTTTTGGCTGCGGCAATATCAGTGTCGCTCGGCTATGCGCAAAGCCAATCGAGCAGTGCGACTGACCCGGTTACGCGTGCAAAGGAAATTGCTGCTCTCTCACCAGTGGACGAGATAAAAGATCTGCGTAAGGAAGAGATCAAAGAACTCAGTGTTGTCATGAGTGGTATTGAGCTGACGTTAAGGGAAAACATCGAGAAGCTCCTCGATATCTGGCAATTCCATGAAAAAGATATCCCGTCTGTCTCGCGTATGCGTTTCATGCATCGCAAGGCGCCGGAGCAAATAGCATCTGCCTTGCGGCCTTACGGCTATTATCGATCCGAACTTGAGGTGTACCGCTTAGCTGACCTCGGTAGTAAGTGGCAGGTAGTTTATCGAATCAAGCCTGGTGAGCGCGTGAGGGTGAACAATGCTTCAGTGGTAATTTCCGGGCCCGGTGCCGAGGAACCTGATTTTCAGAACATCATGGCATTTGCTGCGGAAAATATCCGACGTGAGCAAGTGCTTGATCAGCAACTCTACGACGCATTGAAGAGTAATATCAGATCTGCTGCTGCGAGAATGGGTTACTTTGATGCAGAATTTACAGATCAGGAAATACTTGTCGATCTGGAATCGTACACAGCCGATGTCAAGCTACATTTTTCAACCGGTGACAGATATAAGATTGGTTTGATCACACTCGATCAAGACCGCCAATGGTTATCCGACGAATTACTCGATAAGTTTGTGGATCTTGAAGAGAACGAATTTTTTGATGCCGGTAAAATTCAAAAAGTCCAAAGTGACTTCAGTAACACGGCGTACTACCGTAATGTGCAGGTTCGCGCCTCTGCAGATGATGCAACTGATAAGGTAATTCCGGTAGAGGTAGAGCTTACACACAGAAATCCCAAACAATTTGTATACGGGTTTGGCTACGGCACGGATACCGGCGCGCGAGTTCGATTTGGTGTGTTGCGTCGGCGGGTTAATAAATCGGGTCATCATTACGAAGCACAGGCGATTATCTCGGAAATCGGATATGGACTGGGTTACTCGTATGTGATTCCGACTCGCGATCCACGAACCGATAGCTATGGATTAATTTTTAATATTGAAAGAGAAGATTCTGAATCCAGAGACTTTCGCAACATAGCGATTGGCGGATACTATGGCTTTCGTGACGACCTTTGGTTCAAGACCTATACGCTTGACTACGAGGTTGAGGAAGATGTTCGAGAGGACTCTTTATCAACTCTGCTGATACCGGGGCTGGAATGGATTCGTACGTCACCGGCCGAGCTTATCGAGCGACTGAATGTGTATCGTGGTACTTCCCTGACACTTATGCTGCGAGGTGCGAGCGACAGCGTGCTTTCAGATACCTCTTTTATACAGGCTCAGGTGACGGGCAAGGGCATCTTTTCATATGAAAATGGCAATCGAGTTATCGCAAGGGCGTCACTGGGGGCAACTAATGTCAGTGACTTTTCACAACTGCCACTTTCAAAACGTTTCTATACCGGTGGTGACAACACTGTCAGAGGCTATGAATTTGATGTTATCTCACCAGAGGAAGACGGTGACCTGACAGGTGGTAAATATCTGGTGGAAACAAGTATTGAATACGAGGTACCGTTCAGACCCAACTTCAGCTGGGCAGCGTTTATGGATGCGGGGGATGCCTTTAATAGTGATCTCAGCTTACGTAACAGTTTTGGCTTTGGGTTACGCTGGCGGTCTCCGATAGGCCCAATTAGAGTCGATGTAGCGCGTGGTTTGGATGAACCAAGCAATGGCAGATGGCGTGGTCATTTGACTATCGGTCCGGACTTATAGGAGCTTCGATGATTATTATCAAACGCATAGCTCTTTTATTCCTGCTGCTCTTACTGCTTGTTTTTGCGCTGCTTTATTATGTAACGTCTACAGAAAGCGGCAAGCAGCGGGCGTTCGCAGTAGCTAAAGATTATCTTGGAGAAGATCTCAGTGTAGAAAGTGTGCAAGGCAGACTTATCGGACCCGGAAAACTTGAAAATGTAGCCTTCATGAATGCGGCAGGGCTTGAGCTTCAAGCTCGTTCTGTTGATTATGACTGGACGCCAAAAAATCTGTTGTCTCGTGAGTTGAGCGTTAGTCGTCTCGATATAGACGGTATCACTCTGCGCATACCGGAGCCTGCGTCCGCTGAAGGTGATGCAACCGCAGAGCCGTTTCAACTCAGTGATCTCAAGATTCCGTTTGCACTGAACGCTGATCATGTACAGATTACAGATCTGACTATCTATTCACCGGGCGTCGATGAGCCATTTGTGATCGATGAAATTTATCTGCGCGCAGGTGGCAAGGATGACGCTTTGGAAGTGTTGGAGTTCAGAGTTGCAGCGCCGCAGGGTAAGTTAAACATTGATGGAATGCTGAACACCAGCGGTGACTGGCCATTTGATGCTGATACCAGCTGGAGCTTTAACCACAGTCAGTATGGTGACTTCGCCGGTAGCGGTACTGCTGCCGGTGATTTGAAGTTATTTAAAGTAAAGCACGAACTCGAAGGTTTTGTGAATGCGACGATAGATATTGATGTAAGTGATGTTGCGGGTGATCTGTCTTGGGATGGAGATATCTCAGCTGACAGTGATGATCTATCTGTCCTTGGGCCGGAGCTAAGTGGTACGCCATTCACAATTGATGTAAAGGTTGACGGTAATCTTGAGCTCTACAATGCTCGCGGCAATTTCACAACAGCACACACTGAAACCGGCCCGCTAAGTACAGATTTCAACTTAAGTAGTGATCTTGAGCAGGTAATATTCAGTGATTCGACAATGTCTTTCGAACAATCAACAACTGAGCTTGTGTATGCCGGAATAGTCGACCTCAAACCGCTGCGAGCCGATTTTATTGTCGACTGGACTGAGCTTGAATATCCACTGGTCGCTGATCCTAAACTCGTAATAAGTCCGGCTGGTACATTAGAATTTTCGGGTAACGCGGAAGACTACAATGTACAGCTTGACACAGTCGTTGAACAGGAAATCGCAGGCGACTTGAAAGTTCAGCTGGAAGCATCCGGCACACCTGAGCAAGTTCGTATTAAGGCACTTACTATTGATGGTCCGCCAACCTCTGTGAATGGTACCGGTGTGGTTGATCTTAATACTCGCAAGGTAGATATCAAAGGTGGCTGGAAGGATGTACGTTGGCCGCTGATTGGTGACGAAGTGCTGGTGAGTAGTTCGAGCGCGCAGTTCAGTGTTGTTGGAACACTCGATGATTATCAGGTAGACGCAGAACTAGCGCTGACAGGTAAAGACATGCCACCAGGTGACTGGAAGTTAAGCACTCGCGGTAACACCGAGAAACTGACCGGCCTTGAACTGAGTGGCAACGTACTTGAGGGCCAGATCAATGCCACTGGAGATGTTGTATTTGTACCGCAGCCTGAATGGGATCTCGAACTACAGGCAGATGGTATCAACCCCGGAGCTAAGTGGCCGGAGCATGAGGGCAAGATAACTTTTGCCTCAACCACCAAAGGTCGTATGACGGATAATGGCCCTGATCTGGTTGCAGATATAAAAAGTTTATCCGGTAGCTATAAAGTTCAGGAGCTTGGTGGCGGTGGCAATATAAAGTTTAGCGATGGGAATTTCTCGGCCGACAATCTATCAGTAAAATTAGGTTCGGCAACCATTGATCTTGACGGTGCTGTGGGTGATGATCTGAATCTTAAATGGCAGATGAACGCCGATCAAATTTCCAGTCTGGTGCCGGGAATAGAAGGCGATATAGCGTTTAACGGTAATATCAGTGGATCACGTGATGCGCCAAAGCTTGAGTTCAATCTTGATGCCAGTGATTTTCAGTCCGGATCAATTAAAAGTAAGTCCTTTAAAGGCGGTGGCCTTATCGATCTGACCGGTAACACTGCATCTGAAATTGATATCACTGGTGAATCTCTGACGGTTGCAGGTTACAAATGGCGGGATGTAAAAATATTCGGTGGTGGTAAGCCCGATAAGCACGAGCTATCTGTAGTCATGACTGGCGAAGCGCCGGATGTGGCACTCAATCTCAATGGCAGTGTTAGCGGTGAACGTTGGAATGGATCTCTGGACAAACTTGAATTAATCGAAACTGCAATCGGTGACTGGAAGCTATATGAACCTGTAGCCATTGAAGCGACAAAAAGTGATTTTTCGACCGGAATACTATGTCTGACTAATTTGCCGGCAGTGTTATGCACGGATACCGCATGGAGCGCGGAGTTGGGGGTTAAATCACGCGTCGGATTGGAAAAATTTAACTCTGAGTTACTCCGTGATCTGATGCCGCCTGATATCAGTGTTGATGCACCTTTGTCAGGTAAAGTCGACTTTTCAATGCGGCCTGGTGGTAATCCAAATGCTGTAGGTGAGTTTTTTATTCCTGAAGGCAGAGTCCAGTATACCAATGAAGGTGATGTGATAACCGCAATACTCGGCAGCAGTACAGCAAGCGTAAACCTTGAAGATAACCAGGTTACCACTACTGCTGATCTTGCATTAGGCGAGATAGGAACCCTCAAAGCCAATACAGTGATTACTGATCTCTACGGCGCGCAAAATCTGAGTGGCACTATTGACAGCGAAATACAGGATATATCTCTTGCCGGAATTGGTGCCAGCCAATTGAGCAGCATAGATGGTGCGTTTTCATCAGACGTTAAGCTTGGTGGAACGTTACAGACACCACAAGTAGTTGGCGGATTAAATCTAACCGGTTTTGGTGCGGAAATTCCGTCTATTTCGCTTAAGCTCTACGACGGAAATATAGAAGCTGTTAGTGATGGTAAAGGCAATCTTGAAGTAAGTGGTCAGATCAAATCCGGTGAAGGCGAATTGACTATAAGCGGTTTGGTAAATCCGGAGTCCGGGGGTGTTGATCTGCAATTGAGTGGCGAAGATTTTCAGGTAGCTAATGCCAAACGGCAAAAGGTAGTTATTTCACCAGACCTGAAAATAGCCATTAACGGAGAGGAAATCTCTGTTTTGGGTGATTTGCTGATACCGTCGGCGTTCATCACTGCCGGAGGTGATAGCGGTGTGTTGACAGAATCACCGGATGTTGTGGTCAAAGAAAGTGCTGATATTGAAATTGAAAAACCTGAGGAGAGCCGGGTAAGACTTGGAATCGATGTAGAGCTCGGTGATGATGTGCGAGTAAAGGTCGGTCAGTTCAATGGTGCCTTAGGTGGTGGTCTCGGTCTTGAGCAAGTGCCTGGCAAAGTACCGACCGGGTCTGGTGTCATTGAAGTGATTGGTGGTGACTATCTGGTGTATGGTCAGAATCTCTCTGTAGAAACAGGTCGTGTGCTCTTTGGTGGCGGGCCACTGGATAATCCCGCGCTGGAGTTTGATGTCTTCCGTGACGTGACTGAGTTTGACGTAAAGGCTGGAGTGCAGATACGTGGAACGGCTCAGGTGCCATTACTTGAACTGCAGTCCGATCCGGAACAGACAGACGCAAATACGCTGTCGTTTATCTTGTTTGGTAAGCCGGTGGGTGAAGGCATTAGCTATACATTAGGTAAGTTTATTACGCCTGATTTATATATTAGCTACGGTATAGATATTCTGACCAAGGTGCAGGCCTTTAACATGCGTTATAAGCTTACCGACAGACTGACCTTGTTTGGAACCAGGAGCACGGAATCCGGTGCCGATCTGTTCTATACCATAGAGCGTTAGTGAAATTTTTCTGGTCTGGTTCCGACACTTCAGTCGAAGGTGCTTTTTGACAGATGACCGTGACATACCCTCGTTATTTTTTGCAGCCTGACCGCAGCCTGTGCCGTTACTTATCTGTTAGTATCGTATTTAACTAAATACAGTCAGATAAAAACAAGGTCAGTATGCGAAATCTGGAATTTCCGGGACGCTCCCCGGTACTAGCTACTAATGGCATGGCTGCAACATCCCATCCTCTGGCTACACAAGCAGCAATAGATATTCTTAAAGCAGGCGGTAATGCGCTCGATGCTGCAATTGGCGCTTGTGCGGTTCAATGTGTAGTAGAACCTCACTCTACCGGTATCGGTGGAGATTGTTTTTGTTTTTATGCGCCCGCCGGCGATATTAATTCCATGGTCTCATTCAATGGCTCCGGAAAAACACCGGCTGCCGCAACAGTAGACTGGTATTTATCTCAGGGGATAACGAGTATAGAAAGACAATCTCCTCATTCAGTGACAGTGCCTGGTGCTGTTGATGCGTGGTGCAGACTGAACGCCGACCATGGTCGCCTGTCTCTTGAAGAAATTCTACAGCACGCAATCAACTACGCATCAGAGGGTTATCCGATATCTTCACGGGTAAGTTATGACCAGGCAAAGCAGCTGGAGCTTCTACAAAACGATGCCAATGCCGGAGAAGTTTTTTTGGTTGATGGAAAAACGCTGGTAACGGGGCAGATGCATTATCAGCCAAAGCTCGCTGCAACGTTAAAAAGCATTGGAAAGAATGGACGCGATGCGTTTTATACCGGTGTTCTTGCTGAAGACATGGTGGGCTACCTTGAAGGTCTGGGTGGCTTGCACACCGTGGATGACTTTGCTGCGGCAAGCGGTGAATACGTTGACCCGATTAGCACCGACTATAAAGGCTATAAGGCCTATCAGATTCCACCCAATGGTCAGGGAATCATAGCACTTCAGTTGTTGAATATAGCCAGTGGATTTGATTCATCGGTAACCGAGCCTATGTCTGTTGAAAGACTTCACCTTGAAATTGAATCGGGTCGTTTGGCCTACAACGATAGAAATCTGTATGTCGCTGATATGAAGCACAGCAATGTGCCAGTGGAGTGGTTGTTATCTGCAGAGCATGCCACCGAACTTCGCGACTCTATAAACCCGGATCAAGCTATGCAGCAACTGCCGACTTTTACTGCAAAGCCTCACCAGAGCACGGTGACTATCACTGTGGTTGATAAAGACCAAAACAGTTGCAGCTTTATAAATTCCATTTTTCACAGTTTTGGCAGCGTACAAATGGCGCCGAAATCTGGTGTGATGCTGCATAATCGTGGTGAGAGTTTTGTGGTTGATCCGGATCATCCAAATTGTATTGGTCCGAACAAACGTCCGATGCACACCATCATACCCGGTATGCTCGCCAGCGAAGGTAAAGTCCGGATGCCTTATGGCGTGATGGGCGGGCATTATCAATCGTACGGGCATATGCAATTTCTGACTCGTATGATTGACTTTGGTAAAGACATCCAGGAGGCACAGGACATGCCCCGCGTATTCCCGGAACCGGGTAATGTCCATGTTGAGTATGAAAGCTCGTTACCTGAATCAACGGTTGCGGCTTTGAAGTCGCTGGGTCACAAGATGGTACCAGCCACAGCGCCTATAGGTGGTTCTCAGGCAATATCAATTGACTGGCAGCAAGGCGTGCTTACGGGTGGTTCTGATCCTCGTAAAGATGGCTGTGCAATTGGCTATTGATGTAAGTGACTGGTTATTATTAAGTATAAATGCCTGAATATTGATGACTTCGAAGAAAAAAATAGCTGGAATCGTGTTCGATAAAGACGGTACTTTGTTTGATTTTAATAAGGTCTGGTCAGTCTGGTGTGATCGGGTGGTAGATGAGCTATCTGCCGGAGATGAAAAGCTTGCGGACAGGCTCGCCACAGCTATCGGATACAACAGAAAAGAAAGAACATTCGTATCTGGTTCTTTGATTGTTTGTGGCGCGGCTGATGATACCGTGAGAGTGATGACAGACTTGTTAACCGGGGTTACTTTTAAAAGTGTGAATGAAGTGTGTCACCGGCTATCTCTCGACTTGCCATTAGCACCAGTCAATGAGCTGGAGGCTACACTAAGTACACTTAAAAATTCAGGCTTAAAACTTGGAGTCGCAACCAACGACTCAGAAGCCTCAGCGCATAAGCAACTCGCGGCGAGTAACATCGCAACTTATTTCGACTTTGTCTGCGGTTATGATTCAGGGTTTGGAGGCAAGCCGGCGCCAGGTATGTTGTTGGCGTTTAGCGAGGTCATGGCTTTGCAACCTGATGAGATAGCCATGGTTGGTGATAGCCTGCACGATATCGATGCCGGTATTGCAGCTGGAGCAGGGCTTACTGTCGGTGTGCTTACCGGGCCTGCGACCGAAGTTGATCTGTCTGTACGCGCCGATATCGTTATAAAGGATATCCGGGAACTACCGGAGATATTGTTATAGCGACAAGCGACTTATTATTAGTTGCCTTAACTTATGTGCGGTTTCTTTCCCGTCGCACCAGTTTAGACATCAGGTTTTTTGCGACGATCATTACCAGGTTTACGTTGGTCTTCCCCTGCAATTAGTTGAGGGTTCATCATCTTGCGTCGATCACGAAGCTCGTTTCTGATGTATTTCGCAATCGGGATTCGGCGACTAATAATAGTAATGCAGAGTAATGCAATGCAAACGCAGGCAACTGGTATCACGATAACAGCCTTTAAATATCACAGATGACGTAGTTAGCGGCAATTTCTGTGGAATCAATACAAGCACAATCTACATTAGATCAACCGGGTGAACTGGTTCACCGAGTGTGATTAGCAATGTAACAAATCGTAAAGACTCGCATCATTATTCCGGGTGCATGTGCTTGAGTTGTATCAGGCGCTACACAGGCAAGTTTGAAGATCAGGCCGTTTTGATTTAAAAACTGCCAGATTTCTGCGATGCCGAATCCCGTCAATCAGTCGAAGCTATGGTTGACTTTTATCCTACCCGGTTTTTGACCACAAAATTGTTCCTACTAGCGTCTGGTGCTGGCAATCGCTGTTAGAAATCCAGAAAAGAGCACCACACGCTCGCGCTTTGTGTGCCTGAGCATTCCTGGAAAGCATTGAATGATGTACTCACCTTCTGGTTGTTCTCTTGCTCGCGCCGCCACTGAGACCCAGGCTCCGGAATCTGCTTTTCCCGATAGCTAGCACAAATTCAGACGAATGCTTGACATTTGTGGTAAAAATGCGACTATAAGCATTACAAAAAATCCATGCTGTCATTTTTTTGATTTTTTGAACGTAGATATGCGGTATAAATGTCGTGCATCTCCAACACTGAAGGAAACTCCAGGCATTTTTAAGCGATTTTTTAGAAAAAAACAACAAGCAAATCAATAATAGGAAAGCTTTCATGAAATATACATTTGGTAAGCGCAATGTCGCGCAATCTGTAGCACTAGCGCTGGTGGGTGGTGCAGCGACTCTCGCCAGTGGTGTGGTATCAGCAAACGATATCAGAACGAGCCCGTTCCATACGGTAACCAACGATGCGACTCCTAGTGAAGTCACTGGTGACAACCGACTGTTTCAGCCTCTGACTTTCAGAACGCCTGCAGGCGAAACTACGGTTGAGCTCAGCGGATATGTACGCGCTCAGTTTGCCTACGACCTGGAAGACGATCTGGGAGATTCCTTTGTTGTTTCATCTATCCCGACAGGCGACGGTGAAGCTGGTGATGGACACGTCAGATTTCAAGCAAGACGATCACGATTCCGCATCAAATCCAATACAGAACTTGCGGGCGGTACTCAGGTAAAGACTCACCTGGAGGGTGATTTCTTCGGTGTTGGTGGTAATCAGTCGTTCTCTAACTCAACTGCGTTTCGTTTGCGGATTGCGTCCATCAACGTTGGAAACTGGACCTTTGGTCAGACCTGGACCAACTTCATGGATTTTGTTGCCTATCCGACTACGGTTGATTTTTTCGGGCCTGCAGGTAAATCTTTTAAAAGAATACCTCAGATTCGCTACACCTTCGATAACGGCTTGTCCTTCTCATTGGAAAATCCCGAAACTGACGGTCAGGGTGCTTTAGGTCGTATTCGTGAATCCACAGGCGGACCGGGTCAGGATCTTCTGCCGGATATCACAGCAGCGTGGCGTGGCGGACCAGGCGGTGCTGGTGGTAGCTATGAAATTTCGGCTGTTGCCCGGACACTGGGCGTAGAAGGTACCTTTACTGACGCTGCAGGTAACGACATCAGTGTCGATGAAACTCTTGGCGGTTTCGGATTCCTTGCGGCAGGCGCATGGGATTTCGGGTTCGGCACTGTGGCGGCAAGTATCACTACCGGTGATGGTATTGGTAGCTTCATAATTAACGGTTTTGGAAACGATATATTCGTAGATGACACTGGTGATGTGAGTACCGTTACTTCCACGGGTGTAGCATTGTCGTATAAGCACAATTGGTCAGACAAAGCTAGTACTCTGATATCATTCGGCGGTTTTCAGAATATTGATGACGATGGTGAAAACAATGGCATCGATAACCTGCAGACTATCCACGTGAACTACATCTGGAAAACTAATGCCGGTGTTACCTATGGAGCCGAAATTATCGCTGGTAACCTTGAGACTCCTCAAGCCGGTGATCCCAGCAGCGTTGACTCCGGTACTGCTACCCGGTTGTCTTTCGGTGCACAGTTTAACTTCTAAGTCAGGCATTTGCCCTAACCGGCATCTAATAAGAACCTGATAAGAAGTTAAAACAAAAGGCCTGGCGGTACTGCCGGGCCTTTTTTGTAAGTACAGGATAAAAATGGCGTTGGTGCCCCTCTACCCGGTAACAACAGTAGGGGTTCACTCATTATTGTGCACGATCGTTTGGCATTTGTTAGTCTTAAAGTCTACCCGCTAAAGCAACAATTGCTACTGACATGAGAAGTTCTGCAGGCTCCGCCACCAATATAGCCTTGAATAAAGCCATAGATCTGCATCAAAATGGTCAGCTGCAAAAAGCAGACAAAATATATTCCCGAATTCTTAAAAAGAAACCCGCACACATTGACGCACTTCATATGCGGGGAGTTCTCAAGCTTGAACAGGGCAACCATGAACTGGCGGCGCATTTTTTAAAAAAAGCACTTAATATTACCGACAATGATCCGTGGATCCATTATCACTTTGCACAGGTGCTTGCAGCCGATAATGATCACCAGGCTGCAACGATAGAGTTTAAAAAGGCGATAAAAGCCGGTGCAACGGAAGCAGACGTTTACTATACGTTTGCCAATTCGTTATTTGAACTCAATCTTTTTTCAGAGGCAATAGAAAACTATCTATTGGCCTTGAAACATAACCCTCACGATAATGACTGCCGCCTCAATCTTGCCAATGCTTACGAGGCTACCGGCGAACTTACACGGGCTTTGCAGTATCTTGAACCTCTGGCGCTCAGCGAACATGCGAGCGTGGATCTGAAACTGCAGTTAGCCGAAATTTTAGTCAATGCAAAGCGAGCACTTCAGGCTCACTCGGTACTGTTGCAGCTTAAAAACAAAGTCACTGCAAATGATGTAGATCATCTACTGTCGACTGCCCGGCATATGCAAAAAAATATTCGTCACGACTCAACAGTGTACCTGTTAGGTCTGGTCAGCCCATACATAGATACATTCAGCCAACATCAACTTGACCTGACAGTAGGTCTGTTAAACGACCTGGGGCGATATAACGAGTCACGTGAATTACTCGACAACCACCTGAGTCCCTCAGATCGCACGGCCTGGTCGTGGTTTCAGCAGGGGATCTGTTCACAGGTCGCGGGCGATTTTGAACAGGCTGCTGATTGTCACCATAAAGCGCTGAGTATAGATGACAGTCTCGGTGCGGCAGCTTATAGCCTCGCAACTAACGGCAATACCGCAATTGATGACGCTGTGTTGGAAGGCTGGGCAAAGAAAAAAAATGATCCGAATATAGCGGATGATCGGCAGGCACAATTCGCTTTTGCGGTTGCAAGGCTACTGGATAATCGAAAAGATTACGACCGTGCATTTGAGTATTATTTAAAAGGCAACAAACTGGTGGCAAATGAGCTTCCGTTTGATGCTGAGCGCTGGGAGCTGTACACCGATAGCCTCATAGAAACTTTCAGCGCAGATTTCTTCAATCAGTGGCGTGATTGTTTTGAGTCTGCTTCAGAGAACAATGAGACATCAGGCCAGCAGTTTTCATTTATTGTTGGCATGCCGCGTTCTGGTTCAACAATGCTTGAACAAACTCTCAAACAAAGAGCTGGTCTGACAGGATTAGGCGAGCATCACATTATGCGCCGTATTGTTGCTGACATACCCGAGTTAACAGAATTCAAACGTACATTTCCAGGGTGTGCAGCTGACCTTTTGGAGTCTCATGTTAAAGAGTTTCGTCATTTATATATTGCCTCTATCGGTAAAAAACAGCCTTTGTTCATGCCGCCAATAAATACCCCTGACTGCCCGACAGGGCAGTTCGTTGATAAAATGTTGGGTAACTTTGTAAGACTGGGGGTTATAGCGCTAATGTTTCCGAAGGCGCGCATCCTTCACAGTGCGAGAGACCCAATGGCAACGGGTGTGTCGTGCTTTACCAATGCTTTTAACAGTGGACTTAGATTTACCTATGATCTCTACTCTATGGGGCGAGCGTGGCAGTCTTACAGCCGTTTAATGCAACATTGGCATCAGGTACTGCCGATACCCATCATGGATGTGCAGTATGAAAAATTGGTCTCAGACACCGATAATTATTTTCAATCGGTTTTGCAATTTATGCAACTAACCGAAGTGGATGCACAAGGTCACTCGCCTGCAGTCGACGATGACACCATAGCAACTGCAAGTTTCTGGCAGGCAAGACAATCAATTTCTACAAAGTCACTATCCTCCTGGGAACGTTTTGACAACTATCTGGATCCGCTGCGCGAAGGTCTTCAGTACAATGGCTAGCACATGTAGCTTACGTAGTATGGTTAAAGGCCTGGTTCTTCTGGCAACCCTTTACTTGTGGGCTTGTAACACCATCGCAGAACTAGAGCCGGAACCGGATTTAAGTCGTACACAAAACCCTGACGGATCAGCACTGGCACTCCGAACGACGGAAAGCTTCAGTGGTTTTCTGGACGATTCCGGCAGTCTGCCTGTTGATATCACTATTTTGGGTGAGGTTCGCCCACGTGAATTCGTTGATGATGCGATGCGTAGTGTCTCGCAGATGTATCAGCAATGCGGCATACCGGTTAAAGCCACGGTTAATGAGGTGTCTGTTGAAACCGCGCAAGACATCGATGTAGCAGGACGCTATCGCCTGACTCACGAGTACGCCAGTGATAAACCCGGTGTTTTTATAGTTGAATCAACTGCCGAGCGCGATGTGGCTTTCAGTTATCTGCCATCGCTGCAGCGTGATGTCTCAGGCACGGCATGGATAACCAATCGGGTCAGTGATGCCTGCTTTGCCTGGATCATTGCGCATGAAATCGGCCATCTGGTTCTGAACGATGCCACTCATCACCCGCAACGCGACAACATTATGAATGCACAGTGTTCGCAAGGCAGCTTCAACACTTCTTCTGCACTGCCACGCTGGACACCCAGGCAGTGCGAGCTAATACGCTCTGCCGGTACGCTATAGGGCACTGCCGCAGGCATAACCTGACGACCAGGCCCACTGGAAATTAAATCCGCCAAGGTGTCCGGTAACATCAACTACCTCACCGACAAAATAGAGACCGGCTTGTGTTTTGGCCTGCATGGATTTTGATGAGAGATAATCTGTATCTACTCCTCCCAATGTAACTTCTGCTGTCTTGTAGCCCTCGGTGCCTGCTGGCATGATTTTCCAGGCGTTTATTTTTCGTCCGATGTTTGATAATTGTTCATTGCTACATTCCGCCAGGGGCTTTTCTTTGAGTTCTGACCACCACAATGACTCAAGCTCAAGTACCAGGTTTCGTGGCAGGTGCTCGTTTAATACCGTGCGAATGATTACTTTGGGTCTGTGGTTTTTTGTTTCGATTAACAGACTCTCGACATCGATGGATGGCAGCAGGTTAACAATGATAGACTGGCCCGGTATCCAGTAGTTGGAAATCTGCAGTACAGCCGGCCCGCTTAAACCGCGATGAGTAAAAAGCATGGCTTCCTCAAAAGAAGTTCTGTCAAAACTGATCTGGCAATTGATCGCGTTACCGGATAATTTTGAGAATATCTTTTTGTAGTCGCCATCAAAAGTATAGGGAACCAGGCTTGCCCGTAGAGGAGTCACTGGCAAGTCGAACTGTTTTGCTATCTCATAACCGAACGGGGTAGTGCCCATACTCGGAATCGATAAGCCACCCGTTGCTACCACTACCGCGTTCGCATGCATAACACCTGCACTTGTTGTCACTTTAAACTGATTGTCAGCAATTGCTTCAACCTGTTTTATATCGCATTGGGTAGAGATTTCAGTACCCGCATTTGAGCACTCATTAAGTAACATCTGCAGAATATCTTTAGCTTTATTGTCGCAGAATAATTGTCCGTGAGACCGCTCATGATAAGGAATATTGTGTTCAATCACCTTGCCTATAAAATCCCATGCCGTGTATCGCGTTAGTGCTGACTTTATAAAGTGAGGATTACCGCAAAGGAAATCGTTTTCGGTGACATGCAGGTTGGTAAAGTTACAACGCCCGCCACCGGACATCAAAATTTTTCGCCCGACTTTGTTGCTGCGTTCAAGTACACGGACCTTTTTCCCGCGTAAGCCTGCCTGCCAGGCTGTCATCAGGCCTGCGGCACCACCACCGAGCACGATAGCGTCATAATGTGAGGTCAAAGATAATCCGGAATGAGAGTGACAATACGGTGGAACTATAGCAAAAGCCGGTCATCACGTTTGATGTTGACAACAGTCGATCTGGCTGAGGCCGCGCGCAATCTAACTTCAACACAAGGTGTTTGAAAGTCTGTTAAAGGTAGTTATCTGATGGCTGTTTGCAGAAGTTGTTTGCATAAAAAAGCCCGCACTATTGCGGGCTTTTGATGATACTTCGAATGGTTAAGCCACTTAGCTGCGATCGGTATCCTTGTCCTTGGTTTCTACTTTCTGCAACCTCGGTTGCGTACTTGCAGCAGATCCGTCTTTTTTGTCTGTCGGATTCCGCCCCGCAAAAGACCGCACTGTGCTTTTCAGTTGGCTTGGCTGAAGTGGTGATATGTTTTGCTTGGCTTCAGGGCGGCTCGCGGGAGGCTGTCCGGCTGAAGTTTCAACCTGTTGCAAACCGGGACGCTTTGCATTCTGGTTGTTGTCGGCAGGCTTGCTGCCGGATTGTGCAGATTGATCATTAACAGATGGCACAGGCGTAGGCCCTGTAGTCCTGGTAGTTGCTTTGTTATGTGAATGATCCTTGACTGTTGGCGCCAGGCCCGGGCCGCTGTTACTTCGTTGGTTGGAAGTTGTTTGTGCTGCAGGTGGCTTGGGTTCAACGTGTGCAGGTTTTGGTGGTTGTTTTTCACTGAAGCTGTCAGCGTTTTTTTGTACAGGCTTTTCAACTGTGCGGTTTGATGTTGTTGGTGCAGGGTTATCAGAGACAACAGTCATTGCAGGTTGTGATGTTGCTTTTTCAGTGCTGTCATTTTGCTGCTGAGTATTGTCAGTAGCGCCTGCGTTTTGATTCTGGTTTCTTCTGCCACGGCGATTGTATCGGCTGCGCGGTGCACGGTTACCGGGCGACCCTTTTCGGCTGTCATTATCGTTGCTTTGGTTGTCTGCCTGTCGAGTCTGCTGGTTTGTTGTGGAGTCAGACTGCCTATTGCTCTGACTTTCGGTTGATCGATTGTCAGCGTTATGCGATGAAGCTTCTGTATTTGAAACAGGCTTTACCGAATCCGTAGTCTGCTGAGCTTTGTCAGGTGCTTTTGTCGCAGCGGTTGGTTCTTTGGTTACAGTGGAGGCTGTATTGTTGTCAGCGCGGCTTTCAGTTTTTACGTTGCTGGTGCTTGCTTCTGCGCTTACAGGTTTACTGCGATCAGCGGACGTCTCTTGCGTTTTGTGCTGCTCAGATTTTGTATCAGTTGCTTGTGCAGTCGATTGCGCTGCTTGTCGATTTTGCGACGGGTTGTCTCGCGGCTGGCTGGCTTGACGGTTGTCGTTACTGACGTCGCTACTCTGGTTATTGCCATGGCGGCTGTTCTGGTTGCGATTCTGATTCCGGTTTTCGTTGCGAGCCGCGTTGTTTTGAGCGCTTTGATCAGACTGCTGTCGATTGTTTGATGTTTGCTCACCCTGTGCTTTCGCTTGCGACTTATCAGCACTCGAAGTATTGGCGGCAGTGTCACGTTGGTTGTTTCTGTTGTTGCGGTTACGATTTCTGTTGTTACGGTTTCCTGTTTGCTGCGACTTCTGATTGCGGCTGTCCGCCTTCGCAGTATTGTCACCTGTAGCCTGAGTGTTCTCGTTTTGCGTTTGCTTGTTGTTGGATTGATTGTTTTGAGCGTTGCGCTGGTTGCGTTGCTGACCCTGTTTATTTTGCTGTTTGGAGTCAGTGTTGCCAGAGGCGTTTTTCCTGTTCCCCTGGTTATTGTTGCGGCGCTTGTCGTCCTGTTGGTTACGCTGGTTGTTCTGGCCTCCACGCTTTGGTCGCTGGTTGCGGTTGTTATTGCGTCGCGGGGTTTTGGCGACAGCCGGCTTGTCTTCTACAACCTCTGTGGTCTCGCTTCCTGAGAAGATAGATACGATACGACTGATTAAACCAGCTTTCGCAGTTGCGGTCTTTGCCGCCGGTGCTGCCGGTTGCGGAATAGGTGAAGGCGGGGCAACGGTTTGTACCGCGGCCACTTCGGATTCGACTACCTCGACTTTATCAGCAGCAGGCGTGTATGTAGTGTTGGCCGAAGTAGCCAGCTCATGGCTTTTCAGGTTGTTTAACTGATGTTCTGAATCGTTTGTTTTGATTCTTTCGATTTCATAGTGCGGCGTATCCAGATTAACGTCTGGTACGAGCAGTGCCTGGGCGTTGTTGCGTTCTTCAATTTCGCGAATAGCATCGCGCTTTTCGTTGAGTAAATAGGTGGCAACCGGTACTGGCATTTTAATTAATACGCGGCCGGTGTTTTCTTTCAGTGATTCTTCCTCAAACAGTCTGACCAGTTGCAGCGCCAATGACTCGATTGTTCTGATCGTGCCTTGTCCTACACAGCGCGGACAAACAATTTCGCTGCCTTCACCAAGCGATGGCCGTAGTCTCTGGCGTGACATTTCCATCAGACCAAAGCGCGAGATACGACCGATCTGTACGCGGGCACGATCTATCCTGGCGACGTCTCGCAGGCGGTTCTCGACCTGACGCTGATTCTTCTGCGCCATCATATCGATGAAGTCGATGACTACGAGTCCACCGAGATCGCGCAGTCTCAGCTGACGACCGATTTCATCACATGCCTCGAGGTTGGTGTTGGTAGCGGTTTCTTCGATATCGTTGCCTTTGGTTGCACGTGCAGAGTTGATGTCTATGGAGATCAGTGCTTCGGTGTGATCAATAACAATTGCACCACCGGATGGCAGTCTGACTTCGCGCTGGAAAGCGGATTCGATCTGGCCTTCGATCTGGTAGCGATTAAACAGTGGGACGTCGTCAGTGTATAGCTTTAGCTTGCGCAGGTTCTGCGGCATGTATTGCGACATGAAGGTTTGCGCCTGAGCGTGAACCTCCGGCTCGTCGACCAGAATCTCGCCGATATCACTTCGGAAATAATCACGCAATGCCCGAACGATAACGTTGCTTTCCTGATAAATCAGTGTGGATGGCTTGGATTTTTCGTCAGCATTCTGGATTGCCTCCCAGATTTTCACCTGGTAGTCGAGATCCCACTGCAGTTCTTCGGTGCTGCGTCCAACCCCTGCTGTGCGTACGATGATGCCCATGCCTTCAGGGATGACGAGATCATTCATGGCGGCTTTCAGTTCAGAGCGTTCATCGCCTTCAATGCGACGCGAAACACCACCGGCACGCGGGTTGTTGGGCATAAGTACAAGGAAGCGACCGGCAAGGCTTGCAAAGGTAGTTAATGCTGCACCTTTGTTGCCGCGCTCTTCTTTTTCGATCTGGACCAGAATTTCCTGGCCTTCTTTTATGCCGGCTTTGACGTTGGGTCTGCCACCGTTTTTTCGTGCTGCCTCAGCGATGTATTCTTTTGCTACTTCTTTAAATGGCAGGAAGCCATGGCGATCCGCGCCGTAGTCTACAAACGCTGCTTCAAGACTGGGTTCTATCCGTGTGATCTTGGCTTTATATATATTGGATTTTTTTTGTTCTCTGGTTTTATGCTCTATGTCAAGGTTGTCGAGTTTTTGCCCATCCACTATGGCAACCCGCAATTCTTCAGGCTGCGTAGCGTTTATAAGCATTCGTTTCATTGTTGTTATCGTCCGGTTTACGGGACGACACGTTCAACAGAAACTGCTGATCAGTTTTTTTCTCGCGTTTTGTACGTTATTGAGAATGTCCTTTTTGAGGATTATGTATCTGCTGTCAGCAGTGTTGAGTCGGTGTTCGTGTCGAACCTGTTTGGTCTTTCAGGCCGCCCGGCCGCAGGGGTAACTGAAGGGAGTCCTGTGCGTTGCACATGAATTGGACTTTTCGGACTCGACCGGTTGTTTGCCGGTACTTTGATCCTTCCCAGGCAGTTACTAAGTGCAGATCAGGGCAGAAGGTACCCGGGATTGATTGGCCCGGGTAGTAAAATTCAATTTGGTGTTACGTAAAATTTGTTTCAGTAAAGTAGTGGTGCCTTTTTTGATATTGGATCATTTGGCAACCAGCTTCATGTAATATAGCAGTCAAACCTCATACCTTCAATCCGTTGCTGACTTTTCGCCCTGTAAACGCCGACTTTTCAAACACAGCCGACCTCTAAGCAAGCATTGAGCGAATTTCTTCCAAAGCCGGACTCAAAATCTACAGCCCATGTGGCCTCAAAAGACGTGGAATCGCAGGAAACGCGATCTCCGGTGCAGCATGTCGAGATTGATAGTGACCACGATGGTCAACGAATTGACAACTATCTAATATCAATGCTTAAAACCGTGCCAAGAAGTCTGGTTTACCGGATTTTGCGTACCGGGCAGGTGCGAGTCAACAAAGGTCGTATCAAACCGTCATTCAGATTATCTGCCGGAGATATTGTCCGGATTCCACCGGTAACACAGCCTGTTCAGCAAAAGGCCCGTGTGCCGAAGTCGGTGCTTGAGCAAGTAGAAGCCGCGGTGATAGATACGGATCAGAACTGGATAGTAATCGACAAGCCTGCCGGTCTGGCAGTGCACGCAGGCACCGGGGTGGGTTTCGGGATTATCGATGCCATTAAAGAGGTCTTTGACGATCCATCGATCAGTCTGGTACACCGGCTCGACCGATCTACCAGTGGAGTAATGTTGCTGGCCCGAAATCGCAGTGCGTCTTCCCATTTTCACAAGATGTTAGTCGCAGGTACCGTGAACAAGCACTATTCAGCTTTGCTCTGTGGTGTATTGCAAAAACCTCGCACTGTGAATGCGAAGCTGCGTAAAACCCATCCGACAGCAAATGAAAACCAGGTGCTTATCGATCCGCAGAACGGCAAAGCGGCGACGTCTCACTTCAAATGCCGCACCGCCGGAAAGCGTTTTTGTCTGGCAGATATTGAAATCGAAACCGGCCGTACCCATCAAATCAGAGTACACGCAGCATCTATCGGGCATCCGGTGCTTGGTGACGAACGCTACGGTGACGAAAAACTGAATAAGTCTGTCAGACAGAGCGGTGCCAGGCGTATGTTTTTGCACGCGCGTGAGCTATCTTTCCCTGACCTGGGTGATGACGCTTCCCGTCGCACTTATACAGTGCCGGTTGAATCTGTCTGGCAGGATGTACTAAAACAAACCTGAACATAGTGCAGGCTAAACGGTACGTATCTGGCACTCTATTTATCTGAATTTTCTATTTCCGGCGCAAGTGTCGCTGCAATAGTTTTTGAGTTTTGTAAGGTATAAGTGTATGAGCAATGATCATCGCTGGACTTCTGAAGATCGTCGGCCTGAGTATCGTCCCGAGCGTAGTGCAAGGCGTGAACCTGCGCGACGGGACGGGCGAATCTGGGAGCGCGATGTCATTGAAAAGATTGCCACCGAATCCTTGAAAGATAACCGTCGCACCAGACGATGGGGTATTTTCTTCAAGCTGCTTACCTTCGCCTACATTGGCATTGGTTTATTGATCGCAAGTCGTAACGGGGCATTTGATTTATCGTTAAACGAACTTGAAACCCACACCGCGATTGTCGATATTAACGGTACAATTTCAGCTGATAGTAAAGCCAATGCTCAAAGTATAGTAGCCGGCGTGAAAGCCGCTTTTGAGAACGAAAACACAGCCGGAGTTGTACTTAGAATCAACAGCCCGGGTGGTAGTCCGGTTCAGTCCGGACGCGTGTTTGATGAAGTGCGGCGGCTGCGATCAGAACATGAAGATATTCCGCTTTACGCTGTGATCGGTGATATTGGTGCTTCGGGTGGATACTACATTGCCGCCGCCGCTGATAAAATTTATGCAGATAAATCCAGTCTCGTCGGCAGTATAGGGGTGCGTAGCGGTGGCTTCGGGTTTGTTGGAACACTTGATAAGTTCGGTGTTGAAAGACGACTAATCACATCAGGTGAAAACAAAGCCTTCCTTGATCCATTCGCACCGGTTAAGCAGGATGAGGTAGCACATATGGAGACGTTGCTTGACAGTATTCATGAACAATTTAAGGCCGCGGTCCGTGAAGGTCGAGGCAATGCGCTTAAAGAAGACAATGATATCTTCAGCGGTCTGGTATGGACTGGTGAGCAGGCACTTGAGAACGGATTAATAGACGGAATTGGCAGTGAGGCAAAAGTAGCGCGAGAAATTTTTGCGGCGGAAAAGCTGGTTAATTTCACGCCGCAGGATAGTCTGTTGGATCAACTGGCCGGTGGTGTGGGAGTCAGTGTAACTGACCGGCTGGTGAATTTATTCCTGCGCAGTAAAGTTGAATAGCATAGTTTGGTAAGCAAAGAGCCATGCAACTGCAATATGAAAAGATTCTGTATGGAGATGCTGATACTCAATTGGCAGGCCGGCATCTTTTTGAGCAGTTGCAGTCAACGCAACAGCTAAAAGGTGCTGTGGTGACATTGAGCGGTGAGCTCGGTGCAGGTAAAACCACCTTTACTCGTGGTTTCATTCAAGCCTCCGGTTACCAGGGGGCGGTCAAAAGTCCGACTTATACTCTGATCGAAACCTATGCCACTGCATTGGGTGGTATATGCCACCTCGATCTGTATCGTCTGGAAGACCCGGAGGAGCTGGATTTTATCGGCTTCAGGGATTTGCTGGAGGCAGATAACATTCTGTTGATTGAATGGCCGGAGCGGGTAGCGTCGGTAGCAGGGCTCGCCACTGTGCACATCCAAATAGAACATCGTGGTGCTGAATCGCGACTTATTCGCGTCAGCTCGGTACCCGAACCAGTCTGAGTCAGCCCGGGCCTGTTGGGCATTTCTTCGGCCGGGATCTTCCGGATTTGCCTCGGTTAGCGTTACGCAGTGGTTACTACCGGGCGAATACCTGCAATAGCACTTTAATGTTGGCCTCTATATTGTTAAATTTTAAAGGTTCGGTTGCAGGAAGCAAAAAGCTGTACTGTAATAAATACTTAACAATAAATGTTTACTAACCTGGTCGGGCTCCCTTGACTCACTCTCGTCGCCACTTCATCCAGTTTGCCGGACGCGCGCTCTTTGCCGTGCCTGTCGCTGTTTGTGCTGGTGTCGCATCGAAAGGCATTGCGCAAACTGCTCAGGCGCAGGTCACCGGCGTACGCTTTCATGAAGATCGCGGACGCATGAAATTGCATCTCGACCTTGATCGTCTGCCTGACACTCATAATGTATTCACGCTTGAGAATCCGCACCGGGTGGTTATTGATCTGCCATCCAGTCGTATATCTACACTTCTGTCAAAGGAACTCAAAGCGCGCGGTACCGTCAGGAGAATCCGTTACGGTAAACGCAACTTCGACGACTTGCGAATAGTACTCGACATCAACGGCGCTCCAGGCAATGTGAGTAGTCGTTTGTATCAGTTCAAAGGCACCAGCAAGAAGCGCATTGTTGTTGATCTCGGTATGGCGCCTGTTACTGCTGCAGAAAAAGACGAGCCGGTCGATGCGCCAGAACTCAGAGACATCGTTATAGCCATCGACGCCGGTCATGGTGGTAAAGATCCGGGTGCCATAGGTTACCGTGGTACCAAAGAGAAGGATGTTACACTCAAAATTTCGAGAGAGCTATACAAGCGCCTCAAGCGCGCAAAAGGTTTTAAACCGGTACTGATACGTGAGGCCGATGAGTACCTGTCACTCACCGAGCGTGTACATCTTGCCCGACAAAGCCGAGCCGATTTACTGTTGTCTGTACACGCCGATGCTTTTCCGGATAAATCAGCCAACGGCACTTCAATTTATGCCTTGTCTACCAAGAAGCCGAGTTCCCGCGCTGCTGAATTGCTTGCGCGCACAGAGAACCAGGCCGATAAACTCTTCGGTGAAATTGCAGTTGCAGAAGTTGAAGAACATTTGCACAAGACACTCATTGATCTGGCACAGAATGCAGTGCTTGAATCAAGTATTGAATGTGGTGATGTCATTCTCAATCATTTGTCCAAGGTCAGTAACTTGCACAAACCAACAGTAGAGCAGGGTGGTTTCGCCGTACTTCGCGCACCGGACGTACCATCGCTTCTGGTCGAAACTGCATTCATATCCAACCCCAGAGAAGAGCGCAAGCTGCGTAGCTGGCTTTACCAACGAAAAATGGCCAAAGCCCTGTCTGAAGGTATCGTTGAATACTTTATGAACAACGCGCCGCCAGATTCTGTTATCGCAAGTCTTGTGGTAAAGCAACGTAGTTAGAACAGTTGCCTCGTAGCTGTTTGTATTCGCAGTAACCAACCAAAATGCCAAGTTTACAGCCGAATAGCTGGAATTCTATTCGATTCCTGCCAGCTGGCTTGCTTGTTGCGTGTATGCCGGGAATGAATAGGTAATTGTTCAATCGCCTGCGGTCGAACAAGGAGGTTTTTTCGATGGATCACCTGCTTAGACGCTCCTTTGGTCATATTCCGGTCCAGAGGCTCCTTACTGTAGTTTTCTCAGTGTTGTTGTTTTTGTCGGTTGCATCTACCGTCTGGCTTTTGATCAGCAGCGCCAACCGAATAGTGTCCAAAGTAGTAGCGGACAGCGCCAGTGTCACCACGGCACAGGCTACCCTTGAAATTGAACGCTTCCTCGGTACACCGGCCATACTCGGGCGGTCGGTGGAAAATGCGTTACGCGCCGGCTACATCGATCTGAATGATCGAGATTCTATTACACGCTTTATGTTTCGACTACCGCAACGCAATGCCGACTATGGCGTTAGCGGTGTATACATTGCCAACCCCGAAGGTGATCTGACCAGTATCGATGCCGAGTTACGCGACGGCGTAACGGTGTGGTCGTCGTTACATGCCTCTGCGGCAACGAGCGGTATGCTGAACATTCACGCCGTCAATGAAGACGGTAGCACTGGCAGGCTGCAACTGGTCGGCAAGCCGTACAATGCCACCAATCGTCCGTGGTTCAAAAAGGCTTTAACCAGTTCAGATGCTGTCTGGACCAGTGTGTACAAGGATGCCTCTTCCGGCAAGCCAGTATTGACCTGGGCGCGTGCAATCAGAAATGCCGAAGGCGAGCTGATTGCAGTAGCGGGTGTAGACTTACTGCTATCGCGTATTCAGCAGTTTCTTGAGCAACTGCCGGGTAGCGAGAAGTCTACCATCATGTTAACGGATAGCAGTGGCAGTTTGTTTGGCAATGGAGCGGTGCCACAAGGTGAGACTGCCGCAAGCGTTGATCAACTGCAACCACAACAGGTGCTCAACTATATTAATGAACAGCACGATGGCATCACTTCATTGAACAAGCAGTTTGAAGCGCAAGTCACTATTGATAATCACCGTGGTCTGCTGAAAGTGGTGCCGCTGACGGAGAGTTCTGAGCTCGCCTGGCGCGTTGGTGTTTTTGTACCGTTATCCAATTATCTCAGTTCCCCCGGCAATCACTTAGTTAGAATCATTCCGCTGGGGTTGCTTACTCTGTTTATCGTCTGGATTACATTGCAGTTGTTTATACGACTAATGGTAAAACCGCTACTACGTCTGAAGGACGCCGCGAATAAAATCGCTGACGGGCAATTCGATGTACTCATCGACACCAGCAGTTCGAACGAAGTTGGAGAGCTGGCGTCGTCGATTGAATCTATGCGTTCGCGACTGAGTGAATCTTTTGCCGATATTAACAGGCAAAAAGTCAGAGCGGAAACCACACTGGCATCTATCACGGATGGTGTAATCACCGTTGGAAGCGAAGGCAATGTTGAGTACATGAATCACGCTGCGTTGGTGCAGTGTGGCTTAAGTGCAGATGAAGTTGAAGGCAGACCACTGGAGCAGGTTTTCAATGCACGTGACACAGTTAGCCAGGAGCTGCTTGATTCGTCTGTTGTAAAAACCGTGATCGACAATGGCGCGCCTTTTAACTGTAATCTGCAAATGCACGACTCGACGGGGCAGGAACGCACAATCGAAGGTCAGTTATGTCCGCTAACCATTAAAGCTGACTCACCAGCGCGCGGTGCTGTGTTGGTGTTTAGTGATGTAACGGAACAAGCCGTATTGAAATCAGAACTGGAGCGACAAGCAAGCGTCGATGATTTAACCGGTTTGATGAATCGACGCCAGTTCGAAAAACACCTGCACAGTAAAGTCGCGTCTGTGGGAGACAGCAATATTGAACACTGCCTGTGTTACATGGACCTTGATCAGTTCAAGGTTGTAAACGATACCTGTGGTCATGTCGCGGGTGATGAACTGTTGCGCCAGATAGGACAACTGCTGCGAAACATTGTGCGACAAGGTGATGCGATTGCCCGCTTAGGCGGTGATGAGTTCGCCATGTTGATGGATCGCTGCGCGGTAGAGCAAGGTAGTCGTATTACAGAAAAATTGCTCACCACCATCAGTGACTTCCGCTTTGTCTGGGAGGACCGGGTGTTTAGTATTGGTATCAGTATCGGTATGGTTGCGATTGATCGGCACACCGTAAGTGCCACTGCCGTACTGGCCGATGCCGACACCGCCTGCTATGCCGCTAAAGACAGTGGCAGAAACCGCATTCACGTCTATCGCCCTGACGACAGCGATCTTGCAGAACGGCGTGAGGAGTTACAGCTGGTCAACGAGATCGACTCTGCCCTGGTCAATGGGCGATTTGAACTGTTTACACAGGAGATCCGTCCAATAGACGGATTATCAAATCGCCTTGGTCACTTCGAAGTCCTCGTGCGAATGCACACTTCGGATGGCGCATTGGTGTCGCCGGATCGTTTTCTGCCCATCGCTGAACAATTTAGCCTGGCTTCTAAAATTGACCGTTGGGTAGTGACATCAACACTGAGTTATCTTGAGCAAAACCCGTATTTACTGCCAATGATTGATCAGTGTTCAATCAATATTTCGGGTCAGTCATTGGGTGATGAAAAATTCCTCGAGTGGCTACCGGCGTTTCTTGATGACTCGCCTGTACCTGCAAATAAATTGTGCTTTGAAGTAACCGAGACCTCGGCAATAGCAAACCTGAACAATGCGATAGCGCTTATTGCAGCGCTTCAAACACGTGGCTGCACATTGGCACTGGATGATTTTGGCAGCGGTTTCTCTTCACTTGCTTATCTTAAGACCTTGCCATTCGACTATTTGAAGATCGACGGAATGTTTGTCAAAGACATCATGGACGATGAACAGGATCTGGCTATGGTCAAGCTGATCAACGACATCGGCAAGACGATGGGCATGAAAACCATCGCCGAATTTGTTGAAACCGAAGCGATACGAGATCAACTTGCAGCGCTGGGAGTGGAGTACGTTCAGGGTTTCGCAATCGATATCCCGCAGCCTATAGACCAGTTAGGGATACAGCCTGACAACAAAGCTGTTGCCAACGGTTGAGAACTGCGTAGTGTCTTCAATCGCT
>CAZKAQ010000025.1:0-35712 GCA_964550655.1 uncultured Granulosicoccaceae bacterium
TATTCCGGGCTGATACATTCACGATGTGTTGTTGCAGGAGTGAGTCATAGCGGGGTCCGTAATTACTCCGCAATATAGTTTGTTGTTGACGCTTCGGTTAGCTCTTGCTCTGTGTCATATAGCTTTTTTAGCTGAACTGAAAGCAATGCAACGTGTATTAATATCGCGTTTTATAGTCCACAGTTAAACCAGGGAATTACATGCATTCATACTTATCATCTATAGGACTACTTGTCGCGGTCACTGTATTGTACGCAGGATATAATGTTCTAATTAAAGTCTCTGGTAACCAGGTACCATCGACTGCAACGACAACCATCGTGGCGACAATTTTTTTACAGATTGCAGCTTTGGCGGTTTCCCTTGTGTTTCTTGGAATACTCTCGCTGAAGGGCGGTCACTCTTTTCAGTTAAATACGGCAACTTATTTATGGGCAGTTCTGGCCGGGTTGTGTATCGGTCTGGCTGAGATTGGCTATTTCTATTTGTTCGGCAGTCTCTCGGGAACTAAACCTATGCAGGCGAGCACGGCTATTCCTGTTATTGTCAGTGGCACGATAGTCATCGCGCTGGTGTTTTCAGTGCTGGTTTTGAACGAGAGGCCTGCATGGAATCAGATACTCGGGAGTGTGCTTATAGTGGCCGGTATTGTAGTGTCGTTTGCCAGCTGATCATGCGCTGGCAGACAGTCTAACTTTGGCGGAATCAAAACCTATGGTCGATCTAACCGGTAAGCGTATTCTGATAACTCAGGCGACTGAATTCATGGGACCGGCGTTGTGTGACATGATGCGTAACAGTCAGGCAGAAGTACTGATCAGCACCGATGCACTGACATCGGCAGAAGAAGTTCGCGATCTTGTCGAGTCCTCAGGACGTATTGATAGTCTGATTGCAAATCTTGCGATGCCGGCGCCACAGACACTGGTCACCGATGTCAGTGATGAAGAGTGGCATAGTGTTTTTAAAGTAATGGTAGATCCATTGCAGTGGCTGACTCGCGCAGTACTGCCACAAATGATTGAACGCCAATCAGGCAAGATACTTGTCATGGGAAGTGCATCTGCAATGCGAGGTATTAACCGTACATCATCTTATTGTGCGGCACGTGGTGCACAGATTTCATACGCACAAGCGGTTGGTTTTGAAGTGGCGCGCCACAATGTGCAGGTTAATGCGATAGCACAGAACTTTGTTGATAACGAAACTTACTTTCCACAGGAAGTTCAAGGTAATCCGGCATTTCAGAAACGTCTGAAATCTGAAGTACCTCTTGGACGACTGGTCAGTAAAGCTGAAGACGCGAGCTTTGCCGCTTATCTTTGCAGTGATGCAGCAGATTGTTTTGTCGGTCAGGTGTTTCCTTTGTGTGGCGGCTGGGTAGCGCGCTGATCTGATGTCTACTTTTAAAGTCGGATTGATCAGTGCTGTGGTGGCGCAGGTGTTGTGGGGTTTGTTTCCTGTTTATTGGAAGTGGCTCGCTGATGTAAGCTCGCTCGAGGTTTTTTCGCATAGAAATATCTGGTGTGCAGTATTTCTGTTGTGCGTGGTTTTGTTATCTGCATCGCGCAGAGAAACTGTTGTCAGTGTCTTGAGTCAGCGCTTTGAGATAGTCCGGCATTTTGTATCGGGCAGTCTGGTTGCGTCGAACTGGCTGGTATATATCTGGGCGGTTGTAAATGATCGAGTGGTTGATGCCAGTCTTGGCTACTTTCTGTCTCCATTGGTTAGCGTAGCCCTCGGATATGTTGTATTCAGAGAGCGGCTTGATAGGCAGCAGTGGTTTGCTATTGCTCTTGCGGTTGCAGGTGTATTGATTATGGTGCTTGTCAGTGGTGCGGTGCCGTGGATAGGATTGTCACTCGCCACCACTTTTGGTTTGTATGGCATGATAAGAAAAAAGGCGCCTACCGGACCAATAAACGGTCTATTCATAGAATCTTTAGTTTTGGTTCCCTTTACTCTGCTGCTACTGCTATGGATCAGCAAGACAAGCGGATTGACCTATAGCAATCCACTTGGTCATACCGAGGTTTTGTTGGTTCTTGGTGGATTAGTTACCGCGGTACCACTTATTCTATATGCGCAAGGTGCTCGCAACATGCCATTGAGTTTGAGCGGATTGCTGGTGTACCTGACACCTAGTATCCAGTTTTTGATTGGCTGGCTGTATTATCGTGAACCGATTGAGCCCGCGGCCTGGGCAGGTTTTTTCTCTATTTGGATGGCGCTGGTGGTTTACAGTATGAGTGTCCGGAAACAACACAAAGCATCCGTCTTGTTGCGGCCATCCTGAAGTACAAACAACAACTGACAATGGAGTGTTAATTGATTCTACTTTATTATTCAACCCGGACTATTCACGAAATTGACGGCATCTCACTTGATCTTTGATTCCACCCTAAGATAGCTATACGATGGATTTTTTCTTTTGCAAATATCAGTAAGTATTCGACGCAAGAAGAAAATTCACTGTGAAAACAAATCTCTGCGCGATATGCTCGCCATTTCATGAATAGTCCGGGTTAAGGAGCGATCATGCTTGACGAAACAGACCGTAAATTTCTCCAGTTAGCCTATGATGAAGCCAAAGCAGGCTTTGATGAAGGTGGTTGTCCCATTGGTTCGGTGCTTGCCCGCGGAGAGTCGCTGGTGTCATCGGGTCGCAACCAGCGGGTACAAAAAGGTGACCCTATAGCACATGGTGAAATGGATGCACTTCGCAAGGCAGGTCGTCAGAAAACTTATCGTGATACGACTCTGTATACCAGTTTGAGTCCCTGCATGATGTGCACGGGTACTATTGTGCAGTTTGGCATCCCGCGTGTGGTTATAGGTGAGAATCAGACGTTTGGCGGCAATGAAGAGTTTCTTGAGAGTCGTGGCGTTGAAGTGATTATTGCTGACGACAAAGAATGTATTGCTTTGATGCAGCGTTTTATAGCGGAGAAACCTGAACTCTGGGCTGAGGATATAGCGGAGGAGTAGGCAGTGTAGGTATCTGGTTCTCAGCGTAGGGTGGTATAAGCCGGAGGCGCATCCACCAATGTATCGGTTGGTGGATGCGCCTTCGGCTTATCCACCCTACAGTGACTTAATTCTGGTCTCCTGTTATTTGGTTCCGAGTACGGCATCAGAAACAAATGCGTTGTTCTGTCTTTCCGTCAAAATTGTTGATGCGGGTCCATGGCCGGGTATAAAGCTTATATCCTGACCTGCTTTCTCTTGCAGCGGCCAGAGCTTCTTTGTGATTGAATCGATAAGATCCTGGTGGTTGCTGCGTGGCAGGTCAGTGCGGCCAATAGATCCGTTGAACAGAACATCACCCATAAACACAAAAGATATATCCGGTTGATATAATACTACTGAGCCAGGTGAGTGTCCGGGGCAATGTAAAATGTTAAACTGCAGACCCTCAAGTTCCAATGTATCGCCTTCATTAAGGTAGCGATCAGGGGTAAAGCTCTCTGCTTCCTTAATTCCATACATTCCTGATTTGAGCTCATCCAACAGAAACTGATCGTCTTTGTGCGGTCCGATAATATTGCACTGCAAACGGCGTTTGCTTTCAGCAGCTCCGCCGGCGTGGTCGACATGCCCGTGTGTAAGCCAAATGGATTCAATAGTGACGTTAAGTTCTTTTATAGCGTCCATCAGTCGGTCTACATCACCACCCGGGTCAATGAGTACGCCTCGCATTGTTTTTGTTGACCAGAAAATGCTCGCATTCTGTTGTAAGTCTGTAACGGGGACGATACTAATGCTGAAGCCGTGTTCTTCGAACGGGTTATTGGCCATTTGACTGCTGTGGTTAAAATGTGAATGTATATTACCCTTGACTGCTGCTAATTGAAAACTTATTGGCGTATGGTGCTACTCTTGCCGAATATTAAATTTATAGGTGAGTCGGGTGATGACTGGTAATAAAGTCGTGCTTCTAGATGGCGGTATGGGACAGGAGCTGGTAAAGCGTGGAGCTGCTAAAGAGAGCCCGATGTGGGGCGCTCAGGTGCTGATGGATACACCGGAGTTAGTATGTCAATTGCACGTTGAGTTTATTCAGGCCGGCGCCAAAGTCATTACGCTTAATTCCTACAGTCTGACACCTGAGCGACTGGTCAATGTGGGGGCGGTGGATCAATTTGCAGATTTGCAGGGCAGGGCTTTTGCACTCGCTGCACAGGCACGTGACGAGGCAGGAGTAGCCGATGTAAAAATCGCCGCGAGCTTACCTCCACTGGCTGGTAGTTATCATCCGGAATCAACACCGGAATTTGATGATGCGGTTAAAAGCTATCGGATGATAGTTGAAGCACAATCTGACAACGTTGATCTATTTATCTGTGAAACCATGAGCTGTATCAAAGAGGCTCAGGCAGCGGGGCTGGCTGCTTCTGAATCCGGTAAGCCGTTGTGGATAGCATTCAGTGTGAGTGATGAGTGCGATGGTGTATTGCGCAGCAACGAGAGTATTGATGATGCCTACAATTCAGTAGTGGAATATGATCCGCAGGCAATACTGCTCAATTGCAGTTTACCTGAAGCAATTGATGCTGCATGGCCACAAGTAAAAAACCTGAATATTCCGTTCGGCGCCTATGCCAATGGGTTTACTTCGATCTCTGCGATGCCACTTGCCGGTGGTGTAGACATGCTCAAGGCACGGGATGATCTCGGGCCGGATGAATATGCAAATGCTGCGATGAACTGGGTTAACAATGGCGCATCTGTCGTTGGTGGTTGCTGTGAGATATCACCGGTGCATATCCGGCGTCTGGCAACGGCTTTGGGAGAACAGGGTTTTTCTATCGCCAGCGAGTTGAGTAATTGACCAGCGTGTTGATTAGTTAAGGAACAGGCCGGTCTGAACCGGGCATATCTTCACTGGTGCTCTGGACAAGAGAATGATGAATAGTCAACCAAAGGCAGTTAATCTTGCAACACGGGCGGCAGTTTTGCTGGAAAGTTACCTCATCCTGGAGGATTTCAAATAAAGTTGCCCCAAAACTTGCAGAAATGTACATATAAATATATCTTTATATTTAAATTGCTCACTTGGAAGAACTTTGGATCAACTACTCACTGGTTTGCGTGCTGTCGGCGAGCCCACTCGTCTGCGGCTCGTAGCGCTTTGCGCCCATGGCGAATTGAGTGTCAGCGAACTCACGCAGATTCTGGGTCAAAGCCAGCCGCGCGTCTCACGTCACCTTAAATTGCTGGTAGAGGCAGGATTGCTTGATCGTTTTCGTGAAGGTGCCGCAGTCTACTACCGTTTGGCAGACCGGACTGATGAGGCGTATCTGGCGCGGACAATTGTTGACCTGCTGCCGGAGGATGACTCGGAACTTAATCGTGATTTGCAAAGACTCGATCAGGTAAAACAAAAGCGTGCTGATCTGGCGCGAGCCTACTTCAGTGAGAACGCAGCCCGATGGGGTGAGATAAGAGCTTTGCACGTGCCTGAGGCACAGCTTGAAAAAGAGTTTGTCAAAGTTCTTGGCAATAAGCCGGTTGCGGACTTTCTTGATATCGGTACCGGTACCGGTCGCATACTCGAGCTAATGGCAGAAAGAGTAGAGCGAGGTATGGGTATAGATGTTTCATCTGAAATGTTGACCGTAGCCAGAACCAACCTTGAAGCCGCCAACTTGCGCAATGTACACGTCAGACAAGGTGATATGTACAACATGCCCATCGATGATCAGTCAGTCGATCTGGCTACCCTGCACCTGGTGCTTCACTACAGTGATGATCCTGAGCAGGTAATAGAAGAAGCGGTAAGAGTACTTCGGCCCAGCGGTCGGCTGGTTATCGTAGATTTTCTGACCCATAACGAAGAGCAATTACGAGCGGAACACAGACATCACCGTCTTGGTTTTGACGATGCTGAAATTGAAGGCTGGCTAACACGGCACGGTATGCAGGTTGAGCCGCCAGTCGGACTTCAGGGTGATCCGTTAACAGTGAAGATCTGGCCGGCAGTACGGCAACTTACCCACTAAAAGCTGGATCACCTGATGCCTGGTATACTAATAATAGTTAAGGACGAACAATGACAAGCCCGATTTTTTCATATGAGTTTTTTCCACCACGTACGCAACTTGGTGAAAGACGGTTCTGGCGCACAGTTGGCAGATTGGAAGCTCAGGATGTTGCCTTTTTCTCTATTACCTATGGTGCACTCGGTAGCGCACAATCACAAAGTGTAGAGACAGTAGAGTACGCTGCCAAAGAGTGCGATACACCGATAGCAGCGCACCTGACATTCGAAGGATCAACAAAAGAAGAGATTAATGCAGTTGCTGCCCGATATCGTGACGCCGGCGTTGATCGTATTGTCGCATTGAGAGGTGACGCAAGGGCTGAATCAGAACACGCAAAAAAGCGTGGTGAGTGTTACACGAGTGTGCCCGAGTTTATCAATGGCTTGTTGGAGATTCATCCTTTTGACATTAGTGTATCCTGCTACCCCGATGTACATCCTAAAGCAAAAAATCTACAGTCAGATCTGCGGGCACTAAAAGAAAAGCTTGATGCCGGTGCTAACAGAGCCATCAGTCAATTCTTTTTCGATATCGATGAATTTCAGCGTTTTAGAGATCAGGCAGCAGCAGTTGGTATAAATGCCCCGATAGTAGCGGGCGTTCTTCCGATCAGAGATTTCCACAGTGTTGCGTCATTTGCTGAAAAATGTGGTACACGTATACCGAAGAGCCTGGTAGACAAGTTTGCTCCGATTGCCGATGACGCCTACACAATGGTGCAAATGTCTCAGCATTACATGGATACATTTATTGATCAGTTGATTGACAGAGAGTGTGGGCATTTCCATATCTATACGCTGAATAAAATGGTAGATGTAAAACACTGTTGCCTGCGGCAGACAACAAACACTGATATGCCACTCGGTCTCTCAGCATAGGTCTCTCTGTGATTACTGAATTCAGTGTCGCGTTGATCTCTTGACGTCTGTGGTTGGATGGGTGCTAATGCGTTTATCCATTAGCCCGAAAAGTTGCCTGACCTGATGAGCGGATCCGATACCGAACTCTGTGATTTGAGCGCTACTGAAGCGTTGTCATGTCTTAATGCCGGTGATATCACAGCCGTAGAGCTTTTTGAAAGCTGTGTCAGACGTATCGACTCCATTAACCCGTCGGTTAATGCAATTGTTGCTATCGATACCGAGGCCGGTCTCGCTCAGGCGCAGCTCGCTGACAAGCGCATAGCAGCTGCAGAACAGAGCTTGCTTTGCGGACTGCCGGTTGCAATCAAGGATCTGGAAGCGACCCGGGGTCTGACTACGGCCCAAGGGTCAATGGAATTTAAAGGCCACGTTCCCGAGGTCAGTGATCCGATTGTTGACTATATTGCTTCAGCTGGTGGAAATATTTTTTGCAAAACCAATGTGCCGGAGTTTGGTGCCGGTGCAAACACAGTGAATGAGGTCTACGGAGCAACCGGGAATCCGTTTAATCCACAGAAGACATGCGGCGGGTCTTCGGGTGGTTCGGCTGTAGCATTGGCAACCGGCATGGTGCCTCTGGCGACTGGCTCCGACTATGGAGGCAGCCTCAGAACACCGGCTTCATTTTGTGGTGTGGTTGGTTTCAGGCCTTCCCCGGGGCTTGTACCATACGCGCACAACGGCGTGGGTTTAAATCCTTTTGTTGTGCTTGGTCCAATGGGGCGAACTGTTGCAGATGCTCACTTGTTGCTTCGCGCGCAGTCTCACAGCGACAAGCGCGATCCTTATTCGGCGGGCTCTTCTGGCGTGCACGATTCGCTGCCCTTAGCTGACCTTTCCAGCATAAAAGCAGTCTGGTCTATTGATCTTGGATGCTGTGAGGTTGATCGAGACATAGCGGCGTGCTTTGAACAGCGCATATCACTTTTTACACATGCTTTTAAAACGTGTGAAAACAGACATCCTGATTTTACTAACATACACAATACGTTTGAAGTTTTACGTGGTGTATTTTTTGTGGCCGGTAATCAAGAACGGCTGGAAACTTACAGGGAAATTCTGGGCCGGAATATCATCGATAATACAGAGTACGGGCTTGATCTGACGGCAGGCGAGATTGGTGCAGCATTCACGCAGCAAAGCATTTTATACCGGCAAGTGTTGGAATTTTTCAGTACAACTGAAACTGATGTACTAATTTGTCCTGCGGTATCGGTATCTGCTTTTGATCATTCTCAAAGAACGGTCACACAGATTAATGATGTTAAGATGACAACCTACATGACCTGGCTTGCATTGGTGTATGCGCCGACCATGGCGCTGTGTTGTTCGTGTGTAATTCCGTGTGGGGTGGATCATAATGGTATGCCATTTGGTATTCAGGTTGTCGGGCCTAAAGGGAAGGATACCAAAGTATTGAGTGTAGCGGCGGCGCTGGAGCAGCTGTTATCGGAGAACCCTGCCACAAAGAGACCATTGCCTGATCTCAAACAGTTATTGAATTAATGTTAATTGTTCGACATTGCAGTTGTCGTTTATACAATAATGGCAGACATGTATTGGATCAATCTTAAGCGGTTACATTTGGCGATTTTGGCAATTGTCGCGACCAGTTGTTCGACACAGTTGCAACGCCCGTCTGTGCCCGAGCCGTCGCCTTTCAATGCAGTGTGTAATCACGAATTCAGCGCCAGTCAGACCGATCTGCAGCCATCATTTACAGAGAGAGAATCCAACTCAATTATTGACGGCGACACGACAGAGACATTACTTTCTTCACTAAGCACAGCTACGGATTTTCAGGGCAAAGGTAACTCAAGGTGGATGGCGAGCTGGTCTTTTGATGCGCGCCCGAGTGCTCTTGGTTGCGCTATAGACAACGTAGTGACAAGTGTTGAAGTGGAATACAATTTTCCGCTATGGCCTGAGCAGCTATCTGTGACAAACCGTAATCTTGTAGATCAATGGAATCAATACAGCGACGCAATGCGTGCTCATCATTGCAGGCACGGTAAGGCGGGTATTGACGCTTCACTGGAGGTCAGGGCCAGACTGCAGCAACTGGAAGGGTCTGGCAGCTGTGAAGCGTTAATCCAGCAGGGTGATGCCCTGGCCATAAGCATAATTGATGAATACAAGCAACTTGAAAAGGGTTATACACCGCCGGAAATTTCTGATTTCCTGCAAGTTAAAAGCCCTGAGTAAATTTACTCATCGCCCGGTACTCCATAACTTGGTGCAAGGGTAGGGTCCAGGGCACGCTGTGTATAGTCAGCAAGTTGCGGTTTATAGACCTCCCATGCGGTAGCGATGTTTTTTATCGGGCAGGCGTCGGGTGACCAGTCGCAGCGAAGTTCTGCCACCGGCCAGCTGACGTTATCTACCAACAGTAATCCTGCTGAATGCACCGGCCCGGCCTCTCCGCCGGCGGTTAAGCCTGCCTGAAGTGCTGTAATAAGCCGGTCGCCCAGGTGGCCCGATGTTGCATGAAAAGTATCTACCATGGTTTTTGGAATCGTGGTGTTATCGAGCAGATTACCGGCAGATGCTGCATTGGTAATTGCGTGTTCTGCCACCGTGCCGAGAGCTTTGTCACCTGAGTGAATCTGTGTATTACCGTCTTTGTCAACGACCAGCAGCTGCCGGTAATCAATGAAGTTTGTGGTTGACGTTATTTCTGCAAGTGACTCGGCAGCGCCTGCACCGTTACGCATCAGCTGTAAGACGGCAGGACCGAGAGACGGGTCGGTGATGTTTTGTGATGCCACAGCACCTGTGCCGGCCTCGGCCCATGAACACCTTGCAGCCACTGCCGGTGAGGAAGAAGATATGGCAATACCGAACATACCGCTGTCTTTACAGCGGGCGACCAGGGAAAATGTCACGCTGAGTATCCGTAGATTTATAAATGTGGGTATAGAATATCAGTAAGTGATTTTTTTTGTTTGCACCATCGGCTTATACCACTTTGCGGGTACCGGTTTGTACGCCTGACTACAGGCGGTAATTTATTAGTATTTTAGTAGCGTCGATGTTTGACCACTTGCCTGCTCATAGAGCCATCTGCCACCGTAGACAGATAAATGATCTGTATCTGAGTACAGCAGTTTGTCGCCTTCGTACAGCTGACTGACATCGGTTATCGATGTGTATGGGTCGTAGAATTCAGCCCCAAGTGCTGTGACTCTTTGCTTCACGGCATCGTTGTATCCCGGATACAGATCATTGACCGGATCAGCAGGCTTTGGGCATGAAATTCCCAGACGATCACAGTTGGCAACCTTGGACGGACTGAAATTCAGCAATGGTGGCTGGGCCATAACAATGACTTTTTTCGAATTAGCCTGAGCCAACATGATGATTTTATCTACCTCGGAGAGATACTCTTCGTTATCAAAGTTTTGATCCCATCGAAAGGCGATAACAGAAATTTCTGTGCCCTGCTGTACCGCTTCGACATAAGCAGTAAGCGTGGAGTTGCACTTGGCTGACTGTATGGTAGGCGAGCAGCCGCCGGAAGCATACATCTTCAATTGCATTTGTTCATCTTTGGCAAGCATTGAAAGCATTTCAAAGTGATGTTCTGCATGACTGTTGCCGTAGAGAAGTATCTCTTTGTCACTGCTTTCATCACCGCCTATACAGCCGAGATTCACAAGCGACGGGCAAGTGTTTTTATTAACGTGACTGAACTGGTAAGCCGTATCAATGGTGTCGGTACTAAACCTCTCTGGCATGCCCTTTTTTAGCACCACACCTACTGCCAGTAATACCAGCGCCGCACTGGGAATAGCAAAATACCAGACCAGTGCTTTAATACCGACAACGTTAGATCTGCGCAGAGGTCTTTCGACCGCATAGTAGGAGCATATACTGAGTGCGAAAATGAGTGCAAGGCAAATGGCCTGAACACTTAATGGCAGATGCAGATAGCCTTCGGTAGTGTTGAGAATGTAGCGTGCAAATGCCAATACAGGCCAGTGAAAAAGATACAGTGAGTACGACAATAACCCGATCCAAACGACTACACTGTTTTCAAGTGCTTTGTTGACCCATGTGCCTTCACTGTGAATAATTATCGCGATTGGTACACAAGCCAGAAGTGCCGAGAAGCCCGGAAAAACCAGTTGCTTGTCAAAAAACAACAGCGTTGCAAACAATACTGCGACAGCAACAGATGCGAGCAGGTTAGAGTCACTTTTCTCCAATGTGCCTTTGGCGTGGAAAATGGCGAGTATCGAACCTGCCAGTAGTTCTCCCATACGAGTTAACAGGAAGTAGTAACTGAGTCCCGCGAGGTTACTTTTACCTGACATATATTCAGCCAGTGCGAAGCTTGCCAGGGCGACAATGCACAGTATGACAGTCAGGTTTATTTTCTTTAAAAACCTGATGCAGATGATCAGTGCTATTGGCAGAATGAAATAGTATTGTTCTTCCACTGATAGCGACCAGGTATGTAGCATGGGCCACTCAGAGGAATCGGAAGAGAAGTAGTCGCCTGTTCTGAGTGCAAACTGCATATTTGAAACAAACAGTATTGCACCGAGTATGGATATACCGGTTTTAAAGAAATCGTACGGCAACAGGATGATGTAGGCGGCAATCAAAGTCAGGATTACCATAAAATACAGCGGTGGCAAAATCCGTTTTGAACGACGGACATAAAAATTGGTAAATGTGTACTTGCCACTCATCACTTCGGTGTACACGATTCGGGTAATCAGGTAACCGGATATCACAAAGAAAATATCTACACCGAGGTAACCTGCGGTTAAATAAGCAGGATCAAGATGGAACAGCAGCACCGCGAGTACCGCTACCGCTCTTAGCCCATCTATATCTTTTCGGTATTGCAAACTATTCATGAATTTATTCGTTCGGGCTGTTTAATCGCTTACCGGTATCGACCGTGTCTGAAGTCGGCGCTGATGAAATTTTCAAGGCAGGGGACTGACCTTCACAAGCGCCCTGTGAACAGACTTACAGGTGAATCAACAGCATTTTTGACGCCAGCAAATACACCATATTGCAGCTGTGCTCAGATGCTGTTGGAAATCAGCGAAATGTGAATGACAGTGACGAATTTCAATCTACCAATTTCAGCGACAAAACAGGGTGACTGGTTGGCAATTGGTGGGTCGGGATACCCGTGAAAGCCCGCTGCGGGGTGCTGCCAGGTTATTGTATTTGCCTCGTGACAAACATCATTTACATCAAAATACAGCTATCGGTCAGAGACTTATGTAATATTGCCGTTGAGCATTTCTGGAGATAATCAGGTATGAAAAAATTCGCAATTATCACGAGCCTGATGTTGGCTCTGACGGTCGCAGTTGTATCGTGCGCGACTAATCCGGTAACCGGTAAAAAAGAGCTCAGTTTCGTCGGCGAAGACTGGGAGCTACAGGTCGGGCAGCAGCAATACAGCCCTTCGCGACAATCGCAGGGTGGTGATTACCTTGCCGATCCGGTGGTTCAGCGCTATGTCAACAAAGTCGGACAACGTGTCGCTGCGGTCAGTGATCGCAAGCTGCCTTACGAATTCAAGGTGATCAACTCTGGAGTACCCAACGCATGGGCCCTGCCAGGCGGTAAAATTGCCATCAACCGCGGCTTGTTAACAGAGCTCAAAAGTGAGGCAGAGCTGGCTGCTGTGCTCGGACATGAGGTGGTGCATGCGGCGGCAAGGCATGGTGCACAGGGCTTTAGTCGTGGTGCTTTGCTGCAGGGTGGGCTGGTTGCCGCCACTATTGCTACATCGGGTAAAGAGTATGCCAATCTCGCACAAGCGGGTGCAGGTATCGGTGCGCAGTTGATCAATACACGTTATGGTCGCGATGCAGAACGCGAATCAGACAAGTTCGGCATTGAGTACATGGTGGCCGCGGGTTATAACCCGCAAGGTGCTGTTGATTTACAAAGAACCTTTCTGGAGTTGTCAGGGGATCGCCGGCAGGATTTTCTGAGTGGCCTGTTTGCCAGTCATCCTCCATCTGCGGAGCGCCTTGCAAATAATCAAAAGCTGGCTGAAAAACTGGGCACAACCGGTGAAACCGGTCGTGAGGTATATCAGGCAACCATGAGCGGACTACTGGAGTCGAAGCCTGCCTACGACGCTTATGACGACGCTGTAAAAGCTTTTGCTGAAAACGACACACGCGGCGCGCGTGCGCTTTTACAGCGCGCAATTCGTATTGAGCCCAATGAAGGTCACTTCCATTCACTCATGGGTGACATCGACTATAAGGAAAAAAACCCGCGCTCGGCGCTGCGTCACTACAACAGCGCGATCAGTAAAAACGACAATTTCTTTTATTATCACCTGAGGAAAGGTCTGGTCAGTGAAGAGCTGCGTGACTATCGGACTGCCAATGCATCTCTCAGTCGCAGCGCTGAGTTACTGCCGACTGCAGATGCCCACAACGCACTGGGGAATATTGCTCGTTTAAACGGTAACAACGAGCAAGCTATTTCGCACTACAGCAAGGCGGCAGGACAGAACAGCCCGGCAGGGCAACAGGCCCGCAATTCAATGATAGATCTTGATCTGCCTTCCAATCCCGGTAAATATATTTCAACCCGACCGCAAATTGCGCGCGACGGAACCGTCAATGTTCTTGTTCAAAACGCAACACAACGAAATGTCAGCAATATAGTTCTGAATGTGGTTTACCCACTCAATGGACGGCTTGTGGAGAAAACAGTATCGGTGAGGGGTACTCTGGCTGCAGGAAAAACAACCAACGTCAATGCCGGATTGCGCATTAATCCGAGTCTGGCGAGAAACGTTAAAAGCGGTGTTGTTCGAGCTGCTCTGGCGCGCAGATAGCAATAGCGTTCGAGGCACCGGCGCCATGCCGGTGCTGCGGTTGATTTGCTGTCACTGTGCTGCTCAATCTAAAAGGTTCTGTAAACCAACTGCTGTAATGCAGGCATGCCTGTCGGTATCAGCATCGATTTACCAACTCCCAGGTGTCTTTTGCTCTGGTAAATGCCTATAATCGGGCCTGTCATCGGATTAAGTCACATAGGGACATGTGCAATGAACAGAACCACATCCAACTGCGCTGCTTTCAAAACTGCATGGGTGCAGCGATTCTTCTCCCGGCAGCTATTGCACGCTGCTCGCATCACAGTTGCAGTGCTGTCAACGCTATTCTTTATCAGCCCGGTTCAGGGTGATAACGCAGATTCTGATCTGGAAACGGCACTTTATATGGCAGATGTACTGCGAGCTGCAAGAAGTGAGATAGCCAGCCAGCAACCTAATATCAATAACGAACTGCTTGGCGACAAAGGCCTGAGTGGTTCGGTTCTCATTGAGCGAACTCTCGCCAGACTTAAAGAAGCAGGCAAGCCAGATCCGTTGCAGTTTCCTCCGGATAGCCGCGCTGGCAAAATTATCAATGCGCAGCTTAGTGCGATGGAAGAAATAATCGACGAAAACCAGGCACTCATTAACCAGGAGGGTGTTGGCTTTAAGGGTTTTGTGCCAGCTGTGTTTGCCCAGCTCAGTAATGAGCGCTTTAGTGAGAAAATGGATCAGATTGCTGAAATTAAAGTGACCGCACCGATCCAGTTTGTTCGAAACAGAAAAGCCCGACCCGACAAATGGGAACTATCAACAATAGAAAGCAGGTTTCTTGCTGAAGACTGGCAACGCGGTGAGCTCTACTCCGAACTAACCACCGATGATAAAAACGCCAGCGTTTTCCGGGTTATGGTGCCTGAGTATTATGGCAAAGCCTGTTTGGCCTGCCACGGCAGTCCGGTAGGTGAGCTCGATGTTACCGGTTATCCGAAAGAAGGCGGCAAGCTGGATGATCTCGGTGGAGCTATTAGTGTCACGCTATATAAATGACTGAATAGTAGTCAATCTATTGAATAAGCTATCTATTGTTACCAGGCTCGTTATTCTGAGCGTTTTTTTGCTTTTAGCGCTTATCGGGTCAAACCTTTATTTAAACCGTGTTATTAGCCACAGCTCCAAGATACTTGTCGATGAATCTGTATTGGTTACCAGTCTCACCACAGCTAACGCTGCAAGCAGGGCCTTTGGTGATCTAAAGTATTGGCTTACTGATCTTGCAGCCAGTTTGTTAATACGTTCTGAATTAGAAGCTGAGTCTGCACAAGCCGATCTTGAAGCCGCTTTGGACAAGCTGCATCTAATCACACCCGATATGGTTGATCAGATTAGATCTGAGGTAGAGCAAATGGTCAGTGTGTCCATGAAGGCTGTGGATTCTTATACTGACCGACAAAGAGTTATGGGTAACACCCAGATGGCCCGGGCTCGCGAGCATATCATCAAGGTTGATAACATGCTCGAGGCAGTCGTCAACGATCTGGAAACAAGAGCACTTACCCAAGCGTCACAGACCGTAGAAGATACCAAAAAATCTTCCAGAAACTCCGTATGGATTCTTGTCGTAACCAGTGTGCTTGGCTTGCTTCTGACCGGATTTATCATCGACTCTATACGTTCTCCGTTACGTAAACTGGTAGCTGCCATGAGTGATGTGACAGAAGGCAAACTTGACACGATAATACCCGCCGGTGGAAGTGATGAAATTGGTTCAATGTCTAAAACTCTGGCTTTATTCAGAGACAGTGTCAAAGAGCGGGATCGGTTGCAGGTCGAGCGTAACAAGGCTGATGAAAAATTACGCAATACCCAGGGCCAGTTAAATGAAGCCCTGAAATCCATGTCAGACGGGTTTTGTTTGTACGATAAACATGACGTCATCGTTTTATCCAACCAACAGTACACTAAAAATATACCTCAGATTACCTCCAGCAACTTTTCTGCCGGAGTAAGTTTTGAAGAGATAATCAATGCCAGTGTCGAGAATAATCTAATATCTGACGCCATTGGCAATGAAGAAGAATGGAAAAGAAACAGGATACATAAGCACAAGAACCCGGGTGAACCGTTCGAACAAAAACGCTCTGACGGTGGTTGGATACGAATAGATGAAAAGCGAACCAGTGATGGCGGTACGGTTGCGATCTATACCGATATTACCGAACTAAAAGCCAGAGAAGAGTTGCTGCTGCAGGCGAAAGTTGTCACTGACAATGCCCTCAACGAGCTACAGGTTGTACTCGGCAATATTAACTACGGAATATTGTTTCTTGATAAAGATTTGAATATCAGACTTTCAAATCAAGCTTATCGTTCGATGTGGGAGATTCCCGAATCATTCTACGAGAATCACCCCTCACTTGCTGAAGAGATGGAGTACACCAGGCGTTTGAGTAAGTACGGTGTTGAAGCTGATGACTGGGAAAATTATCGGGATAGCCGTATCCGTAAAATACAATCCGGCGATACGCAGCCACAGGAGCTGGTTCTTGCGGATGGCAGGGTAATTCAAAATCAATGTATAGCATTGCCCGAGGGAGGGTGTATGCTGACCTACTTTGATATAAGCGAAATGAAAGAAGCGCAAGAGACTTTGCGTGCAGCCAAAGAAATAGCCGAACAGGCGACTGCTGCAAAAAGTAAATTTCTCGCCACAATGAGTCATGAGATTCGAACACCGATGAACGGCATTATCGGTATGAGTAATCTGTTGCTTAATACAGATTTAAATAAAGAGCAGCTGGAATTCACAACAACGGTGGTAGAAAGCGCTGAGTCACTTCTCACCGTAATTAATGACGTGCTGGATTTTTCAAAAATTGAAGCAGGCAAGTTTGATCTCGATTCGCGAGCGATAGATTTGCGCGAATGTATTGAAGGTGCGCTGGATTTAGTCACAGCCAGCGCCGATGTAAAAAAACTAAACCTTGCCTACCTGATAGAGCGTGATACACCCGAAGGGGTCGAAGCAGACGGCGGCAGACTTCGACAGATACTGCTTAATTTGTTGAACAACGCTATAAAGTTCACCGAGCGAGGTGAAATTTTATTGAAAGTCTCGCTCGCAGAAAATACTGAAAAACCGGATCTCTCAAAGATGGATTCGACCAACCAGACAGCGCTAACCGGATTACATTTTTCTATATCTGACACCGGCATAGGCATACCGGAAGATAAGATTCCTTTTCTGTTTGATTCTTTTTCCCAGGTCGATGCGTCAACCACCAGAGTCTATGGCGGCACCGGTCTGGGGTTGGCAATTTCCAAAAACCTTGTGCAACTGATGGGTGGACGGATCTGGGTGGACAGTGTACTTGGTGAAGGAACAACGTTTAATTTCACTACTTATTTTCCTGCCACAAGAATTGATCGCAGAGTCGAGCTGCATGAAACAAAACCTGATCTTGCCAGCAAACGATTATTGATAGTCGACGATAATCTAACCAACAGAAAAATTCTCGCCGCGCAGTCTGAAGAATGGTCAATGATCTCCGAGCAGACAGAGTCACCTGTTGAAGCACTCAACTGGATAAAGCACGGCAGAAAATTTGATATCGCAATTCTGGATATGAGTATGCCGGTTATGGATGGAATTGATCTTGCGCGATCTATCCGCAAAACGTACTCGCCCGCAGAATTGCCGTTGATACTGCTGAGTTCTCTGGCCACATTGTCAGATGTTCCAAAATCAGAGATTGAAGAGGCTGGTTTTACGGCAAAGTTAGCCAAACCAATTAAGCCTTCGGCATTGTTGGACGTCATGCTGGATACACTTGCCGATTCAGCAAAAACATTTGAAAAACGTCAGGTCAAAACGGATGATCAATATGACAAGAGTATGGCGGTTGATTTTCCGTTATCGATTCTTTTGGTCGATGATAATAAAACCAATCAAAAGCTCGCCTCTCTGGTTTTAAAGCGACTCGGCTATGTTGCGACGGTCGCGGTAAATGGTAAGGATGCAGTAGAAAAACAGGCTGAGGGTCACTTTGATGTGATTCTTATGGATATCGAAATGCCTGTCATGGACGGAATAGATGCGACGCGCAATATCCGAAAGCTTGAAGGGGATAGGGCATCTGCTGCCTATATCGTTGCAGTGACAGCCAATGCCATGCAGGGCGACAGAGAGCGATACCTTGCAGCCGGTATGGATGCTTACGTGAGCAAGCCCATGCGTATTAATGAGCTCGTTAATGCTCTAAAAACAGCGAAATTAAGTGCATTGAACGCTGGTTAAATTTAGTAGTCTCGCAATACCTGGTTTGTTCCGAGATTCATAAAAAATATAATGTTCCTCCTGCACATAAAGTCGATCTGGCTGTCTGGTGCGCATACTAACTGAATGCTTTCAGTTTCTCATGGTTGATTTTGCCCTGATACGTAATCGTTCAGGGCTTTATCGACTTGTTCGAAAGATTCTCCTATTTTTTTAATCAGCTTGTCGGATGAGTCCGGCCATTGGTTTCGGCAGCTGGACTCAAGAGAAGCACTTAACTCTGAAAGCCTGATAGCACCAAAATCCTGTGAACTTGATTTTAGAGAATGCGATGAGCGCCGCAGTAGTTCGAGATCGCGGGTTTCCAGTGCGACGTCCATGTGGGAAAGTATTTCCCTGGATTCAAGCAAATACAACTCGATCAGGTTGTTAAGCTCGTTTCTATCGCCACCGATCATTTCTTGTAATTGATCGATTGAACGGACATCCAGTATCGACATGATTATCCCTTAAAGCCCTTATAAAATGGGTGAAAAATTCCCATCGGTGTGACTATACCTAAAGCCTGAACAGTCGTATAGCCGGGTTTTGTTTAACGGAATTTGTGACCTATTAACGGTATCTAACAGGGTATATGAATGCTTCCTGTGGGTAAGTACACTGACAGATAATGCACTTCTGGATTTAGCGTTGATCCACCGATAGACTTAAAACATTTAACAAGGGCCTGCCTGATTATGGAAGTTGCAAACAATAGAGTCGTGTCTTTTCACTACAAGCTTGAAGAGCTGGGCGGTGACTACACAGAAGACTCCAGTGGCGGTGATCCTATGCTGTACCTTCATGGGCACCGGGGTGTTCTGCCCGGTATCGAGGATGCTATGAAAGGCAGAGTTGCAGGTGATAAGTTCACCATTCAGGTGTCACCTGAAGATGGCTATGGCTTACGTCACGAAGGCGGCTTACAACGGGTGCCAATTAAACATCTTATAGGACGCAAAAAACCAGATGTGGGTGACCTGGTTACCGTTAATACCAGGACACGCAAAGTCAATGCAAAGGTAGTAAAGGTTGGCAGGCACAATGTCGATGTCGACACTAATCATCCGCTGGCGGGTAAAACGTTGAAGTTCGATATCGAGGTGATAAATGTGCGTGAGGCAACTTTCGAAGAAGTGTCACACAGGCATGCGCATGGGCCTGGCGGACATCAGCACTAAAAGAGACCGTACTGGTGTGCGGTTTGACGAGAGCCAGCGTAGCAGTCGCTATTGCCTATGGAGAAATTCTCCATGAAACATCGTGGCAAACGTCAGGTGGTCTGGTAAAAAGACAATTCAGATTTTTATCTTACAAGATCAAACAACGTCTGACTGTTGCTTTCGGATTAAATCAATCTCTGTAGGAACTGTCTGTCTTGTCCAGCATTTTTTTCAAATGTTCGAAGTGTGCAAACGCCGCGTCAGAATAGGCCTCCCAGCCGAGTGCTGTTTTTTCTGCCAGCTCATCACTCATTACATTAAGTGGCTGACCGCTTGCGTACGCAAGCATCATTGTTTTTGCCGCTCGTTCCAGAAAGTAGAGATGTTCGAACGCTTCAGCGACAGTCTCACCGACCACTGAAACGCCGTGGTTGCCCATCATTATGATTGAGTGATTGCCGAGTACGGAGGCAATGCGTTTGCCTTCATTTTCATCGTCGGCAATGCCGCCGTAGGTGAGGTCTATAGCCATGCGGTTGAAGAATCTTGCGGTGTTCTGATCAACGGGTTTTATCGACGGATCCTGAAGACATGCCAGTGCGGTAGCATAGGGTGGGTGGCAATGAAGCAGCACCCGCGCTTGTGGAGCAACAGCGTGAATAGCGCCGTGGATACACCAGGCTGACGGGTCCGGTGCATCAGGCCTGTTCATGGCATCTTTATCATCTGCGTGCAGCTTGAGTAGCTCACTTGCCTTGATGGTCGAGAAGTGTTTCCACTTCGGGTTCAGCAGGAAGGTCTTGCCGTCATCAGAGATTGCAGCACTGAAATGATTTGCTATCGATTCATGCCAGTCGAAGTGCACGGCGAGGCGAAAAGCCGCCGCGAGATCCACTCGCAGGCTTTGCTCGTCAGATGGAAGTTCGCTGATGTTTGCTGTGTTTGTGCGGGTAGCCACGATTGCTCCGTTACAGAAGGGTTGTCATCAGTATTACCGAAAAGCCATTGTGACTGCATCCGGCGAAAACGCCACCGTCTAATGTGTCCTGACGAAATGCGGTAATATTACCATCGGTGAATAGTGACACATGCAGTTGACAGTTCATAGTGAGCCTACTAGATTAGTGCAGCTAGTAAGGAGAATAGCTACAGTTCGAGTGTGCCCGCGCCAACCCGTCAAAGCACACATATTCAGTGTTATAGATAGCCAGGAGTTAAGGATGAACCCGGTTTACAGATCTGATACCCGCGACCATACATTTCCCGACAATTTAAAAGTTCTCATTGTCGATTCGAGAGCCTGCCAGCTCCATTCACTTGCACAGTCAATGGCGAGCACTTCCGGAATAGAAGTGTCGACCGCTGGTAGTGTCCTTGAAGGTCGAGCAAAGTGTCGCATAGATTTTGATGTTGTTCTTTTTTGCGTCGGCGGCTTTTCGGCCGAAACAGCTCAGGTTGATCTTGAGATGCTCGTTGACGACTTTAAACATTGCCGTGTAGTTGTCGTTAGCGAGCAACAGCAGGATCACTACATCAATCTTGCAGATGCTAATATTATTGCCGGTATTGTGCCCGCGTCATACACTACATTGCAGCTGCTGAAGTGTTTGTCGTTGGTTCAGTCAGGGGTGTGTTTCATACCTGCAGAATATCGACAATCGCAACAAGCTGAAAGTACGGTTACACCGAGTATAAATGCCGGGAAGCTTGCAGAAAAACTGACACCGAGACAACTACAGGTCCTGGAGTATGTGTCTCACGGAAAATCCAACAAGTACATTGCAGCCGAACTATGTCTTTCCGAAAGTACGGTCAAGGTGCATGTTCATGAGTTGATGAAACGCCTGGGTGCGACAAGTCGTACACACGCTTCATATATCGTCAGCAGATTTTATCAACCTGAGCCTGAAGTCGGTCTGGATTCACTTGTTATATCTTTGCCGCAGCGCGATAACGTAGCGCACGCCACTTAAGTTAACAGAAGACTACACAAAGGGTTTAGCCTGCAGTCGCCGGTAGTGTCGCATGACCACCGGCGGCTGTAGTGTCTCAGTGTACTGCGCTTTTAGTTTGTATGCGGCGCTTGCAATACAGTTGTGTTATAAGCAGCAGCATAAGCATCAGAAGGTTTTGCCACTCAGTTGAGCCGCCCCCGAAAGCATCGCTTGTGGCACTGGCAGCGAGTATTTCCGGAGAATTATCAGTGCTGTCGGCTGAGGCCGTTTGTACCGTTGCAACGGCGTCAGGTTCTGTGACTTCGTCATTAAAAACATCGACGTCAGTTAGAACGTCAGATGCCAGCAGTTCCATAGCTGCAACTGCATTGAGACGTCCTGAACCACATTCACCCGATTCACATCGGGGATCAAAATTAACCGGTGTAGCGGTAGCGGACAAAACTTGTCTAATTTCGTTTTGATTTAAAGTTGGTTGATAGGCGAGCATGTTTGCAACGGTTGCACTGACGTGAGCAGCAGCGATACTGGTGCCGTAGTGATAACCGTAGTAACTACCTGCAACGGGCAGCTCACGTCCATCGTTCTGGGTTGTGATGATACCCTCATCAGCGGTACCTCCCGGTGCGGAGATAAATACTGATTCACCGAGCGCGGTATAAGAGGTAATAGCGCCGTCTTTATCTGCTGCTGCTACAGTGATCACATTGTTGCACGATGCCGGTGAATAGGGTTCATTGTCCAGATTGGCAGCGCTGTTGGTCGCCGCAGTAACCAGTACTGCGCCGGCATTGGCTGCATCATCGATTGCCTGTTGCAATGCATTGGAACAAGACCCCGGAAAGCCTATGCTTAAATTGATTACCTGCGCAGGGTGCTGGTTGTCGGCAACATCATCGACTGAAAGGCCAGCGGCCCAGCGTATGCCATCTATCAGATCACTGACAAAACCTCCGCATTTGCCGGTCACTCTGACTGGCAGCATCGAAACTGAAGGTGAGCCACCGGCAATGCCAACTGAGTTATAGGGTGTGGCGCCGATGATTCCGGCTATTGCAGTACCGTGCCATTTGCTGGATGAAACAGGACAACCTTCGCTGACGGTTTGCTGCGCAATATCATCATCGTTGACCCAGTCTCCCGGGTCGCTCGGGTCGTGATCCCGACCATCACCGTCATTGCCAACAGCGGCATTGTGAATAAAATCGTAGCCTGGCAGAAAATTCAGATCTTCATGTTGCAGAATAAAGCCGGAGTCGATCACGGCAACAACAACATCATGACCACCGGTCAGATAGTCGTATGACCCGAACAAACCAGAACCACCTTCAATAGCCTGATCGTCCTGCATGCTCCATTGCTGGCGCGCAAAGATGTCGTCAGGCGTGAGGTTTTGTGCCGGCGAAGTAGTGTCGAATTGTAAATTCGGATCTAAATCGGCGCTTTCGAAGATTTCCGTGAGAATTGCCGGTGGCAGATCGGGGTACAATCTTGGGGTAGTGATTTGCTGATTTGTCAAGGCCAGCACCGGTTTAACGGTGGTTGCCACGGCAGCAGGTTTTAGTGCGATCAGCATCACCAGTGCCAGAACTGCCAGGGCAAAGACAAACGCCTTCAAAAAAAGAAGTGAAAATTTTGAATGGTGTCTGGTGATTACGGGCGGCATTAAGCAGAATGAGCAATTTGCATGCCCCGTGGTGTCTGCCGATGGTAAGCTGCTCAAAGTCCACCTGATTTACAGGACCCGGGAATGAACAAACTAATGAATCGTGGCAGAATTTTTATTGCACTTGGATGTGCTTTTTTTCTCGCCCCGGCGGCGCTTGCTCAAGCTGATAAACTGGAAGTAGTCTTAAATCCGAGCGATAACGGTGTCGAATTTGTATTGACTAATAACGGTACTGAGCCAGTCACCTTACTGACCTGGGAAACCCCGCTGGAGTCAGAACTGTCTCAGGATGTGTTCGTCATCACACCGGGCGATGATGGCAACAGAAATTTGTATTCTCGTCCGGCCACGTTCAGCGGCAGACTATTCAAGCGTGGTGACCCCACGGCAAAAGATTTTATAGAAATTGGTGCTGGTCAGACTGTCAGTGCGGTAGTGCCGCTTGCCGAATATTACCAGTTGTCAGAGCAGGGCACTCACCATGTGAGCTTTCGTGGTGCGCTGCATTATCAATCGCCGCATCCTCCTCAGGAGCGCACCTTGTTTGCGCTGCAACCTCATAGCCATGGCCTTGATTCTGTGTTCATGAGTACTGAAGCGATGAATGTCAGTTTGAATCCTGTCCCTGAAGTGCGCTTTGCAAGAGCGGCAGGTTTCAGTAGTTGTACAGCATCACAGCAGGCAGAGCTGGCGCTGGACTTTGATGCAGCCGAACAGATAACACGTGAAGCGCGTGAAGCGCTTGAGAATTTGCCTGCAAATGAACGTGCTGCATCACCTCGATATTTACGCTGGTTTGGTAACTTTGACACTAATCGATATGACTCTGTTGTCGAAACCTACACCAGGTCCGAAGCATTAATAGCCAGTGGTGAAGTGGATTTTGACTGTAGTTGTGATCTGCCGTTCTTCGCCTTTGTCAGACGTACTGAACCGTTCACTGTAAACCTCTGTACAGTTTATTGGGCAGCTCGCAGAACCGGAACCGATTCAAGAGCGGGTACAATCGTGCATGAACTTTCCCACTTCAATGAAATTGGTGGTACCAATGATTTCGCTTATGGGCAGCCGGACGCAGCATTGCTCGCCCTGAGTAATCCTGTGAGTGCGGCTAACAATGCCGACAGTATGGAATATTTTGCCGAGAACACGCCTTTTCTTGCGATTTCTGCGGGTGTTGCAGCCCCTGAGGAGCGATTGCTGGGCACCCCTCTTGAATTTGGTGTGCCGCGGAGCGGATCGCTTACCCGGGGCGAAAACGTTTACTATGAGGTCACCGGAGCGGATGAAATACAGCTAACGACCAACAGTGGTGACGCGGATCTGTTTGTCTATTCAGATAATGCATTTACGAACCTTATTTGTGACTCAAGGCGCGCGGGTACCAATCTCGACTCTTGTCCGGCAGATACCGCAGCTACCGTCTACGTCAGGGTGTTCGGCTTCCTTGAATCAAACTTCAGCGTGGAAGCGCTTAAAGACACGGTGGTGCTACAGGTCGGACAAACACAGACTGCCAATATCGTTTTTGCAGAGCAGCAGTTTTATACCGTTACCGGCGCTGAATTTCTGCAGGTAGAGTCTCTCAGTGGAGATGCTGATGTTTACGTTTTTTCAAGCCCCGACCGCACTTCTGAGACTCTGTTATGTGACTCGAGAAATATCAGTAGCAACTCGCCAATTGATGGCTGTGAAATCAACGGTGTTGGTCACGTTGCCATAGTAGGCGTGCAGGGTGGTCAATATACCATTGCAGCATTGGCTGCTACACCGGCAACGGACGAGACTGTCGCATCTAGTGATTCGGAGCAAAATGAGATTCCCGTGGTGACGCCTCAGTCAAATGATGACCCGGTTGCTGATAGCGATGCCGATGGCCAGCTCGGATCCGTTAGCGGTGGCGGTGGAGGCGGAGGACAGTTTGGTACTGTTATGCTCGCGTTGCTCTTACTGTCAGGTATTCTCAGACGTCGAATGCAGCGTGTAGCATTACCCGGAGTGCAAAGTTAATTGTTGCTGAGAACTCGTATTGTTCGGCAGCTCGGGCTGCTGAGTTTGTTTACAGCACTTGCAGCCTGTGAAGCTGTGCCAACTGAAAAAGCCCAAGTGACAAAGCTACCGGTCGGTACGGTCAGCGTTGGGATCAAACCCATTGAGAATGTGGTGCTGCCTGCAGAACCACTGGAAATTCTTTTCTATGTTAACAACGCGACTGATGATTCTGTAGAGATACTACCGTGGGGTACGCCGCTCGAGAAAACCATGACTGCTGATCGATTTAGCGTCAGTATCAACGGTGAAACTATTCCTTATGGTGGTCCGGTTGTGAAACGGCCCGGACCTGGCCCTGAAGATTATATAACGCTTGTTGCCGGTGAAAAGAAAGAGACCGTAGTGTCGGTTTCTGATAACTACGATGTCAGTGCCGCAGGTGAGTACAAAATCCAGCTTAAGACAATGCTGTTTCAGCGACCCAAGGCAGATTTTCTGACTCCGACAATGGTTGAAACCGCCGTGGTGGTTACCCGCCAGTAGTTATCGGGGCGATAAATTATTCCAGCCCTGCTGTAAGCCCGCCGGTAATTAGACAGTAAAAAACCACACCGTATGTCGTCTGTTTGCGGCGTACGCTGACTCGTGGGTTTAAAGCCGTTTGTGCCGCGCGAAATAAAGTCTGTTTGTCTGTCAGTGAGTTACAATTGCATAATTCTGTTACCTGAATAAGCGTAGCACTCTACTGAAATTGCAGCCCAAAAGCGGGATACACCCATGATAGAAAACCTGATCAACAACAAGCGCGTCGCGAGTACGAGCGGACGGACTCAAGCGGTTTTTAATCCGGCAACCGGAGCAGAGATCAATCAGCTTGGCCTTTCAAGCACAGAGGAAGTCAATGCTGCAATTGATGCGGCAGCAGCAGTAGCGCCGGCATGGGCTGCAACACCACCGTTGAAACGTGCTGCAGTGATGTTCCGCTTTAACGAGTTGCTTGGCCAGCATGCAGAAAAAGTAGCAGAAGCGATTTCACTCGAGCATGGCAAGACTCACGAAGATGCCCTTGGCGAAGTTCAGCGCGGCAAAGAAGTGGTAGAGTTCTGTTGCGGGATACCGCAGATGCTCAAAGGTGAGTTTTCAAGAAACGTCGGTCCATCAATTGATTCTTATTCTGATCGTCAGGCGCTGGGTGTTTGTGCAGGCATCACGCCGTTTAACTTCCCTGCCATGGTGCCGCTGTGGATGTATCCGGTTGCCATAGCTTGTGGCAACACGTTTGTGTTGAAGCCATCTGAACGTGATCCGTCTGCTGTGTTAGTGGTGGCAGAATTACTGTACCAGGCAGGCTTGCCCGAAGGTGTACTGAATGTTGTTCACGGTGATAAAACTGCCGTAGACGCTATTCTGGATAGCCCGATTGTTCAGGCCGTCAGTTTCGTTGGTTCAACTCCTATTGCCGAGTATGTATACCATCGTGGAACCCAGGCAGGTAAGCGCGTACAGGCACTCGGTGGTGCCAAGAATCACATGGTAGTGATGCCGGACGCTGACCTTGACCAGGCGGTTGATGCGCTGATGGGTGCGGGTTTCGGTTCTGCCGGAGAAAGATGTATGGCAATCTCTGTTGCTGTACCTGTAGGTCAGGAAACTGCCGATCGTCTGGTGGAAAAACTACGTCCGCGTGTTGAGAGTTTAAAAGTCGGACCGGCAGGTGACCCTGATGCAGAGATGGGCCCTGTCATTACTGCTGAAGCCAAACAGAAGATTATGGATATGATCGACTCCGGTGTTAATCAGGGAGCTGATCTGGTTGTTGATGGCCGTGGTCTGAGTTTACAGGGCTACGAGAATGGATATTTTCTGGGTGGAAGTTTGTTTGATAATGTCACCACAGAGATGGATATTTATCAGCAGGAAATCTTTGGCCCGGTACTGTCTGTAGTCAGAGCAGAGAAGTATGATCAGGCAGTAGATATGATCAACAAACATGAGTATGGCAACGGTACTGCTATCTTCACTCGCGATGGTGATACCGCAAGAAGTTTTACTGATGGTATTCAGGTTGGCATGGTCGGGGTTAACGTGCCGATTCCGGTACCGGTTGCGTATCACAGTTTCGGTGGCTGGAAACGCTCATTGTTTGGAGACCATTCGATTTACGGTCCGGAAGGTGTGCACTTTTATACCCGTCTCAAAACCATCACTTCACGCTGGCCGACCGGAATTAAAGACGGGTCGGTGTTTGCATTTCCAACGACCTGAAGACTAATTGAAAAGTTAACTCAGCGGCGCGTGGTTGCTGCTCACGGTTTTCAGCTGTCGTTAGCTGGTTGAAAAAAAGCCGCGCGTAACTGATAAACTATGCGGATGAAAATCCGACCCCTACAATTTCGGACTGTCACGGCGGCAGTTCTGCTGTTTTTTGCGGCTTGTGCGTCAGTAGCTACAGCTTCATCGCGCGGAGTAGCATCACTTACTGATCACATCACAAAGGCCGGGCAACCGTTTTCACTTGCCTTTATGCCGGACGCCGAAAAAGTAACACTGCATGTAATTTGGTCAAACGACTACGTCCATACATCGGCTAAGCCTGTGGTAAGCGCTCTGGGTATTGAGTTGATGTCTTCCGGTGGCGCAGGGCCGCGCGATGCGAGGCAGATTAAACAGGATATGGTAGCGCTTGGCAGCGGTGCATCCTTGCTTGCTACTCCCGATCATGTCTACGGTACCTTTTCGTCTATTCCACAAACACTTGATGAAACTGTCTCGATTGTTCGCCATGTCATTGCCAGTCCATCCTTTGATCAGCTCCGTTTTGATGTTGCTAAAGAAGCAAAGCAAAAGCGCGTGGAAACACAGTTGGAGCAACGTTCCTCGATACTGTGGCGTGGTGCCAGGAAGGCACTGCTCGGAGAGTCAACACTGACAGATTATTGGAACAATACGCCGATAACACCTGTCATTTCGTCGCTTTCACTCGCTGATGTCGAACGCTGGCATAAAGAAACATTCACAAGACAAAATGTCACTGTCACGGTGGCTGGAAGTATTGCAGCTCATGTTGCAGCAGATGCTATTGATCGACTGCTGCAGGATCTGCCGGCAAATCGTACCGACGCCCCGGTGGTCAATCTGGCACAAGGGCTGCGTAAAGGTGTGACGGTTTTGCTGCATGACGAAGCGGCACCGACAACGCTTATAGCAGCTATCGGGATGTTGCCAGCCAGTCGGGAAGGCGGAGAACTGGTTGATGTGATTGCCGTCAGTGCACTGGGCAAAGGTAAAGACAGCAGGCTTTTAAAGGCGAGTGTTGGCGAACTGGCTGAAACCGACAGAGTTGATGCGAGTATTGCGAACTTCAGTCGGGCAATAAGGGTGTTTGGTATCAATGCCAGTATTGATAATAAAACAGCCGCAGATGCCTACTTTCTGTTTGAAGAGACTTATAATGAGTTCCTGAAAGGCAATCTTGTCGAAGATGAAGTGCTGCGTGCAGCGGTACCGTTTGCTAACAGTCTGCAAAGCAGTGCAAACAATCCGGATCTGTTGGCTTATGGTCTTGGGCAGCTGTTACTTGATGAACTGCCAAAAGAGCTGTTGCGCACGGTTACACAGGATTCTGTTGCACTGAAAGCAGATGACATTAATCAAAGGATAGTAACCAAATATCCTCTATGGGACGATATGATCAAAGTCATTTTGAGCAGCGATGCAGATGTGATAGAGGCTGACTGTGTTGTTAAGCGAATCGAGGAAATTCGTGATTGCTGATGAAGCCGGTAAGTTGTTTTTATGTTGAGTGCGCCACTTCTTCTACAATAATACCAGTGATCGTCACCATGTCTGATTCATTGAATGTCAGTGGCAGACGCATATCAAAAGTACGATCAAGCACTCGCAGAGTGTTAGGCAGGGTGACAGCTTCGCCGAGGTATCGCCAGCTATCGTAGCGACTGGTAAATCCGTTTGGATCCTTGTTGCCAAACCATTTGAGTTCCACGCCGCGCTCAGCGCAACGTTTAATAAAGCCTTCGACATCTTTAAGTGTATCAACGCGGAACTGGATACTGCTGCCAACAAAAGTCTCCTGCTCTGACCTTTCTGAAAGAATGATCGCGTTACTCTTGCGTAAACCGGATTCTGCTGCGGCATAGAGCTTGTTCCAGCGTAGGCAGTTTTCAGGCAGAGATTTTAGTTGTTCCCTTAGAATGGCTGCACGCAGGTTGTCCATTCGTCCGCTGTAGTTGGGTGTATCGAGTTTAATGTCTTCAAACACTGATTGCTCCGGTACCGTGCCGTGCCTTTCATACAGCATGTAGGAGCCTGAGTGGATAATGGCTTTGGCAATGACCTGTTTATCGTTGGTGGTTAAAAATCCGCCTTCACCACTATTGATATGCTTGTAGGTTTGAGTGCTGAAGCAGGCAGCACGTCCAAAGCTGCCTGATGGTTTGCCATTCCAGAACGCGCCCATGGTATGTGCGCAATCTTCTATTAAAGAAACATCATAGGTTTTACACAAATCAACGACTGCATCCATATCTGCCAGATGGCCACGCATGTGTGAGATAAGAAAAAATTTGCTTTTTGTCTGTTGCATAACTTTTTCAAGGTGTGTGAGATCAACGCAGTAGTTGTCATCGATTTCCACCAGTGCTGCTTTGCATCCTGCGTTGTCGATTGCACCCGGTACCGGTGCCAGTGTAAACGCGTTGGTGATTACCGTGTCACCGGCTTGTGCACCACAGGCTTTGAGGGCGATATGGATTGCGTATCCGCCTGATGCGCAGGCAAGGCAGAATTCAACACCGATTGTGCGGGCAAACTCCTGTTCAAGGATTGCGACTTCAGATGATTCGCCAGGTGCTGTGTTGTAGCGGTGGAGTTTGCCGGTGCGCATGACGTCGACTGCCCGGGCGATCGCTGCTTCCGGGATCGGCTCTTGTTGGGTAAATGATTTTTCGAATGAAATCGACATGGATCAGTGTCTGACGGCAGAATATTCAGCGAATTCGCCACAGTCTATTACATTGCTTGCGTTGAAGCATGGTCTGCTTCAACATACATCTGTTACGCCGTCAGGCATCTACGTTATTGATCAGAGGGTTTATATATGAGTTTGGTTGGAACATTGGCAAAAGTCGCAGTGGGCGCAATGGTAGCTAAAGGCGTCAGTGGCGCGCTTCGTGGTGGTGGTGGTGGCGGTGGCGGCGGTCTGGGTGGACTGCTTGGTGGTGCGCTCGGTGGTGGTAATTCGGGTGGCGGCGGCCTCGGTGGTTTGCTGGGTGGTCAAGGCGGTGCTGCAGGCGGTGCTGGTGGACTGGCCGGCGGTCTGGGCAGTCTGCTTGGCGGTCAGCAACAAGCTGGTGCAGCTGGCGGTGCGGCAGGTGGCGCGGCAGGTGGTCTCGGCGGTCTGCTGGAATCACTCGGCGGCGGCGCTCAGGCAGGTCAGCAGCAGGCGCCACAGCAGCCACAACAAGGCGGATTCGGCGATCTCTTCAACAATGCATTGGCAGGTCAGGAGCCTCAGCCAGATCCAGCTGCAGAGCAGCAGGCTGAAGTCATGCTTCGCGCTATGCTGATGGCAGCACGTGCAGATGGCCAGATCGATGCTGCGGAGCAGGAAAAGATCACTGGCAACCTTGGAGAAATTGGCGAGGAGGAAGCTGCTTTCATCCGCAATGAAATGGCAAATCCTACAAGTCTTGAGGCATTTGTACCGACTATACCCAGTGGTATGGAACAGCAGGTCTATCTGATGTCTTTACTGGCTATTGATCTGGATACACAGGAAGAAGCGCAGTATCTTGACAAGCTTGCCAAAGCTTTGAATATTGACCATAGCACCAGTAATGCTATTCACGCGAAGCTCGGTGTACCCGCGCTGTACGGTTAATTGATCTGGTTATAACCTTGTTGGTGATAGTGTCTCGTTGAAAATGGCCGCTACACCTGTAGACGAGGTTTCGTGATATAAAAAAGCGATCCCGATTTCGGGGTCGCTTTTTTTGTCTGTACTATGCATTGCTACAGAGATGTGGCTTTGCGCTAATTGCTTGTCTAATTGCTCGGCTGGTTGCTCGTCAGGCCAATTTCACGTCGAATTTTAGAGTCGCGCAGAGAAACTTCCTGACCTGAATAATCCGCTGCACCTTTGGCAAATATCCAGGTGATTGCTTTGGCTGGCCATTGCGCTTCAATATGATCTGATACCTGCATCTGGCTGATTGGGTTGATGCCGGAAGCCTTAATCAGGATTTGCATATCTGTTGCTACTGTACCAGGGCTCAGACTGACCACATTGACGCCTGACGGTGCAGCTTCTTTGTGGGCGCAGAGTGTCAGCATATGCGCCGCCGCCTTGGAGGCACAATAGTGGCTCCACCCTTCCAGCGCATTGTGTGCAGCCCCCGAACTTACTGTGACAATCGTGCCTGATTGCTGGCCCATCATGACTGGCAATGCGGCGCGTATTCCGTGATAGACGCCATTAAAGTTAATCGACGTGGCGTGATTCCAGTCGTTCGGGTCAGAGGTCGCTATGTGGCCAATGGGTTCAATAACACCTGCATTATTTACCAGTCCGTCAAGTCGACCAAAAGTTGATTCACAATGAGAGATCAAGGCCTGTACGTCTTTGTACTTGCTGACATCGCAGGTGACTGCCTCCGCCTGGCCACCGTGATTTCTGATGTGCTGGGCATTATGTTTGATATCTTTTTCGCTTCTGGCTGCGAGTATCACGCTGGCCCCGTTTTGTGCGAGCTCCAGTGCGGTTGCCGCCCCGATACCGCGGCTGGCACCGGTGACAATGATCGCTTTTCCACTCAGTTCTGACATAAGATTCCCGGTTATCTCAAATGTAGTATGGCCTCAGTATACACGTCGCTTGTTGGCGATCTGTAGCGGCTTTGCCCGGAATCGAATGGAAGCTCATCGGGTGCGTATTGTCTTGTCTGCCCGTTTGTGAGCTGACGAGTTTCCCCTTCCTGCGATTATTGATTATGCTGCGTCGCTGGCTGACAGGAATCAGTCCGGGGTGTTATGACTATCACCACAGAAATCCGGCGAATGAAAGCGACAAGGTCTTTACAACTACGTGGCAGGATAATTTTTTCTACATTGGATAACATTGGTTTACATATAGTCGTTGTATCTGCACGCAGTAAGTTGCAGAATACGGCCCGTTTTGTGCGATCAGTACCGTCTGAGTTTTGACTCTGTAACCAATTTTGTAGTGGAGAGTGTGGCCTGTGAAAATCGATGCGATTCCCGTTGGTAATAACCCGCCAGAGGATATCAACGTGATCATCGAGGTGCCTATCGGTGGTGAGCCGATCAAGTACGAGCTCGATAAAGCTTCGGGCGCGTTAATCGTTGATCGCTTCCTCTACACGCCCATGCGATATCCCGGCAACTACGGTTTTGTGCCCCACACTTTGTCAGACGACGGAGATCCAATCGATGTTTTGATTTGTAATACCAGGCCATTGGTGCCAGGTGCTGTGATGAATTGTCGGCCGGTCGGCGTACTGGTGATGGAGGATGATGGCGGGCAGGACGAGAAAATTGTTGCGGTTCCGGCGGATCAGATCTCACAACGTTATTTGCATATTCAAAACTATACCGACCTGCCGGAAATTACACAGAGTCAGGTGCAACATTTTTTTGAACACTACAAAGATCTCGAAGACGGTAAATGGGTGCGTATTGATGGCTGGCGAGACAGTGCGACAGCCAGAAGAATGATTCAGGAGGCTATGCAGCGTCTTCAAAATTTGAAGGTAGCCTGAACCACTTCGTGGGCGATGTGCTTTCGCGCCATTGAGGCACGTTTTTCTTTTTTGCTGAAAGGTTGTGTCACGCAGCGCAATATCCTTGTCGGAGTTCAGCGCTTCCAGTGCATCCAGGACAAGTGTTTCAGTTTTTATACGAAACACTCGAAAGCTTGCTGGAATTTTGGCGCCAAATGCTAATTTTTTCGAACGCCATCCTCAACGGGTTAACATGCTTGCGTCACATAGAGTTGTGACGGTGATATTCATAGTAGAGCCTCGTATTGTTTAAAAAATCCTTTTTGTTATTCCCCGGTCTGGTCAGTTTGTGTGTTTTCTGCTCGACGCTCGGCCAGGCATCCCCGGTAGAAATTCCACAGAACAAACCGGTTATTTACCTGACGTTCGATGATGGTCCGTCAAGTGACCAGGTCACTGAACGTATACTCGAAGTGCTGGCCGAGCATGATGCAAAGGCTACTTTCTTCGTTACCGGTTTGCGGGCACGAGCTAACCCGGAAAAGATTGCAAAGATCTATAGCGCAGGGCATGCACTTGGTAATCATGCGTACAGTCATCGTGATCTGACCAAGCTGACCGATCATCGAGTCGATGAAGAATTCAGTTCGACTAATAAATACCTATATGACGCAGGTGCACCAACCATCAACTGTTTTCGTGCACCTTTCGGAGTGACTAATAAAAGAGTCAAAGCCATTGCAGGTGAAATGGGAATGCGTTCTGTTGGCTGGAACATCGATACTCGCGACTGGGATGAGCGCGTTGATCCGGAACACCTCAGTGTGCAGTTGGAAGATAGCTACCACGAATCTATTGTATTGATGCATGACGGACCAAGGCTACGGTGGCGAACACTTGCTGTCTTTACCCGTTGGATGGAAGACGCGGGTGATATTTATGACTTCAAGGTGCTCCCTGAGTGCGTACAGCCAATGACGGAAACTTTTGCGGCACTCGATCCACCGACGACACTGCCACAGGAAACAAAGCCTCAGCTTGCGCTTGTGCCTGAGGAGCTTGTCGCAGAGCCGGTTACAGAGCCGTTAAGCATCGAAGAGCTTTTGGGAAAACTGGCTGCCTATGAGTTCAGTTTGGACCCGGAAGTTGTCGCACAAAATGAGAGTCAGTAAACTACCTACTGACGCAGACTGTTTCTGTTCGCTTACGCTTGATGGTGATTGTCAGTAGCTAACAGCTAATTAGTAATTGTGTGTCAGGGTAATGTTTTCTGGCGGTTTCTTGATTCAACAAACCGTTCACGAAGATTTCGTGCTGCAATGATCTGACGTCGTCCGATTGTCCATTTGCTATGCATATACCACTTGTGCCGTATATCTGCCGGTACCAGAAACCGGTAAACCACTTGCAAAAGATGGCTGACGCCTGTCCGGTTTAGTGTAGCCAGGATTTTATTTTTAACCCAGTTAAGAATCGGCTGTGGGATTATCAACAGTGCGATAATCAAGTAAGAACTACTCGCTGTTGCAAAAAGCAGTGTAAGTGCAATCGCTGTGCGTACCCAGAGCGGTGATTGCATGTAAAGCTGAAGTATCTTTAATAGCGAAGCGGATATTGATATTTTCAGCGACCGCAATCTGTGCCGCCAGGGTTTGTGAGAGAGCACCACAAACCGTGTTGATCCTTTAATAAGTAGTTGTTTGATTTTCAAAAACAGTGAGTTTTTGAACATTAGTACGACAAATTTTGGCGTAAGTACTTTAACCAGCCCCTTGAGCATGGTTGTCATACCGATAAAAAGCGGTAGCAGAAAGGTATGCTCGAAGTAGGTGATGGCGATGACAACCACGACAAACAAAATACCCGAAAGGGCCAGGCGCAGTTTACTGGTGGCAGGTTTATCGCTCAGAATAATTTATCGCTTAAACATTTATAGTGATTGACTAGCCAGCATTACTCTTGAGGATTCGGCGTCCAGAGTCAATAGCGCTAAACAGGTCGCCCGATCGCCTGAGAAGCGTGGCACACGCCACGCGCCGAGGGGGATCGGGCGAGATGTGACGCGCTATTGGCTCTGGCGTCGAATAGACAGTCTGTCAGTTCAGGGTTGATCATAAATTCACTGCAAACACTATAAAAAAAGAGATAAAAGCCAAATTCTCAAGTCGCCTCATGAATAATGCAGGCTAACAACTCTTCCAGTTGGGAGCTCGTTTCTCTGCAAAAGCTGTTGCACCTTCCTTGCCGTCTTCACTGTTAAATACCAGATCAACCTGAGTTTGCTGATGTTGCCAGAATTCAGTTTCTGTGCGGCCCTGCATTTCGCGAATGATTTCCTTTGATGCCAGTAGAGCAAGAGGTGCGTTTTTAGCGATGCTTTGTGCCAGTTCGATTGCGGTATTCAGTGCCTCGCCTTTTTCTGCCAGCTCTGCAACCATGCCGAGATCGTAGGCTTCTTCGGCGCGAATGGGTGCACCGGTCAGCGCCATTTTCATTGCCCGCCCGTACGGTAACACGCGTGGCAATCTTAACAGTGCGCCGGCGGCTGCAAACAGGCCAACTGTCACTTCAGGGATGCCGAACTTCGCGCCTTTGGCGGCGACTATAAGATCAGCTGAGAGTGCCAGTTCCAGTCCACCGGCCAGTGCGAAACCCTCTACTGCACATACCAGCGGCTTTTTTGATGCTCTCTCTGTGATACCGCCGAAGCCTCGATCATCGGCTGTTGGCAATCCCTTGCTGACAAATTCTTTCAGATCCATACCTGCACAAAAACCACGACCGTTGCCGGTTAGTACACCGACACTTACGTCTTTGTTGTTATCCAGTTCGTCGAGACTGGCGGCCAGCATCTCTGCCAGTTCCTGATTGACAGCATTCATTGCCTCCGGGCGATTCAAAGTGATGATCATTATCTGATCACGTATTTCAGTGGTAACTTCGTTGCCCATGCCGGTTCTGCCTTCTTGTTGGTCTTTTTTAATGTTGCCCGCGTTCGGTTCTGACTGCAAGTTCGTCTGTCGGATTAGCCTGCATTATTCATGAGGATTCGTCGCCCAGAGTCAATAGAGCTAAACAGG
>CAZKAQ010000026.1:0-34964 GCA_964550655.1 uncultured Granulosicoccaceae bacterium
ACCTGTTTAGCGCTATTGACTCTGGACGCCGAATCCTCATGAATAATGCAGGCTAGGAACATGCTGCACGGCATGTTTCTGTGAATCTGACTTTGTATTTTTAAAAGAGGCTTGCTGCCTCTTTTTGCTTTCCAGTGTCCGGACAATTTATACAGCGCAACTGCCGAAGCAATCCTTCGCCAGTTTTTGGTATGGTTATCAGAAGCCAACTCAGACAATAAAGTCATGTTCACCAGTCTAATGCAACACCACCCGTTGATGATCTCTAGCATCATCGAATTTGCCGAACGCTGGTACCCGGATGTAGAGATAGTTTCTCGCACAACAGAAGGTCCGATCCACCGATACAGCTATCGGGAGATGGGAGTGCGATGCAGACAAATGGCCGCAGCCCTGGGTAAGCTCGGTATCGCAAAAGGCGACCGGGTCGGAACACTGGCATGGAACGGCTACCGTCATCTTGAGCTGTACTACAGCGTTTCAGGTAGCGGCGCAGTACTGCACACCGTTAACCCTCGTTTGTTCGCAGAACAAATGGAGTACGTCATTAACCATGCCGCTGATCGGATCATTTTTACCGATCTGACTTTTGTACCAATTCTTGAGAACCTGGCAGATAAACTGGACAAGGTAGAACATATCGTCGTCATGACAGACAGCGATCATATGCCAGACACTAAACTTGATAACATTCACTGCTACGAAGATCTGATCAACGCCGAGTCCGGTGACTATCAGTGGCCGGAGTTTGATGAAAACGCTGCATCGAGCATCTGCTATACATCGGGCACTACCGGCAATCCGAAGGGCGTTGTCTACTCACACCGATCCACACTGATACACGCTATGGGTAGTTCAGTGCCAAACGGTCTTGGCCTGTCGGGCGCCGACTCAATACTGCTTGTAGTGCCGCAATTTCACGTCAACGCCTGGGGCGTTTCCTATGCAGGGCCGATGAACGGTTGCAAACTGGTTCTGCCGGGCCCCGCCATGGACGGAAAATCCATCCATGAGTTGCTGGATCAGGAAAAATGCACACTATCTCTTGCTGTACCGACTATCTGGATGATGTTAACCGGCTATCTGAAAGAAAGCGGTGCGACGTTGCCTTTCATGAAACGAGTGGTAATTGGCGGATCAGCCGTGCCTGAAGCAATGATCCGGTCATTTGAACAAGAGTACGACGTACAGGTTATACATGCATGGGGAATGACTGAAACCAGTCCACTCGGTACATTGAATTTCCTGCTGCCTCATTTGCAGGAGCTTGACTATGAAACGCAAATGGAAACTAAACTCAAACAAGGAAAAACTGTCTTTGGCATTGATTTGCGAATTGTCGATGATGAAAACAACACACTTCCTCACGACGGTATAGTGTTCGGCAAACTACAGGCCCGAGGTCACTGGGTCACTTCAGGGTATTACGGAGAAGAGTCCTCTGTCGGGCCGGATGGCTGGTTTGACACAGGCGATGTAGCCACCATCGACAAAGACGGCTATATGATGATTACTGACCGCACAAAAGATGTCATTAAATCAGGCGGTGAATGGATCAGTTCAATCGAACTTGAAAACATTGCCGTGGGCCATGCATCTGTAGTCGAAGCGGCCGTCATCGCGATCGCACATCCAAAGTGGGATGAAAGACCACTACTGGTGGCCGTAACCCAGTCGAATGACGAAGCAAATGGCAAGCCGGACAAAGAAGAACTTCTGGACTACATAGGCCAACGCGTAGCGAAGTGGCAGGTACCTGATGATGTGCAGTTTGTTGATGAACTTCCTCATGGTGCTACCGGCAAGTTAAATAAACTTAAACTTCGGGAAATTTTTAAAGACTATAAGTTTCCAGGAACCTAATTCTCTGCAAATTATCGGAATTCCATGCTACCGCTTCTATATAGCCAGCAGTACTCATTATTTGTACTGATCATCATCACTCTGATCATCTCACTCACTTTCCACGAATACGGCCATGCAGCTTCTGCCAAACTACTGGGAGACGATACCGCACAAAGGATGGGCAGGTTAAACATAAACCCGATAGCACACATTGATCCAATGGGTCTGCTTATGGTTGTCCTGGTTGGATTCGGCTACGCTAAACCGGTTCCGACAAACCCGAACAACTATACAAGTAAATGGGGTATACCACTGGTCGCTGCAGCAGGGCCTGCCATGAACCTGTTACTTGCATTTGTGGTTATAAATATTTATGCAGCAGGCCTGAATTCAGGCAATACCTTTTTTTCACAACCCGGGCCGCAGTATTTTTTCATCACTCTGGCATCTATTAATCTTCTACTGATGCTGTTTAATCTTATCCCGCTAGGCCCGTTAGACGGTCACTACATTCTTGGTTTTTTCCTGCCTGATCGACTATCGCACGTCTATCTCGAATACAACAGACGCTATGGTCATTATGTATTTTTGGGATTGATACTACTGAGTATTCTCGGACTACCGATTTTCAGCACATTGATGTCAACATCACGAAGCATTCTTCAGCTGTTGATCATATTTTAATTCAGTGATTTGAAGCAAAACATTTGACCAGCTTACAAAGCGCTGTGAGATTTTATCTTAGTAAGCTACCGGGAAATCATTAAACTATTTGGCTTTGCGCTTTTCAACCGTATTGGCTTTATGATTGATTACCAATACAGGGATAACAACGGCTACATTCCAGTCGCCGTTGTAAACCATTTTCATACAGGCACTCTAACCAAGCTGTTCTTCGATGGCACAACCCGGAGCACTGGCCTTAACATAGTTAATCGCATTAGTTCGGTCGTCTTCGGTCGGATACATCGCACTGGTTGCGACCACCTGACCGTTAGCAGACTTCACATTAAAAAAGTACATTCCATTTGTTGACTCTTTCAGTACGTAGCGCTTGTTTTCCGTACAGTTCTTTTTAACTGAGTTTATGCCTTTTGAAGCACTGTCTTTAGCTTTGTAGTTTTCGCTTTTTAAAACCATTTTTCCTTCGTCATTCACAAAAGAAAAACTAAAAGGTTCAGCAGCACTGCTTTTTTTCAATAAAGCTTTCATTTATTGTATCTCCTATGGTAATTCGAATTTCCAAAAATCTATATTTTTAATATCGAGCAAATAATATATCACTGAAAAATTAAGAAACCAGTTGGTGTTACGATATTTTGTAGTTCAGCGAAATTGCTTTTTTACAACACCGGCACAGAAAAGCCAGTCAAACGTTAAAAATAATATACTACAGACGATAAAAACCTGCCTATACTGCTTATTTTACAGGCTTTTAGCACAATTGAATATTTTCTAAATCCCAACATCCCCCCCGCGCCATACTACCATTCACTATCTGTCGAACCGTTACCGAATTTAACAATAACGATTTTTTCTCAGTCAATTGCGCTTAAAGGCTACGCATCTATGACCACAGTTTCGGTAAAATTGCCGTAATATTTCAGACTCATTATAATATTTATATACAATTTATAACAGCAGGCTTACCCGTCTCGGATAAACAGAGGCTTATTTGACTGCCACGCTCGAATAATATGACAAGTTAATGCCAATCAATAAAAGGTTAATTTTTTTGAGTGTAATGATCCACACGAGGCTCATCATCTGGTTGATGACCTGAGATCATTTATATCGCTGTATAAACACAGCTATGAGTTCACCCCATATGAGCCAAGGGTAAGCGAGGGTTTACTATTTTAAACTGATCATTCGTCAGCTTGTGTAATTTGTGTTTGCACTTCTTTATTGTCCTGAAGCTTCAACCATTGATGACGGTCTACTGTGTCTACCGGTACATTTGCAAACTGATCATCACGCAGCAAAAGAAGGTGAATTTTATCTCCTGGCTTATGCTCTTTCCAAATACGTGAATACAACTCCGAGAGATTACTCACCTGCTTCTGGTTAACAGCAACAATTCTATCACCAGCTTTTATACCGGATTCTGCTGCTGGCCCACCTTCATAAACAGCGCCAACTTTGATACCGCTATTTGTGTCTTTGCTTTCTACTCCCAACCAGGGTTTTACTGATGACTGACTTCGCCCGACAGTGAGTAACTCACCCATAATATTTTTAAGTGCATCGATTGGAATAAAGATATTACCCGGGATACGAATTTTTGGATCTATATCAATATCAATAGAAACCAGAGAACCAATGCCCAACAACTCGGCTTTATCTGACAACAGTGCAGCACCACTGAACTCAGTACTTGGCGGATAGGTGTGAATGGCATCATCGAGCATATACTCCCAGCCACCGGTGAAAGGCTTCACTTCACCTATAGTCACTGACTTGGCACCTTCTTCACCAGATGCCGACAGGATCAAAGCTTTTTGATCTTTTTCAATTTCTGCAGAATTGCCCATCCGCAGAGCCTGTGTTGAACGGAAGTTTTTGGTACGTACAATACCTACACCTATGCTGTCATCGTAGGCAACTATTTCCGCTTCATCAGTGACACCGTTAGCGAAAGTGACAGTCACAGTTTCAGCCTCGGCAACTATATATCCTGCTGTTGCGATTAAACCAGCCGAATCGATAACAACGCCACTGCCACTTCGTTCTTTGCCAAAGGTTGATTCAGTTCTGGCGCCTTCTCTTACGCTGGCCGTTACCTTTACCACCGCCTGCAATACCTTTTGTATTGGATCTTCTACTGGTGGCAGGGCATTTTGTAGCGGATCTTCTGCCGGCGGCAGGGCACTGGCGGCTGGTGGCTCACTGATTTCAGCCTCAGCGTTAGCAGATTCCTTTGCCTTGTCATGTAAGGGAGATGCCAATGCGGCAGATGCACAAAACAGAGCGACTACAAAACAGGTTTTTGTAATTTTTTCCGCAACCCAGGAAACCATCGATGAAAACATAGCCAATACCCGATTTTCAGGCGCAGACTTGCAGCCCGTGAAAGGTAGTAGCAGTCAATGTGCCACGGTTGCATTGTCCCGGATTTGAAAAGCGGGTTTTCGCTGACTTTCAGGACTTAAATAATAAAAAAGAGGCCGCTAAAATGCGGCCCCTCTTTAACGCAGCTCAAGAGGGCTATGGTGCCCTCGGGAAAGCTGACTAGTGCTGGACACCCAGCTTCTTGAGAGTTTCAATAGTCACGCCACCCACTGCCAGACCTCGTGCTTGCTGAAAACGCTCAACCGCAGACATCGTCTGGCGACCCATAATTCCATCGATAGGACCCGGGTTGTAACCGGATTTCTTCAGGGCACGCTGCACGTCCTGGATGGTATTGAGATTAGCGTTGATTTCACAAATCACAGATCTCCACTCGAGGCGCTCAGGTGAAACCTGAACACGACGTGTAACAGTGTCTGTTTTTGCCGGAATAGCAGTACGAGTTTCACGAGCAGGTTCAACCAGACGACGAACACGCTTGGTTTCGTACTTGGCTGGAATTTCTACACGTTGTACAGACGCTGGAGTCTTAACTACTTTACGAGAAACAGTACCGTACTTGGCAGGAGTTTCCTGAAGGCAGATTACGTTACCAGTCGGCGTGCCGGCGTTACGCGTGCCTTTGGCAACCCAGTTGTGAGCACCACCAGATTCCAAAACACGCTTGCTTACCGTGTCATATTTGGCAGGTACCGCCACACGACTTTCCTGCGCATCAGCGACAAGCTTTCGAACCCGGATAGTTTCATAACGTGCCGGCTCTTCAATCGTCTTCGTAGTGGCCGCAGTCTTCAACACACGCTTACTTACCGTTTTGTAGACAGCTGGCACTTCAACCAGACACATCACTTCACCAGTACCATTGTCGATTTTCTCAATCGCGCCACGACCTGGCTTCCAGACTGTTTTCGCGTCTTCAACCATCACACGTTCCTGCTTGTTTTCATACACTGCAGGAATTTCAACCAACTTTTTTGTAGCGGGTGCTACCATTACACGCTGCTCAACCCACTCGTATTTTGCAGGAGTGAGACTGATTTGTTGTGAGGCATCTGAGACCAGAACGCGCTCACTAACAGTCTTGTAGGTTGGTGCTTCGAAATGCTCAGCAAAGCACTGACCAGCTTGTGCAGAATCAACACCGGCACCCGCAGCACGAGCAATAGCAACTAACTTGGAATCTGCACCAACCTTACCGTTTGCACTACCCATAACCCAACGGTTTGACGCCGGAGAAATTTCATATCTTTCTTTGACAGTACCAAAAACTGCCGGAATCACCTTAAGATCACTTGCCGCTTCACTTACCATGACTCGCTCTTCAACAGTTTCGTACTTGGCAGGAATAATTTTGACACTCTCACTTGCTTCTTTAACCACAAGCGTTGAAGACTCAGTGCGGTATTTAGCAGGAATTAATACCTGCGCATAACACTCACCGGGCTTTGCATTTGGAAGTACGTCGCCCAGATTATCCTGAGCAATAACTCCGCTCGCAGTACTTAAAAAAACACCTAATATTGCTAACTTGAATAACTTTTTGTTCATCATCAATTTCCGAATTTTGAAGGATTTCAACTCGCCAAAAAAATATGGCTACCGTTCGCTGTCGCAGCAGCTTGCCGTATATCTACTGAAACATGGCATCGGTACAACAACATGCAGCAGTAAGCATCTTATTGACCAAAAAACTAATTTCCTTATTGCTATCGGAGACTTATCAACTTATAAATAATGTTTAACTAAAAAATCAACAAGTTGGATTTGTAAATAAGTATGCCTTAGTTACTTTAACCATCTACACATACAGTTTTTATTATTACTGGTAGAGGAAATTAAGGTGCCGGGCGTTGTATACAGGAATGGCAGACTAAAATCCCTGTGTAAAAATTTAGTTAGTTGATGTGACATGCCTGTTACATCTATTTACATTTTTTCTGTCTTGCAGAGAACAGCCGACGTTGATCTCGATGCATCAAAAACAAAAATATAATCAGCAGAAAAAGAAAATCCTGTCAGGCCCTGCAAAACAATCAGCCTCTGGCTCGGACTATTCACAAGATCGACGGCATCTCAACTGATCTTTGATTCCACCCAAAGAAAACTTGAAGCAGGATTTTCTCTTTTGCAAATATCTAATCGCAGTGCGATCTGCCGATGCCAGCTGATGGCAACAAATCCACAATCCAACGGAGCAGTCCCGGGAACCCGTTCATAAAAGCATAGTGAAACCGCTACCCGGCACTTTATACTGTTTCGCTAACAACCGTATTGATACCGGATTCTTCAGAACGGGTCGGGCGCATCTGGTAAAATGCCGCACATGGATGTCTCTCACATACTCGACTCACTCAATACCGAACAACGCGATGCAGTGACCGCAGAACCCGGTCCGCTTTTAATACAAGCGGGTGCCGGTAGCGGCAAAACACGCGTCCTGACACATCGTATTGCCTGGCTGCATCAAGTCGAACAAGTATCTCCGTTCGCAATACTTGCCGTGACCTTCACCAACAAGGCCGCCGGTGAAATGCGGGCTCGAATTGAGCAATTACTGGGCACGTCCATCGGCCCGATGTGGATAGGTACTTTTCACGGGCTGTCACATCGCTTCCTTCGCATGCATTGGAAAGAGGCCGGGCTGCCGCAGACATTTCAGATTCTCGATTCAGAAGATCAGCGTCGCATGGTGCAGCGTGCAATACGCAGCCTTGAATTGGATGAATCCCGCTGGCCGCCACGCAATGCCATGTGGTACATCAATAACAAAAAAGACGAAGGTCTGCGCCCGCAACATATACGTGACAATGACGATCCAACTGAACAACAGATGATCTGCATCTACAGTGCCTATGAGTCTGCCTGTCAGTTAGCCGGCGCGGTCGACTTTGCCGAACTGTTATTGCGTGCGCTCGAAACACTTCGCGATAACGAGGAGCTTTTGCAACACTACCAGAATCGCTTTCAGCATCTTTTAATCGACGAATTTCAGGACACCAACTCTATTCAATACGCCTGGCTGCAACTGCTCGCAGGTGACACCTGCAACCTGTTCGCAGTAGGTGATGATGATCAATCTATCTACGGTTGGCGCGGCGCAAAAGTTGAAAACATTCTTAATTTTCAAAATCACTTCAAAAACACCAAAGTGATCAAACTTGAGCGCAACTATCGTTCGACCGGCAATATACTAAACGCCGCCAACGCATTGATTGAATACAACGATGATCGGCTGGGGAAAAATCTCTGGACTGATATCGGCGACGGCGATCCGATCACTTTCTATAGTGCTCACAACGAAGGCGATGAAGCACGTTTCATCATTGAACGGATTCTCGAACACGTACACAACGGAGGTACCCGCTCAGAGACAGCTATTTTGTACCGCTCTAACGCGCAATCCCGCGCACTGGAAGAAGAACTGGTCAGAAGTGGCATTAAATACAGGGTTTACGGTGGCCTGAGGTTTTTTGAGCGCATGGAAATCAAAGATGCACTCGCTTATCTCAGACTTATCGGCCTCTCAGATGACGACGTCTCTTTTGAACGTGTCGTCAATCAACCAACCAGAGGTATCGGTGAAAAAACCCTTTCACAGATCCGCACTGTTGCCACAGAAGCCAAAGTATCGCTGTGGCATGCCTGCGCAGAAATTCTATCGGCCAACGGCCTGAAAGGTCGGGCAGCAACCGCAATAAGTGGTTTTATGACGCTGATTATGCAGATGCGCAAGGCAACACAGGACTTGCCGCTCGATAAGATGATCGAACACGTGATTGAACACAGTGGTTTACTCGATCACTATAAAAAAGACCGCACTGAAAAAGGTGAGGCTCGTGTTGAAAATCTGCAGGAACTCATCGGTGCCGGTATTGATCCACCTGACCTGCCGGAAGACATGCCGGACATGACCGTGCTTGATGCATTTCTCGCCAATGCAGCTCTTGAGGCCGGAGATCAACAGGGCGATGAATGGGAAGACTGTGTGCAATTGATGACGCTGCATTCTGCCAAAGGTCTCGAATTTCCGATGGTCTTTATTACCGGTATGGAACAGGGTCTTTTTCCAAGTAAAAGATCGATTGAAGAATCCGGTAAAGTTGAGGAAGAACGACGACTTTGCTACGTCGGTATCACACGTGCAGAGAAAAAGCTCTATCTGAGCATGGCAGAACATCGCAGACTTTATGGACGCGACCACTTCAATACCCCGTCCAAATTCATTTCAGAGATTCCCGTCGAACTGATTCAGGAAGTCAGACCCCGCATGCATGTCAGCAGACCAATGGCTAGCACACCGGCACGGCGCAGTAAAATTCGGGAAGACAACGACACCGGTCTCACCGTCGGTCAGAGAGTTCGTCATGCAAAGTTCGGTGAAGGCATCGTAACAGACTACGAAGGTCAGGGAACCCATGCTCGCGTGTATGTGAATTTCGAAGAAGTTGGCAGCAAGTGGCTGGTAATGGCCTATGCCAAACTGGAAGTGCTGAATGTAGCTTAACTCAGAGCTTATCGCGCAGTGAGTAATAGAGCATACCGAGCTTTAACAATGGTGAACGCAATAAGGTACCACCTGGAAACGCCATGTGATCCACCGAGGCCATCACATCAAAACTGTCCAGTTTACCTTTAATTGCCTCAGCACATATTTTACCTGCCAGCGTCGCCATACCGACGCCATGGCCCGAATAACCCGATGATGAAATCACATTGGTGCCAAGCTGTTTTATGTACGGCATGCGATTCATGGTAATGGCAAGCGTACCTCCCCAGCCATAGTCAACAGACACATTTTCAAGCTGCGGGTAGACTGAAAGCATTGCGCTTCGAACAAAAGATTTTATATCCGCCGGAAAGCGGTAGCCGTAGCTTTCTCTTCCACCGAACAGCAGGCGATTATCAGCGGACACTCTGAAATAGTTAACCACGAACTTAGAATCTGCAACCGCCATCCTGTCGCTAACTAAAGCGTCAGCCAGAGCAGGGTCCAGTTCTTCGGTGGCAATAATATAGTTGTTGATCGGCATCACAGAGGCTGCCACCTGATTATTCAGATTGCCCAGATAACCGTTACATGCCAGGAGCAATTGCTTCGCTATAACTTCACCCGCTCCGGTTTTAACGACAACGCGCTCTGCGCTGTCGGTATAGCTTTTTACTTCAGTGGCTTCGTATATCCGGACATTGTGTTGCAGCGCCGCACGAGCATAGCCCGTGACCAGTTTTAACGGATGCAGATGACCTGCGCCTGTATCAACCGAGCCCGAGTAGTAGTGCTCACTGGCAAGCCGTTCTCGAAGATTTGCCTGATCCAGAAAAGATATCTGATCGTATTGATAGTCTTTATTCAGCTTTTCAACATAAGCTGCGGTTTCACGGCCGAATCGGCGTTTATGATCCACATGCAAAATACCTGGATGAAAATCGCACTCAATATTATGCTGGCGGATCAGCTCATGTACGTGTTGCTTCGATTCCTGTGCGAGATCCCACAACGCGCGGGCATGATCCCGTCCGTACTGTGCTTCCAGTTCACACTGATCCAGCCGCTGGCCACTGCCCAACTGACCGCCATTTCGGCCACTCGCCCCCCAGCCAACGCGATGCGCGTCAAGTATGACAACATCAACGCCCGAACTCGCCAGTGTCAACGCAGCAGACAGCCCCGTGAACCCGGCGCCGATAATGCAGACATCACAGCTGACCGACTCGCTTAATGCCGGCTGCCGGGCAATTTCTTCTGCGGTTGCGGCATACCACGACTGAGGGTACTGACCCCGCTGATCATTGCTGTAGAGTAGATTTAGACATGTCAAATGCTTAACCCGAACTATTCATGAAATGGCGAGCATATGGCGCAGAGATTTGGTTTCACAGTGCCTTGTCTTAAAATAATAGGTCTTCTTGCGTCGAATAGTTTGTTTGATATTTGCAAAAGAAAAAATTTGCTCGGGGCGCGTAGCTGTGGAATCAAAGATCAAGCGAGATGCCGTCGATTTCGTGAATAGTTCGGGTTAGGTTGGTAAGCATCAGTACGACCGTCTGAGAGATATCCAGTCTTCATCCACAAATTTATGCGGATCCTCAGATAACCGGTTCCGCATATTAACTGGCGCGAGATCTGTTAAACGTCGATTTTGAGCTCGAAGACAACCTTATCTTTCCGGTCTTCTGCGTCAATGTCGAAGGCAAGTTCCCAATTGCCATTCATGTTGAACTTCAAACCTTTGACAAGATACTTCCCCTCACCCAGATACTCACTGATCTGCGGCTGAGTTGGCAGACCATGACCGTGTGCTCGCATGCCGCCACCGACTGATATTCGTGCCGGAGTGACCACTTCGCCGGTAGCGGTTTTGACTGTCAATATCCATTCAAGGAACTGATTAATTTCAACAGAATCATCCACTTGAGCATCAAGCGTGACATCAAAAACGCCGTTTTCCGAAGTCTGCTGCCAAACCAGTTTTGCGGCGTCTGCATCAGTTTTTGCACAGGCGCACACCGATACAATGAAAAGACCACTAATTAAAAACTGCGAAATACTATTCATTAGATACACCTTAAATCAAAAGAGGGTGAATCTAATATATCAGGCTGTACCCACTTGTTCCACGAACTCTTCTTCCACTGTCACTTCGTGAGAACTGTTGTCAGCCATTGTTCTTTCAACTTCTGCTGCCTGCCAGCCTTTGTCGCTACGAGTTTGAATAAATTCAACTTCTTCACCCTCGCTTAAAGATTTATAACCATCGCCCATAATAGAACGATAATGGACAAACACATCTTCTTCTTCAGCATTTAGGATAAAACCATACCCTTTTGCGTTATCGAACCACTTTACTTTGCCAACTGATTTAGCCACCTTGATACCTTTAATTTTCTAACTAAAATCCACACCTGACGACCTATTTTGCTTGAATAAAGCAAACAAAATCTCGTCACCTTACAATTCGACACGGAATCTAGCACAGTCACTGGTGACTGCCAATCGGTAGATAGAAATTACCACTTGCTGCACCATTAAAGATTAACGCTTCATGGCAAACAAAACGGCTTGCCTGGCACTAAACTTCCTAGAACGGAACACAGCTAGTGAATTTCGATGTCCGATTACCTTGTGGCGCAATTTCCCGCACGAAATGCCCGTTACCCGGCATACTGTATTCCGACCTCACCCGAGAGTAAACAGTTCACAGAAAATTATGTGCAGAACATTTGGGCGGCGGTTCTGTCAAAGAGGGACAATGTTGAAAAATACTTCAAAATCAAAGCTTGTAAAGTACGTCAGAACAACGCTGACTGGAAAAAACAAACACCCTGCAAGCCTAGTCGCAAGCTTACTACTTAGTGTCGTTCTGGCTTCCAGCGCCACACCTGTTGCAGCACAGCAGGGTATTTGTGTCGCACCTCAGCGGCCGGTCTGTCCACAAAACATTGCCCGCATACCACAACACGAATTTACATTTTCCCGTCTGATGTTTGCCGACAACCCGATTGCAGTCCACGAACTCGGTGACTATGTTGGATTCCCGCACTGGCAGGCCGACTGCTCTGATTCCGACCCGCATTTCATTTCTGCGATCAAGCGCATGACGCGTATCGATACCAACAGCCAGTCACAAAGTATCTCGGTGATGAACGAATCGCTGTTTGACTATCCGGCTCTCTACATGGTCGAAGCTGGTTTCGCCTCTTTTACACAACCCGAGGCCGATCGTCTGAAAGAATATCTTCTGCGCGGTGGATTTTTGCTCGTAGATGATTTTCACGGCAGTTATCAATGGGGCAAGTTTGAGGAATGGATGGCACAGATTTTTCCAGACCGGGAAATTGTTGATCTGCCGAAAGACCATGAAATCTTCCACGTTCACTTCGACATCAACAAGTTTGTTCAGATTCCGGGACTCAGAGCGCTGTGCCTGAACAATGGTTCCACCTGGGAACGCCCGATGAGTAAAGCCGGCACAGTGATAGAAAGTAACAGCTCAAGACAAACACCTGCCTGGCGTGCGATTCTCGATGACGACAATCGCGTTATTGTCATGATCAACTGGAACGTAGATCTTGGTGACGCCTGGGAACACGCCGATATGGAAGAATATGCGTCGGCCTACACCTCAACCGCTTATCGTCTCGGGGTTAACTACATGATCTACAGCCTGACGCATTAGTCTGATTTTTTAATCTTGCTCTTTGTTTCGATCCCGGATCTCGCGTTCCTCCAGTAGACGCACTCTGGCCTCTTCTCCGAGGTGTGCTTCACCCCGCGTTCGCGCCAGTTGCATCTGTTTTTCACGTTCCAGAAACCGCTGTTTTTGATCTGCTGTGATTTCATCACAGCATGCAGGGCACTGAGCACCAGCGATGTAGTGCTCGCTTTGCTTATCCGCCTCTGTGATCGGCCGCCGGCAACCATGGCACTGATCATAACTGCCCGGCTCAAGCTGATGATTAACGGTTACCCTGTCATCGAAAACAAAACACTCGCCGCTCCATAAAGAGTCACTCTCCGGAACTTCTTCAAGGTACTTAAGAATCCCGCCCTGAAGATGGTAAACCTCTTCAAAACCTTGCTCACGAAGAAAAGCTGTCGACTTTTCACAGCGAATTCCCCCGGTACAAAACATCGCAATCTTTTTGTGCTTGTTCTTATCGAGCTCCCGCGCCGCATAGGCCGGAAATTCGCGAAACGAATCTGTATTCGGATTCAATGCACCGACAAAACTGCCAACCTCACATTCGTAGTCATTGCGGGTGTCTATCAGTAGTACCTCCGGATCGGATATAAGTGCATTCCAGTCACCGGGTTTTACGTAAGTGCCAGCCGCCTTGCGCGGGTCAATACCCTCGACCCCCATGGTGACGATCTCCTTTTTCAGTTTCACCCGTGAACGTTTGAACGGAAGTTCTGTACTGACAGATTCTTTGGTCTCAAGATCAGTAAGTCCCGGCACCTGCGACAACCAATCCAGCACCCGGTCAATTCCGGAACGCGACCCGGCTATCGTGCCATTTATTCCCTCTGATGCCAGAAGTAATGTACCGCGTACGCTTTCTGCCAACATTAAATCCAATAGCGGCTGGCGCAGTAACTCGTGGCTTTTGAGCCGTACAAACTTGTACAATGCACAAACGACGTAGGTCTGCACTTAATTCTCCCGGCGATATACGGAACGTAAATCCGATGCCTGTAGATAAATTATTAAAGACTGACTTTTTATTGTAGTGATACTCGCCATCGGATGCCAGCAAACGATGCTAACTCCATGTATAGCAAAGTCGTAAAAAATACTGATGCAAAGTACTGAACTACTAAAAAAGCTCGTCAGCTTCGCAACTATCAGCAGAGACAGCAATCTTGAGCTGATCAGTTTCATTGAGTACTATCTGAAAACGCAGGGTTTCACAGTTGAACTGGTCCACAACCAGGAGAAAACCAAAGCCAATCTGTACTGCGTTATCGGCCCGGCTGAAAAACCAGGCGTAATGCTATCCGGTCATACTGATGTAGTGCCCGTAGAGGGACAGAACTGGACATCCAATCCGTTTGCCGTACGACAACAGGACGATAAACTTTTCGGTCGCGGCACTTGTGACATGAAAGGCTTTATTGCCTGTATTCTATCTGCAGTCGGATCACTTGATACTGACAAACTTCAAACGCCCTTGCATCTGGCGTTCAGCTACGACGAGGAAATCGGTTGTATTGGTGTCAGAAGACTGCTCGATACGCTACAGTCTGCCACTGTAAAACCAAAGTATTGCATTGTTGGCGAGCCGACCATGATGCAACCTGTCATTGCCCACAAAGGCAAGACCGCAGCAAGAGCACATTTTCATGGTGTTGAAGGCCACTCAAGCCTTGCTCCAAATTTTGTTAATGCAATATATCTTGCTACAGATTTTATTAACTCAATCAGATCAATTCAACAAAACCTGATTGAACACGGGTCACACGACAACGACTATGACATAGCACACACCACACTGCATGTTGGCACAATTAGCGGTGGTACAGCACTCAACATTGTGCCTAACTACTGTACACTCGATTTTGAAATCCGCAATCTGCCTGATGACAATCCGCTACAGATTATCGATTTGTTAGAAGAAGCGGCAAGTAAAATCACAGCACCGGTAATAGCACAACACCCGAGTGTTAAAATCGACATCGAAATCACCAATGAATATCCGGCACTAAATACACTGGCTGAAAGCGATATCGTTACCTTTATAAAACAACTCACGGGTGCAAATACAGTAGGAAAAATAGCGTTTGGAACCGAGGGTGGATTGTTCAAACGCGACCTCGGAGTAGAGACAATTGTCTTTGGACCCGGCAGTATAGAACAGGCACACAAGCCGGATGAATACATCTCGATTGATCAATTGGAACGCTGCGACGGATTTTTATCTGATCTGATTGAAGCCCTGTGCTAACAATTTGGGCTAACAACCCGGGCTAACGAATCGAGCTCATAAGTTAAAGAGAACTCTATTATGACGAACTCCAAACTCAATCATCTGGACATTGATTACGTACGCAGTTGTTTCCCGACCTTCAAAGAACCGCTGGCTGCAAAAACCGCCTTCTTTGAAAACGCCGGTGGCAGCTATGTGGCAGGTGCGGTACTGGACAAACTGATGCACTTCTACAAGTTTAATAAGGTACAGCCCTATGGTGCAGCAGAAATTCTCAATACAGCTGGCAAGCAAATGGATCACGGTCGACAGACCATGGCCGATTTACTCGGTATAAATCCAACTGATCTGACCCTCGGTGCATCAACAACACAGAACATCAATACACTGGCCTACGCCTGTGAAGGCATAGTAAACAATACCTCTGAAGTAATAGTCACTGATCAGGATCACGAAGCTAACATCGGCGCATGGGAGAGACTTTGCGAAAGAACCGGTGCGACACTTAAAGTCTGGAATATAAATACAAAAACTGCCGAGCTCGATCTGGCGGATTTTGAAACACTTTTAACGCCCAAAACCGCTATAGTCTGTATGACACACAGCTCCAATATCATTGGCACGGTAAATCCTGTCGATAAAGTTATTGCTCTGTGTCGCGCCAACCAAACCCGTGTTGTACTCGATGGAGTTTCCTACGCACCACACATGTGGCCGGATTTACCATCGCTCAAAGCAGATGCTTACTGCTTCAGTACTTATAAGACTTATGGAACTCATATGGGGGTTATGTATACCAGTGAAGAATTTCGATCGCGACTCACCCCTCAATGCCACTACTTTAACCGCAGTTATGCCCATAAAATGCTCGACGGCACAGGTCCTGACCACGCTTCCATCGCAGCACTGGCGGGCCTGGGTGAGTACTTTAGCAATTCACATCAACATCATTTTGGCAGCACAGATCTCAGCTTGTTTGAAAAAGCCTTGCAAGTCTCCTCACTAATGCATGCCCATGAGACACAACTATGCAATCAGTTGCTGGAAGGCTTGTCAGATCTGCCGGTACAGGTGTTGGGTCGCGATGTTACCGACGGACGCGAAGCAAATATCGCACTGACTTCCAAAAAACATTCATCCGCTGCTTTGTCGCTGCAATTAGCTGAAAACGATATAGCAGCAGGTAATGGCAATTTCTACGCAACGCGCCTGCTTGAAAAACTGGGCATTAAAGACATTGAAGACGGAGTACTGAGAATCAGCTTCTCACACTACAATACAAGCGATGAAATAGACCGCGTAGTCGACACGCTCAAGACTAATCACTAAAACCAAATTAAACAGCCTGCATTTTTCACAAGGCGACCGACTAATTTTAGTTTCTGCCTGTAAACATAGAGTTTGGTAGTCTTTTAGCAATGTTTTCTATCTTACACTCTGTCTATTCGACACCAGAAGCCATTATCGCTATTCCAGTCGAGAAATAATCAGCGAATTTAAGCTCAGCTAGCTAGCTGTTTAACTGAGCCAGTGATTGCGCCACCTGCCTCGCACCTGCCATGGCAAAACCATGTTCCGAGGCGATATGAAACATCGTCACACCCAGTTGATTTAGTGCCTCTGCCGAGGTGGTATCAGGTGCGAAAGTAATACAGGTTTTGTTGTTCTTTTTACAAGCTGAGCCAACACTGGCAATGGCATCGCGGACAAGTTTGTCACTGATATCTGTAACGCCATAACAGACCGCCAGATCAGCAGGCCCGACAAATAAACCATCTACTCCGGTAACAGCCGCTATAGCATCACAGCAATCAACACCTTCGGGCTCTTCAATTTGCACAACAACAACGGTTTCTTCTTCACTTTGAGCCAATATTTCGGGCATTTTGCGAGTCGCAAAGCCGGCCCAACGGGTTGAACCTGCAAATCCGCGTCCGCCATGACCAAAACGTGACCAGCGGGCTACTTCTTCGGCTTTTTCAAGTGAATCAACGTGTGGTACCACAACACCTGTAGCTCCGCTATCAAGAACTTTAAGTATCTCCTGCCGATCGCCGGACGGAACTCTGACCAGCACCGGAAAATCCAGTGCCCGAGCGACAGCGAGACAGGCATCCAGTCTGCCTCTATCAAACGGCGCATGTTCTGTATCAACGGTGACGAAATCAAGACCGGACAAAGCCATAATTTCAATAATGTCATGAGAGGGGGTTTTGACGAATGTACCACTTAAAATTTCGCCTCTGAGCATTCGTGCACGTAAACTGTCTGCAGCCATTTGTTTTATCCTGATCCGTTAGTGCCACCTGGTAATCAATGTATTGTGCAAGCATTCAATAATCAACACAAACCAGGTTCTTCAGAAGTAACCCTGTGATGAATAGTCTGCCGAAAAACCTAAACGACATCAAATGACTGAAACCTGGAAAACTCTGGTACTCGAAAAGACTGGTGCATCAGATGCTCAAAAGCTCGAGTCAGTACAAACTCTCTGGAGCGGCTACGGTGAAATATTTCGTGTCCAACTACAGCCAGAAACACTTGGCACCATAGTGATAAAACAAATAACCCCTGCCATGCATACGCAACATCCACGTGGCTGGAACACTGATAAATCTTTGCAGCGAAAGCTCAAATCCTACGATGTTGAATCACGTTGGTATCGCCAGTGGAGTCAGCGCTGCGATGAAAAATGCCGGGTAGCTGCTTGTGTTACTTCTGCTACCGAAGGTAACGACAGCTGGATAGTTCTCGAAGATCTGGATTCTGCCGGTTTTCCGAAAAGACACGCACATCTGACATGCGATCAGGCTAAACCTTGCCTTAGCTGGCTGGCAGCATTCCATGCCCGCTTTCTTCATGCAGTACCGGATGGGTTATGGCCTGTTGGTACCTACTGGCATCTTGCCACACGCCCTGATGAATTCAATGCTATGCAACAAGGCCCGATAAAAGACATTGCCACTGACATAGATCAACTACTGAATAACTGTGAACATCAGACCCTGGTACACGGAGATGCAAAAGTAGCCAACTTCTGCTTTAACCACGATGGTACACAGGTGGCAGCGGTAGACTTTCAATATGTCGGCGGTGGCTGCGGAATGAAAGATGTTGCCTATTTTTTCGGTAGCTGTTTTGACGAAAGCGACTGTGAAAGATTTATTCCGGAGCTGCTCGACCACTACTTTGAGAAAATGCGTATTGCAGCCAATGACACTATTGATACAGTCGCTTTGGAGCAAGAGTGGCGCAGCCTTTTTGCTCCCGCATGGACAGATTTTTATCGCTTTCTACTGGGCTGGTTGGGTACAAACAGCCACGCAAAGATACACAGCTATACCGAGAAGCTCGCACAACAAACCATCACATCAATCGGTACAACGAGTGGCTAGTAACTACCTAAATCCACGAGCTTAATTTTTTCAATCTGATCTTCGGCTTTTGCAAACCACAATCTTGATATAAAGTTGTCACTCGGCCACTGTAATTCAAACAGCCCGAGCCGAACACCGGTATGCCGATCTTTCAATGAAATGAATATCTCTTCGGCCTTTTCTACATTGCCAAGCTCGTACTGGGCAAGTCCCTGACTATACAGAGCGGTATCCAGATAGCTGCTGTCCGGGTGCTCATCAATCAATTGCTGAAAATTTTCATAGGCGAGCTGGTAATCGCCATGATCTGCCAACTGTATATAAGCACGCAAATAGGTGGCGTCATCGACCAGATAGCTGTCATCGTGCTGTCTGAGCAAGGCATCAATCAGTTGCAATGATGCTTGCGTGTCGCCTTCATCGCGCTTATCCAGTGCTTCCAGGTATAAACCGAAATCACTACCGGTGCCATACACGCCGGCCTCTTCAAGCAATGGCAGCTTTATAGTTGCTCGCGCCTTATTGGCGGTGGTCGCACCGGCATTGAGATACTCTCGATACGTAGCGGTGGCGTTCACATAGTCACCAGCCGCTTCAAAGTTGCGCGCATCGTAGAATAGCGACTCTACACGGTTAGATCCGAAACCGACAATCGTATCGTAATCAATATTCAGACTGGCAGTACGTTGACCCTCACCCAATGGAGAGAAGGCCACATTAATCTCAATCTCATCGCCCGGTTCAAGCGTGACAGCCTCCGGAACCTCTGCGACAAAATCCTGGGCATGGTTACCGTCGACTGATATATCGTTTATTGGATAAGTATCCACGCCTACATTGGATACCGTAAACTGCTGCGATGTCACGCTGCCTACATTTTGAACGCCAAAGCGATAGTCAGACAACGATACCCTCAGGCCGTCAATTTCAGCAAGCTTTTCATCAGCCTCTTCACCACCGGTACACGAAACCAGAAGCGCCGTCATCACAGTGACAACTACAGTGCTTGCACGAAAGTACGATATTTTTTTCTTATGCATGTAATTTGTTACCGCACCAATCCGCTGCTATTGGCCAATCAGATCCGGCGATCTGATTTACTGCTGTGCAACAAAGGCCATCAACACGGAGTTAAAGTTGTCGTTATTTCGCAGCTTCCGCAGTATTGAAAAAATCCAGCGCGTTGCTGCAATTCTCCAGAGACTCTGCAATTTCTTCAGCGTTAGCAGATTTTTTCTGTAGTTCCTGCACCACGTGTACCTGCCCTTTGGCCTCGGCAATTTGACGGTTTATGCTAACGACCGCCTCCTGCAGGGCACTGGTTACTTCGCTGAATTCCCTGTCGTCATCTGCACGCAGGCGAACATTCAGATTGCCTTGCCCGATCTCACGCAGAGCGCGTTTGACAGCCAGTAATGGTGCACCGAGCTTGCGGATGATGAACATACTGATCATTGTGGTAACCACCACATTAATCACCATCATCATGACGATCCAGCGTCCCAACACGCTTCCCAGACTGGGAATCTGTTCATTAAGCAGACTCATGTCTTCCGAGACAAACAGCATTGGTGAGTTGCCGGAGACGAGCTGCCCAAGCATTTGGTTATACATCACCGCGAGCATTACCGTGGTGATTACCAGATACAGTGATGCGAACGCGATCACACGACGAATTTCACGCGCCTGAAAGGTTTTGTCTTTCAGTATCGCGAGCAGAAAAAAGGAATCAGACGACCGGGCCATGATTGACTCTCATGTAAAAAAACAGTGGCTATATCACTTATTCTTCGACATGTAGTCTGACAACTTAACCCTCAAATGGCACAAATGGCAGTTGGTCAACATGGGTCGTTGGCGGAAGAACGTGGGAGTCGAACCCACCAGACACGTCTAACGCGTCTCATCGGATTTGAAATCCGCGCCCATCACCGGATCAGGACGTTCTTCCAATACGAATATTAACTATACACTGCAATCATAACTGATTAATTGCCGATCAAGCCACAGAATCCAACATTTGTTGATAAACTGCCGCATCGGTCGCACCCTCGCAGCCGAGCACCAGCACCCTTGCATCACGGTAGTCATGTTGCGCGGCGGTGACACTTGCCATCAATGCCAGAACACCGGGTACCGCACACTCACCTGCTTCGATAGATTCGCCTGACATCTCACCGTCGGCAAAAAGTTTCATCGCCGCCGCGACCTGGTCGTCAGGGATTGTCATCACCTGATCACAACAGCCTGAGAGGATTTTCCAGGCGAGTAGTGACATCTCTCCGCAGGATAAACCAGCCATCACGGTCTCTTCTGTGATCTCCACAGTCGCCGGGGCCTGCTGCAGAAAGCTCTGATACACGCAAGCTGAGTAGTCTGATTCAACAATGGTGAAATGAGGCCGGTTCTCATCAAACTCCATCCAGAGTCGGGCGGCAATAGCACCCGCCAGCCCGCCGACCCCTGCCTGCAGAAAAACGTGGGTTGGAGGCTTATCCATTTGGTCGATCACTTCGCTCGCGAGCACGGTGTAGCCTGCCATCACATCTGCCGGTATCTCTGTATAACCCTCATAAGAGGTATCAGAAATCATCTGCCAGCCGTTTTGCTCTGCTTCTGCAGCACAGAGCTTTACTGATTCATCGTAATCACCATCAATACGAATCACCTCAGCGCCGAGTGATGCCATTGCCTGCTCTCGACCGGCACTGACTTGCGCATGAATATAGATGCGACACGGACAACCGGCATTTTTCGCACCCCAGGCAACAGAACGACCATGATTACCATCCGTGGCAGTGACAACGGTCAGTGATGCGGCAAAGTTTTTTACCCTGCCTTGTCTGATGTCGCTCAGAGAAATCCGGGTTCCCTGCTGTTGTAAATATTGTGCTGCAACATACCTGAGCACGGCGTACGCACCACCCAGCGCTTTAAAGCTGCCGAGACCAAATCTTGAAGATTCATCTTTGTAGTAGATCGCCCCGCAACCCAGATGTGACTCAAGTTTACTGAGCCGCACAAGCTCAGTTGGCTGATACTCGGCCCATGAACTCACCTCACGGCAGGCATCATCAGCACCAGCCGTTGAAATTACACTGGCGGCAGCATCCGTATAGGGAGATTTCACCTGCCCGGTGTCGAGCTGTTTAGACCACTGAACCCCGTCGGGAAACCGTGTTTTGATGTCTGCTGTCATGCTACTTTCCGACTGATTATTTTTAGTGACTATCGTCGCCTGCCTTTTGTCTGGCAGCAAGCTAACTTTAACGCCTTGTCCGACAGACATGCAGTTCACAACGACAATCGTGACTCTTGGTTAGCGGCGCGCAATCCTGACCATCGCAACCAGAGCACCGCGTACACCCGCAACTGCGGTCAGAGGTTTGCCTATAGTATCTACAAACAAAATACGGCTTTGGTTTTTCTCTCCCTCCACGCTATACGCCAGCGTAATACCGTCAGCATCTATATCTGTCATTTGCAGATTTTCTATGCAAGCAGATTCAATGTCTGTGAAGGCCTTGATGTAAAGGTGCAGAGCCTCGGAGTGATCCTCATTCATATGATCGACAATGCCTTTGACAGACTCAGCATCGAACCGTAACGTTGATTGCTCCATTTTTACTCCTTACTGCCATACCGATACGAAGCCTGTATAGACGGCTTGTCCGGACATCGAAGAGGTAAAATAGTGCAGCGGAAACGAAAGGCAAAGCAACAAAGCTTGTGTGTCGACCCCTTGTGCGTCGACTCTACGATGGAAAAACAACCAGATGATCCACTTTGAGTCTGATGCCGATTTTCTCGCCTATTTGATGATCATGATGTGATGGCGCAAGACAGGCAATTCGGGTATTACCTGGCATTAGCAGTGTATAGAGGTGATCAGCACCACGAAAGTTCTTTGCAACAACAGTGGCTTTGTTAGCGCTGCTATCGTCATGAATCACATCATCCGGCCTGACCAGCAAATCAACAAGTTCACCGGTTTTATAACCGTTAAGCAGTTCGCCGTTAACCACACCGAACTCGGTTTGAACCTGATTCTCTCCGATAGTGTTACCACAGACAAAAACACCTTCACCGATAAAGTCGGCGACAAATCTGTCCACTGGTCTGTGATACAGATTATAGGCATTGTCCCATTGCTTTAAATGACCATCGGAGATAACACCGATATGATCGGCTATGGCAAAAGCTTCATGCTGATCATGAGTGACCAGAATACCGGTGATGCCATCATGCTTTAATATTTCCCTGACGCTCTCCGCCAGCTTCACTCGAAGCTCGGAGTCCTGACTGCTGAAAGGTTCATCCATTAACAATATCGGCGGCCTCGGTGCAATAGCACGAATCAGAGCAATTCGCTGTTGCTGCCCACCGGACAACTGGTGCGGATAACTGTCTATGTACTCCTGCATAGATACCAGTCTTAGCAACTCTTCAACACGTTGTTTGATATCGGAACGGCTCTGTCCCTTGAGGCCAAACGCAATATTCTGTCTGACTGAAAGATGCGGAAACAGTGCAGAGTCCTGAAACACCATACCTACACGTCTTTCCTCCGGCGGCAATTGGGAGGATGAGCTGGCAACTTCTTTTTCAGCCAGAAAAATCTGTCCGGAAGCAGGCGGCTCAAAACCGGCAATGGCATTCAGTATGGTGGTTTTGCCGCACCCGCTCGGACCCAGTAAACAACCGATTTCACCATGCTGGAGTTGAAAGCTGACGTCTTTGACGATCGGTTGTCCACCCAGATCGACGCACAACTTTTCTATATGCAATTGCTTCATGACTTAATTAACCGCCGCAAACGGGTTGCAACCGATGTATCGAACATACTGACATATCATATTCAAAAGACAACTGTATTCAAAAAATTATTGTAAATAATAATTATTCGCATTATCATTTGAGCCTGTTAACGAGAATTATTTACAAATTCTTGCACAAGCAGAATAAATTTTCGCCCTTCCGTCATCACGCAGGATAAAAAATGCCTCGAGTTACTCACAGAATATCAGTCGCGACCGCATTGGCAGCCACATTGGCAGGACCACTCGTTTACGCACAAGGCGAGGTTAATCTGTATTCATCCCGCCACTATGACACTGATGAGCGACTCTACTCAGACTTCGTAAAACAAACCGGCATCAAGGTTAATCGTATTGAAGGTAAAGCAGACGAACTGATCACTCGTATGCAATCCGAGGGAAAAAACAGTCCGGCGGATATCCTGCTCACTGTCGATACATCGCGGTTAGAACGAGCCAAGGCTGCGGGTGTGCTGCAATCAATTGATTCGCCAGTGCTTGAACGGCGGGTTCCGGCTTATCTACAAGACGATGAGAACCAGTGGTATGGATTTTCGCAACGTGCACGCATTTTGTTTTATGACAAAAACGATGTGCAGGATCCACCAATGACTTATCAGAGCCTCGCTGATCCAAAGTACAAAGGACAAATCTGTATCCGTTCCTCTTCAAACGTCTATACACAGACTATCACTGCTGCACTCATTGCTCATCTGGGTGTAGATGCTGCGGCAGACTGGGCCGAAGCGGTCGTTGCAAACTTTGCACGTGATCCACAAGGTGGTGATACCGATCAGCTGCGCGGTATTGTATCCGGTGAGTGTGACATCGCTATGTCCAACACTTACTACTTTGGCCGCGCTGTTCGAAAGCCGGTCAAGGGCGTTTCAGACAGCATTGACATGATCGGCTGGGTTTTCCCGAATCAGGATTCAACAGGCGCTCACATGAATCTTTCCGGCGGCGGAGTGGCGAAACACGCACCAAATAAAGAAAACGCTGTCAGATTCCTCGAATACCTTGCTTCTGAATCTGCCCAGAAATACTTCTCTGCAGGCAACGATGAATATCCATCGGTTCCCGGAATCGGCCTGAGTCCTTCTGTTGCTTCACTGGGCTTTTTTAAACCTGATGACCTTAACGCAGCAGCTATAGCTGACAACGTCGCAGCAGCCCAGAAACTGCTGGACGCATCCGGGTGGAAGTAGCTTTTAGGCTGACTTCGAAAGCCTCCTGCAGAGCAGAATAACCGGCAACAGACCGATCGATACAATAATCAGTGAAGGAACCGCCGCCCCTGCCAGCCTCTCATCTGATGCCAGCCTGTGTGCCTGCACGGCCAGAGTATCAAAATTAAAAGGTCGCATAATCAAAGTGGCTGGTAACTCTTTCATCACATCAACAAATACAATTAAAAATGCTGTGAATACACTGGTTTTCAACACTGGCAGATGAATTCTGAAAAGTATGCCGGTAGAGTTTGTACCCAGGCTGCGAGACACAGCTTCGAGTTTAGGGTTCATGGTGGCAAGACCGCCTTCGTAGGTATTAACGGCGGCTGCCATAAAGCGAACCATATACGCCATAACCAATACCGTGATAGTGCCTGTGAAAATCAGACCGGTTGAAACATTGAAATAGGTTTCAGCTATCGCGTCTATTTGATTATCCAACGCTGCAAATGGAACAAGTAATCCGACGGCGATAACCCCGCCCGGAACCGCATAGCCGATACGTGCAATATTGACAGAAGTATGTGCCATCCGACCAGGATGAAAGCGTTTGTAACTAGCCAGAATAACAGCCAGAAAAACGGTCGCGACTGCAGCGATAGAGGCAAGTAACACCGAATTCTTAATGAAGCCCAGGTAGCGCTCACTGAAGAGATTCTGTTCAGAGTCAAAACCCATAACCAGCAGCAGTATGATCGGCAAAACAAAACCAAAACATACGGGTATGGCGCAGAACAGTGATGCACAGACAGCACGCCAGCCGGTCAACTGCGTTTGTTGAGGACGCCTTTCACGTTGCCCGGCACCATGATTACGCGCAGCACCTCTTTGTATCTGCTCCAGCACTGCGAGGAATAGCGCAAATATCAACAGACAAAACGCAAGCTGTGCTGCACCTCCCCGGTCTGCGAGCGAGAACCAGCTGGTATAGATGCCGGTTGCGAAAGTCTGTATACCGAAGTAACTAACGGTGCCGAAGTCGGCAATCGTCTCCATCACTACAAGCAACACACCACCTGCAATAGCCGGACGTGCAATAGGCAGCGATACAAACCAGAACGCACCTGCGGCGCCGCGACCCAGACTACGGGCAGCCAGATTAGCAGTAGCGGATTCTCTTAAGAATGCGGATCGGGCAAGCAGGTAGACATAGGGATAGAGCACTAATATGAACATCAGGCTCGCGCCACCGATACTGCGTATTTCAGGAAACCAGTAGTCTTTGGGTCCCCAGCCGGTGATCGATCGTAACAAGGTTTGCACGGCCCCCGGGTGATCCAGAAAATCAGTGTAGGCATAACCCATGACATAAGCCGGAAAAGCAAACGGCAGAGCGAGCATTACCTCCAGCACAGAGCGCCCGGGAAAACGGGTCATGGTCACCAGCCAGGCTGCACCGGTACCAATAATGGTGGTGCCGATAACGACTATGACAATCAGATAGAAGGTCGTAAGCGTATATCGCAGGAGTACTGTATCTGCGAGGTGGCGTAACGTATCGGTCGTACCCAAAGCAGCTGCGATTACCACAGCAAGCATCGGTAGCAGACAAAGGGCGGCCGCAGCAATAGCCCCCCATTTCAACAACCGGTCTGTCCAGCTTGATTTCAATTGCGCAAATGCCGATAAATGTAAACCCCGCCTATTATGCTCAAGCGATGATTCATAAGACAGTCTTATCACTCAATTCTTCGCTACACCGTTAACGAGACAAGCTGATGGTTTTCCGGAACCTCAGGACCAGCCGCAAAGATAAACCAAATCCCCGAAACAGTCTCACAGCAGCACCACCAGCAGTGGAATTTACCCAAGGGCAAAGTGCCGGACCCGGTATCCCGAACCCGCCATCGGATTCATCAAACGGCAGCAGCAAAAAACACCACAATATAGTGATTCAATCGACAACCCTGAAATCTATTCCGTGTCTTTATTGACGCCATAATTTTTGAGTGAAACCTTTTGTTTTCCTGCCTGTCGGGTGGAAACTTGCTAATCAGATCACATTGATTAACAAGCTTGTCAGTGAATTGTCACGAAATGTTGCCGATAGCCTTCAGAGGGCGTGGTTGTTAGTTACCACGCGGCATTTGCTTCGGGAAATCAATGGCACATTCAGACAATCACCAGTCCAGTCACGATCAGGATTCATACAACAGGCAGAAGTCACTGGCTTTGTCTCGCGATATTGAAGATCTGAACACTGGCCTGCGCGTGGATTTTGATCAGAAGCTAGCTGAGCTGGCGGTCCTGCTGGCACGCTTCAAGGCACTGGTGGCAGCACCTTCAAAAGATACAGCTAATGATCACGACGGTCTCAATTCTCCGGTCTCATTTGTGCAGAGTTCAAAAGCCGTCGAACAGCACAGCAACACATCAGAGCAACCTGAAACCACTGGCACTGAAGCTGGATCAAATGACACTGATGACTTGCCTGCTACAACACCTGTAGCACCAGTCCTGAAAGCCTATGAACCGGCACGCTTTGAAACCGGCTTGCACAAACTCAACAGTCAGCTTTACCGTTTTCGACTCGAGCTTGACCAGGAACTGGAGTTTCGTGAAGAACCACTGCATGTTCACTTCAATAAAGAATCAGATCTATCGCAGGTGCTACAACAACTGAATGATAAATCCAGTGAAATAAATCCTGATAAATAAGGATTAACGTACTGATTTAAAAGCGCAGCGCAAACACCAGGCTGCTAACAGGAATATAAGCCAGGCCCACAATGGTACGCTGAACAACCGGTAAAGCCCGGCGCTGCCAAGTAAAGTCACTAATGTTGCGCAAATAAAAAAACCTGCAGCTACGATGGCGTAGATCACGCCATTAATCAAACTTTCAGAAGTACTGGATTGAGCAGGTTTGACCCCCGCCTTACTTAAGAACGCAGACTTCGAGGTATAAACGCTGTTGCCCGAAACGCCACCAGCGGCAAGAAACTGATGCACCAGACCAGGCATCTCCGGCAATAGTCGCCCCCATTCCGGTGCATTGCGCTGAATCTCCCGCAAAACAGTTAACGGGCTGTTTTGTTCGATCATAAATCCCTTTAAAACGGGTCTTGCGGTTTTCCAGAGATCAAGCTGCGGATAGAGCTGCCGACCCAATCCTTCAATATTTAACAATGTCTTTTGCAACAACACCAGTTGCGGTTGTACTTCCATTTGAAAACGTCGCGCGGTTTGAAATAAACGCAAGAGTACCTGTCCGAAAGAAATTTCCTCTAACGGTTTTTCAAAAATAGGTTCGCAAACAGTTCGAATTGAAGACTCGAATTCTTCTATACGGGTATCTGCTGGCACCCAGCCACTATCGACATGCAGGCGTGCGACTTTGTAGTAATCCTGCTCGAAGAAGGCCAGCAGGTTTTGCGACAGATAGTGCCTGTCTTCATCGGTTAAGCTGCCGACGATACCAAAATCAACCGCTATATAGGACGGATCTGAAGGGTTCTTCTTACAGACAAATATATTGCCGGGGTGCATATCAGCGTGGAAGAAATTATCTCTGAATACCTGGGTAAAAAATATATTTACACCACGCTCAGCGAGTTTTTCAAGATTGACTCCTGCAGCTTTTAGTTCATCAATGTGGGAAATCGGAATACCCTCGATACGCTCCATAACAATGACGTTGTCACGCGTGTAATCCCAGTAGACTTCCGGAATATAAAGTTCTTTTGAATCGGTAAAATTTCTTTTAAGTTGTGCCGCGTTTGCCGCCTCGCGCTGCATATCGAGTTCATCGTAAATAGTTTTTTCATATTCACTAACGACTTCCCGTGGCTTTAAGCGCTTACTCTCCGACCAGAATGAAGCGGCAAGGCCCGCGAGCGTATACATCAACGACAGATCCCGATGAATGGTATCTCTTATACCCGGGCGCAGCACTTTAACCACCACCTCGTCGCCATTGTGCATTACTGCAGCATGTACCTGTGCAATGGACGCAGACGCCAGCGGTTGAGAATCAAAGCTCGTGAATATTTCATCTACTGAACCTTGCAGAGACTCTTCAATGCTCCTGATCGCAAGGTCGGATGGAAACGGCGGTACCTGATCCTGCAGTAACGCCAGTTCAGCAGCGATATCGTCAGTAAGTAAATCACGTCTGGTAGAGAGCATCTGTCCGAACTTGACGAATACCGGCCCCAGCTCCTCCAGTGAACGCCGCAGTCTTACAGCGCGCGGCAGTTTGCGGGTCTGCTGGTGACGCCAGCGATCAGGGGACAATGAAGTAACTACTTTTAATGCCATGGATGGCTTTACTTCAAGTAGTAACTGATCAATACCGTAGGTCAGCAATACCTTTTGTATGGTGTAGAGCCTTGATAATCTGGCAAACACTATTCTGTATTTCCGTTACTTGCACGATTTGCCAGTCGGGACTCAAGCAGATCTACCCGGTCACGCAACTCATCAACTTGTTCGACAAACTCTTCAAGCTCCCAGCTGTGAGGCACATGGTAACTTTCATCACGCAGGTAATCTGCTGTGTTGGTTTGCAACGCGTCTGTACGTTCAGCAAACCACTGTGTAAAACCCCGCGACAGTCGACCAAGCTGATGAGCAGCCGCATCACCGGTTACTCGCGACAGATGTTCTTCCCAGTCGATATCAATTTCATTCAGACATCGGGAAAATTTCTGTGCCGTTTCAGTATCACCGGTGATAGTCACGCCACCATCAAAAATCGAACGTTTACCACTTGCCAGCGCCAAAAGAGAAAACGGGCCACCGGCGATGACGGCATCTGCGGTGTCACCAAAATCTTCGACAACCTCAACACTCTGTTCATTGAAGATAAACCAGACAGGTATTTCCAAACCTTCTATCTGAAAACAAACCACCTTACCCTGCAACTTTTGCAGCCTGTGTTTTGAATCAGGATCAAGCTCTGCATAACGATTAAATGCGGTTTGTAGTGCTATAGCCAGTGGCGCAGGTAGTTTCACTTGAATAGGCCTACAGCTTGAAACCTTTATGCAAAGCGACGACGCCACCTGTCAGATTGTGATATTCACATCGCTCAAAGCCTGCTTGTTGCATCATACCAAGCAGCGTTTCCTGATCCGGATGTTTGCGTATCGACTCGGCAAGATAACGATAACTATCTGCATCATTGGCCACCAGTTTTCCCATGGCCGGCAATGCAGTAAATGAATACGCGTCATAGGCTTTACTTAGTAACGGCAATACCGGTTTGGAAAACTCCAGCACTAACATTCTGCCACCTGGCTTTAAGGTTGAGAACACGGACTCGAGTGCGCGCTGCTTGTTGGTTACATTTCTCAACCCGAAAGCCATGGTAACGCAATGAAATGAACCCGGTGCAAAAGGCAGTTGTTCAGCATCAGCCAGGGCATACTGCATATTGCCGACAATACCCTGATTGATCATACGATCACGACCGACACCAAGCATCGACTGATTGATATCAGACAAAACAACCGTGCCCGAAGATCCCACTCTTTGATAAAGCTTCGCTGCGAGGTCACCTGTGCCTCCGGCTAAATCAAGCACTGACTGCCCTGCTCTAACACCGGTCTGGTTGATGGTAAATCGCTTCCAGAGTCTGTGTATCCCGAACGACATCAGATCGTTCATAACATCATAGCGATCAGCTACCGAGTCAAATACCTCACCAACCAGTTCTTTCTTTTTACCAGTTTCAACAGTCTGGTATCCAAAATGGGTTTTGTCTTCCACGGTGTTAGCTCAGTGACTTAACGGGATATTTACGGTGGCAACAACTTAAACACACAGCAGGCTATGCCAGATAATTAAAAGAATGCGATAACAACTGCCCAAAATACAGCCCAAAATACAGCTTAGTCACGTGGTTTTTTGATCTTTCTTTCGTGTCCGGCAGCGGCCAGTCGATTCAGATAATCCTGCCACCATGCCTCATAGTTTACACCCAATTCATGTAGATAAACCCAGGTATAAATCCCGGAATCGTGACCATCATCAAAAGCTATTTTAACTGCATAGTTACCGGACGGTGTCAGCTGATCAATGCCGACATCTTCCTTGCCAGTCTGCAGAACTTCCTGACCCGGGCCATGGCCACGAACCTCTGCGGAAGGTGAAAAAACCCTCAGGTATTCACAGGTCAGATTGCATTCAAAGCCATCGTCGAAGTGCAGTTCCAGTACACGACTGCGCTGATGCAGCTTGATTTCAGTGGGTCTGGGTGTCGCAGTTTGTTTGCTCATATCAGCAGAGACTACAGGATGTAGCGACTCAGGTCTTCATCCTGAGCCAGCTCGCCGAGATATCTGTCAACATAGCTTGTGTCGACTACCACCTCGGTACCGCCTTTATCAGATGCATCAAAGGAGGCTTCATCAAGTAATCGCTCAAGCACGGTGTGTAGCCGTCGAGCACCGATATTTTCGGTAGTCTCATTAACGCGCCAGGCGACCTCGGCAATCCGTTTGATGCCGTCATCGGTAAAAGTCAGCCTGACCTTTTCGGTGTTCAGCAGTGCTTTGTACTGCTGTGCCAGTGAAGCATTGGGTTCAGTCAGAATGCGTTCGAAGTCTTCGACAGTCAGAGCACTCAATTCCACTCGAATAGGAAGCCGACCCTGCAACTCCGGTATCAGATCGGAAGGCTTGGTCAGATGAAACGCTCCGGATGCGATAAACAATATGTGATCGGTCTTTACCATGCCGTACTTGGTGCTGACGGTGCAACCTTCAATCAAAGGTAAAAGGTCACGCTGCACTCCTTCGCGAGATACATCACCACCACTGCTGCCGGCATCCGAACGTCTGGAGACTTTGTCTATCTCGTCCAGAAATACAATACCGTTTTGCTCGACATTTTCTACCGCCAGTTGCTTGAGCTCGTCTTCGTTGACAAGATTGGCCGCCTCCTCATCAACGAGGAGTAGCATGGCTTCGGAAATCCTGAGTTTTCTGGTTTGCTTTTTGTCGCGTCCAAGGTTTTCAAACATCCCCTGAAGTTGTTGCGTCATGTCTTCCATACCCGGTGGGGTCATGATTTCCACACCAACACCCGGTGCATTCAGTTCAATTTCTATCTCGGTATCGTTGAGGTCACCTTCGCGCAGTTTTTTACGAAATTTCTGGCGTGTGTCAGACTCTTTGCCGGCGTCGCCGTCACCGCGTGCCGGTGGGAGCAAAATATCCAAAATCTTTTCTTCCGCTGCATCTTCGGCACGATGAAGAACTTTCTCTTTCTCATGCTCACGAGTTTGTTTTATCGCAGCGTCAACCAGATCGCGAACAATAGATTCAACATCGCGCCCGACATAGCCGACTTCAGTAAATTTGGTCGCTTCAACCTTGATAAAAGGTGCGTTGGCGAGCTTTGCAAGACGCCGCGAGATTTCAGTTTTACCCACCCCGGTCGGGCCGATCATTAATATGTTCTTCGGGGTAATTTCGTTACGTAATTCTTCATCAACCTGCTGACGGCGCCAGCGGTTACGAAGTGCTATAGCAACGGCGCGCTTGGCATCGCTCTGCCCGACAATGTGTTTATCGAGTTCCTGAACAATCTCACGCGGGGTCATGGTTGACATGATTAGGGGCCTGGTCGGTGATTGACGGAGGCGAGCTTATGGGTGGAAGCTGACCTTGTTAACATTAAACTTCGCTCTTTAGCGTTTCTATAGTCAGATTGCCGTTGGTGTAGATGCAAATGTCGGCTGCAATACCAAGACTTTTTTCAACAATCTCACGAGCACCAAGCTCGGTGTTATCCAGTAGCGCACGGGCAGACGATTTTGCAAAGTCACCACCTGAGCCTATGGCAATCAAACCGTGCTCCGGCTCAATCACATCTCCGTTGCCGGAGATCACAAGCGAACACTTGCTATCTGCAACCGCGAGTAGTGCTTCCAGACGACGCAACATACGGTCTGTGCGCCAGTCTTTGGCCATCTCTACCGCCGCACGGGTAAGATTGCCGCCGAACTCCTCCAGTTTGCCCTCAAATCGTTCAAACAGAGTGAAAGCGTCAGCAGTACCGCCGGCAAACCCTGCCAGCACACGATCCTTATAAAGCCGGCGTACTTTTCTTGCATTACCTTTCATGATGGCATTGCCCAGAGTCACCTGACCATCGCCACCAATCACCACTTCCGGCCCACGACGGACAGACACTATGGTGGTACCCCGATATTGTTCCAAATCACTCTCCTGAACTCGTCAAAAAGCCAGTTTGCACTACACTCATTGTACGTGTTCGACGCTTTTAAAGTTAATCGGCAGATCACGTGATGACGCACCCACAGCAGTGTCCTCCGACACAAGCGGTGCGACCAAGCAAGCTATGTGGGAATACCATGGGCAAAGTTCAAGAAGCACTGGCGAAAATACACAGAAAAGTAAATCCGACAGCAAAGCTGGCGGACAAGCTGCGCATACCTGCGCAACATAAGCATCAAAATTCCACCCTGCCGACTCAGGCATCAGCAGTTAAAAAATGGATCATCGCCCAGGGCGCGGCCAGCAGCAGTGCCAGCCGCACAAGCAATCCGGCCGGCGCAAAGGCGTTGCTGCGAGCTCTGCAGCACAGCAACCGGTCAATCTGCAAACCAACAGTACGATTTCAAATAATGGAAGAGTACGAAGTGCCATTCAGCCGCGCGATGCAAGCGCTTGACATGCGTTACCTGTATCTGGATTTCCCAATGCAGCCTGAAGCGGAAAAGACGTTTTTACTGGCGGCGACTCTATGTCAGGAAATGGCATACGGCTATAAAATTATCATCGCCGACAGCCTTCGGTGCCGATCAGGCAACGACGAATCAAAAATTAAAATTATAGAAAGTGTGTTAAACAAAAACACTGACAGAAACATACGATACCAGTCTTTGAAGTCAGCATTCAGACATCTGAATCAACTCGCACTACGTTATTCCCAAATAAATCGAGACTGGCCCGCCGACATCTGGCCGGATCTTAACTCGCTGGCAGAGGTCGCAATTTATGACAAAACCATTAACAAGATAGACCCTTTGGCAAATGAAATTGATCAGGCACAGACTATTCAACAGCAGTACGCAAGCCTGTGTGCGCTGCATATTCTCGATCAAAAACAAATGACGCCTGAAGATGTACGATCCTTATTCATAAAACTGATCAGATACTCAAACCTGATTACTATTCATAACAGTCAGCAACTGAGCAGTCATTCAGCAACGCAATACAGCATCGACGAAGATGGCCCTCCTGCTTTAACTGAATTCAGGTTGCAAAAAGCGGATACCTCACTGATGCACCTGGATCTGCGTGCACTACTGGTGAAATTAAATTCAGAAGAAGACGCCCAAACAACTACAGAGCCACACGTCAGGATGACACGCAAACATTCAAGAACAACCAGAGCCACTGAAATTTCAGCCACTAGCGGGCTGTCAGAAATCTACAAACGAATAAAACTCACACCACCGGAAGAATATATAAAATCGCAGTTTACTAACCTGCGACAGTTGATTCAGGAAAAAGAACAGTCGAGTCTGGCAGAACAACATCAGATAAATCTGTTAAACCAGACAAACCTGCCCCAGGGCAAAACTTTTTTTGAAGTTGAAAATGAAAGTAACGGTGGATTTTGTCTCAGCTGGACTGGCAAGGGCTCATGCAAAATACAGATTGGCGAGCTACTGGCCCATTGTTATTTCCATATAGATTATAAAAGTACGATTTTAGAAAGTGCAGGTCATGAACATATCAGCCCACTAAATCAGCGCCATCGAAATTTAGATGATGAAATAAGCTGGCATCTTTCTGTTGTCAGGTGGTTACGCACAGAAGCCGATGGCACACTACGTCTGGGAGTTGAGTCTCTAAGCCAGCATACCAAGGCGGTCGAGGTTGTACGCGGAATTAATCCGCAGCAAAATTCAAAGACCACAATCGACGCTTTGATGATTAACTATCAACCTATAGACAGCAAAGCTCGTATGTTGATCCTGCCAAGGCAAAACTACAAAACCGGAGAAATCATCGCGTACAAAGATGGCCGAAGATTTCGCAAAGTAAAACTGATCGAGAAAGTGGAACTCTGTGGTGACTATCAGTGCTTTGCAACTAAAGCAGTTCAGGAACAGGTGATCAAACAGTTCTCAACCGAACACGATCACTATCAAATGGCGGTCTAGGAGTCTGCGCGGCAGAAGTCTGTGTAGCGAGAACGCGCCATGGCGAGGG
>CAZKAQ010000027.1:0-34817 GCA_964550655.1 uncultured Granulosicoccaceae bacterium
ATGAAATGATCGTCAAAATATCAAATTAATGCGTGTTACGTATCTTATGTTAAATAAAGAATTTTCAAGAAAGAGTCCATCCACTCCTCAAGGAGATTTCGCGCCTCGAAGTGAGTCTCTGGCGGCAACATCAAACGTATAGAATCCGCCAAACTTCTCTCCATAGTAGTCTGCAGCATCCTGACCAGTGTGCATAATGAGTGCATCAGAAAAGTCTAACCCGCAATCTCCTTCGACAGCATGGCGACGATAGTCAGCCAGAGCACGCCATACCAGCTGTTCGTCTTGAATAACGATATTCTGTTCCTCAAACAACGCCGTTATAGTCGCGTCGATCTGTGTTGGTGTGAGTTTGTATTTCTTACCTTTAAGTGTCCAGACGCTTTCAACCAGTACCACATGGCTGATATAGACGGACTGTCGTGATTCAATTAAGTCAGCGGCTTTCTTAGCTTGTATTTCATCATCCAACAGTAGGTAACGCAGTAAAACATTGGTATCGATAGCGATCATGGCCGTCCGCTGTCTCTGGATTCCTCGTCTGAGATTTGTGCTTTTGTCTTTACATTCTTAAGGAGCCCACGGGCCGCGCCTTTTCTTTTCTTAACGAGTGTGAGCTGTCCGTTAGCAATAAAACTATTGAGCTCGTCACCTGGCTCGATGCCAAGTTCCCTGCACTGTTCTGCTGGCAGCGTAATCTGTCGCTTTGAACTGAGTTTGGACACTTTAACCGTCCTTTACTTATCGCCATTATGTAAAGAATATACAAACTTTACATTTATGTCAAATGTAAAGATTTCCATAGCCACAGCACGCTGCCTGCCTTTGTGATGTGCCTACATTTTCGAATCTTCGTTCCCTGTCAGGACTGTTATCCATGACACTGAGTCGTCCATATCAGGCTTTCTTTATCAGCAAAGTTATGAGCTATGGCATACTGACTTCCAGCTTTATTCCAAAAACCTACAGGCCATTGTGACAACACCCACCCATACATCCACAGAAAAAAAGACGAGCAAATCACCCTGGCACTACACACCATCACTGCCGGTGACAGTGTCGCCTTATTTCCAATGGCCACCGAACGCAGGCAAGGTTGCTCAGTGGCTGATCGGTGGCTGGTTTCCCGTTTCAGAACGGCTGGTAATTCTTTTGCTGGCAGTTGGCTGCAGTATCTGGCTACTCCCTACTACAGACACAACACAGGAATTCTCTATAGCCTGGGTTACAGGACTCTATCTGCGTAACCTCTGCTTAATGACCCTTGTGGCAGGTGGTCTGCATTGGTATTTCTACATCGCCCGCAAACAAGGTGATGACCGGCGTTACGATACCCGACCTTTTTCGAAGACCAGCAAGGCGTTCACTTTTGACTCACAGGTACGTGACAATATGTTCTGGACTCTCGTCAGCGGGGTGACAGTCTGGACGCTCTATGAAGCACTCATGCTGTTTGCACTGTCAAATGGTTACGCACCTTCTTTAAGTATGCCAAACCATTTGTTCTGGCTTGTACTTATGATTCTTTTTATTCCCATGTGGGAAACAACGCATTTTTTTCTTATTCATCGCCTGATACATACTTCTAAAATATACCAGCGTGTTCATGCGCTTCACCATCGAAATACCAATGTGGGTCCGTGGTCAGGTATGTCAATGCATCCTGTAGAGCATATTGTCTATCTGAGCACGGTGCTTATTCATTTTGTTATTCCGGCAAACCCGTTTCTGATCTCGTTTCATCTCATGTACTTTACCTTGTCTGCTGCAACCACACATACCGGCTATGAAGGCATTGTACGCAACGGAAAATTAGTCCTGCCGCTCGGCACTTTTCATCATCAGCTGCATCACAGGTATTTCACCTGCAACTATGGTGGACTGGAGATGCCGTGGGACCAGTGGACCGGGTCTTTTCATGATGGTACCGCGCAATCGCATAAAGAGTTTCTGGCAAAAAGAAAAAACAAAGTCAACAGCTGACCCGGAACGCTACTGAAGTCAGCTGATTTACGTTAAAATAGCAGCTGAACAGATTACACCCTCTACCCTATGCTTCCTGTACTCGACATAAGCGGCTATCTTCAAAACTCTCACAACTCAGACGCAGAAATCTTCGTCGAGCAACTGCGCGAGACCTGCCATGGACCGGGATTTTTTTATTTGACCGGCCATAACATAAATCCGGAAATCAGTGATGCAGCACTGGATGTTGCGAATCGTTTTTTTGATTTACCGGAATCGGAACGTGAATCTTTAGCGATAGCAAACTCTGCGGGCTTTCGTGGCTACACACTACTGCAATCGGAACAAACCAACGGCAAACCCGACTGGCGCGATCAGATTGACATTGGTCCTGAAGAGCCGGCGCCAGTGATAACTGCACAAGACCCGCCCTGGGAAAGACTGCGTGGCCCTAACCAATGGCCTGCCAGCCTGCCGTCGATGTCAGCAACTATAAGAACACTAATGGATAACATTCATCCCGTTGGCATAGCTTTAATGCGGGCACTGGCACAAGGTCTGGGACAAAAACAAGACTACTTCGATAGCAGAATGTCACCTGATCCCTACACGCGCTTAAAGATCATCCGTTACCCGGCACTACCCGAAGATGATACCGAAGGTGGCCAGGGCCTCGGCCTGCATACAGACACCGGTATAATGACATTTATATTGCAGGACTCAGTACCCGGCTTACAGGTAGTGTCAGAAGGCAGGCTGGTCGACGTGAAGCCAATGCCCGGTGCTTTTATTGTAAACCTGGGCGAGATGTTACAGACAGCTACCAACGGCTATCTTCGTGCCACAGAACATCAGGTGGTCAGCCCACCACCCGGTCAGCAGCGAATTTCAATTGCCTGTTTTATGAACCCCAGACTGGATGCACGCTTCGAACCGATTAACCTTCCACCAGCGCTGGCAGCAGAAGCTCGCGGTGGGCAAAACAATGATCCAGGTAACCCGGTCTTCTCAACCTTTGGTGCTAACGCGCTTAAAACAAGAATGCGATCCCATCCGGATGTGACTGCGGCTTTTTACGCCGACGTTAAACAGAGTGATTTATCACGATAATTTGCATAGTTCGCAGCACTACAAAGCCTGGCGTATCATGCATCAGGCAATTATTTAACAGGACTCCCATGAAAAGACTCGTACTCACAGGGGCAGCCGGCAGACTTGGCTCCTACCTTCGAGAACCACTGACAAAATTGTGCGATGAATTGGTCTCATCAGATTTTACAGATGATATCGGAACACTTTACCAGGGGGAGCGTTACCAGCGTGCGGATCTGGCACAATACGACGACATACACGCACTGCTCGAAGGTGCAGATATGGTAGTACACTTTGGCGCTATCAGTGACGAAGCACCGTTTGATCAAATACTCGGGCCAAATATCATAGGTGCTTACAATGTCTGGGAAGCAGCCCATCAGCACGGACTACGACGAGTCGTCTACGCAAGTTCCATTCACGCAGTAGGTATGCACAAGCGGCAGGATTTTATCGGTACCGATGCTCCCCATCGGCCCGACACCTACTACGGTCTGGCAAAGTGCTTTGCAGAAGATCTTGCCAGCATGTACTGGGATAAACGCGGGCTTGAAGCTGTGTGTATGCGAATACTCTCATGCGCCCAGGTAAACAACACGCGCGCTCTTGGCACCTGGCTGAGCTACGACGATCTGATCCAGATGGTAGAACGCGCTATCGATACACCCACGACGGGGTTCTCTTTGGTCTATGGAATTTCAAATAATGACCGGGCTCCAGTCGACAATGCCAACGCCAGTTACCTTGGGTTTAAACCCAAAGACAATGCGGAACAATTTGCCAAAGAAGTATTTTCCAATGCAGAAACGGCTGATATCAATGATGCGGCACATATGTACCACGGTGGCCCTTTTGCAGCTATTGAGCTCGGCAACAGTGGAATAGCCACCATGAACATTGTCGATGATTCAAAAAAAATCTGAGGTTAGATCATGAGTTCAGCAACCGGCTTCGCCTCACTGCGCTTACAACAGGTAAAACCTTCAGCTTCAGTTGTGGTCAGCCAGACTGCCCGCAAACTGAGAGCAGAAGGCAAAGATATAATTGATCTCGGTATCGGTGAACCGGACTTCAACACTCCGGAGCACATTGTAGAAGCGGCTCACCAGGCAGCGCTGACAGGTAAAACCCGCTACACGCCGATGGCGGGAACTGTTGAATTAAAGCAGGCAATATGTGACAAGTTCAAACGAGACAACAAGCTCGACTTCACTGCCGAACAGGTGTTTACCTCAAATGGCGCCAAGCAGGTTATATTCAGCGCACTGATGGCGACCTTAAATCCCGGTGACGAAGTGCTGCTGTGTGCACCCTACTTTGGCTGCTATCGTGATGCCGTGCTGTCAATTGGTGCCACACCAATAGCATTGCCTTGTCATGCAAAAGATAACTTCAGACTGACGCCTGCCACACTACAAGCCGCTATTACGGACAAGACCCGATGGCTTTTATTAAATCTGCCGTCTAATCCTGCCGGTGCGGTTTATGATAAAACGCAATTGCTGGCACTTGGAGATGTACTGCAGAAGCATTCCAATGTGTTGCTGATGTCAGATGAGATTTACGAGCATATTATATTTGATGACCGGGAGTTTATCTCTGCAGCCAAAGCGTTACCTTATCTGGCCGAGCGCATCCTGACTGTTAACGGCGTATCGAAAGCCTATGCAATGACAGGCTGGCGTATAGGATACTGTGCCGGTAACCAGGCATTAATTGATGTCATGATCAAGGTTCAGTCACAAATATCGTCCGCTCCCTGTTCAATTGCTCAGGCAGCGGCTACAGAGGCACTTAGCGGGTCACAGGACAGCGTCAAAGATTTTCGAGAAGCTTTTGAAAGACGGCGTAACCTCGTGGTTGATGAAATCAACAAGATAGACGGGCTCAGCCTGCAAAAACCCGGTGGTGCTTTTTATGCGTACGTTGATTGTGGTGACTTAATTGGCAGCACTACACCTGATGGCAATACTATAGAATCCGATACAGATCTCGCGAGCTACCTGTTGAACAATGCAGGTGTTGCTACTGTGCCGGGCAGTGCTTACGAGATGTCGCCATACGTTCGTTTATCTACTGCCAACTCAGATGAAAATTTACAGCTCGCACTTGCGAGAATCGCCAAAGCAGTAACTCAACTTGAAACTCCCGGTAGCAGTTGATCAGCTCCTTACCCGGTTCTCTTGACTACATCATCGCTTGACGACAGATGTACTAATCAAAAGCCTCATACCTGATACGCCTGATCATGCGAGAGTGATGGAATACGTCTGCGCGCATTATCTACAAGCGAGAGATCAATTTCTGCCAGAACTACGCCCACATCAGTTCCACCGTCTGCGAGCACTGAACCCCATGGATCAACCACCAGGGAATGGCCATAGGCTTCACCACCACCAGGCACATCACCGACAGCGCACGGAGCAAGAACGAAGGCACCGTTTTCTATCGCACGCGCACGGTTTAATACATGCCAGTGAACCTCACCGGTTTTTCTGGTAAAAGCTGCAGGCACTGTAAGCACTTGCGCACCGGCCTGTGCCAGATCGCGGTATAAAGAAGGAAATCTAAGGTCATAACAGATGGTATGTCCAAGGCTGCCAATGGGTGTTTGTATTAATTCTGCCCGAGCACCTGCCTCAACTGACGCACTCTCTCGATACACTTCCGTCTCAGACAGCTGTATATCAAACATATGTATTTTGGTGTAACTGGATCTAGTCTCTCCATTACTGTCAATCACAAAGCCTCTGTTAAATATTTTATCGTTGGTGCCGGTGATCGCTATAGATCCAATCTGAAACCAAACCCGGTTTTCTGCTGCGAACTGTTTTACACCATTTAGATACAAGTGATCTGCTTCGGCTGCATGAGGCGGAATCAAACGGGGTCCGTCAGATTGTAATCCACCACAATATTCCGGTGTTATGAGAAACTGAGCACCTGATTTCAGTGCATCACTTGCCAATGCCATGGTTTCTTCAAACGCTGCTTCCATTGTTGGCTGAGGACTCGTCTGCAACAAAGCAATTGTAGAGTTCATTTGATCTGTCTCAATGTACGTCAATTCAGAAAATCAATAATATACCTGAAACTTCCCCTTTGCAGGCAAAGCGGGTAATGTCCGGAGCGTCACAATAAAATTCAGATACCATGATTTCAGCAGACTTATCCGCTAAGCGCGTATTGATAACCGGTGGTGCTTCGGGAATCGGGCTCGCCACCGCCGAGCGCTTCGCAAAGTGTGGAGCTCAGGTGGTGATCAACGATCTGCCAGGTAACTCCGCATTAACTGCCGAGGTGGAGCGACTGCGTAGTGCCGGTCTAAGCGTTTTTGCCGAAGCTGCAGACATCAGCAGCGAAACCGATATCAAGTCCATGGTTGCCTCTGCGATTTCGCGTCTGAATGGTCTGGACTACTTAATAAACAATGCCGGTACACCTGGTACCCGCGTACCGATAGCAGCAGATTGTTTACACAAACAAACCACAGAGTTCTGGGAAAAAATATTAGCAGTTAATCTGCTTGGTGCTTTCAGATGTACTGCTGCCGCAATAAACAGCCTTAAAGAGTCACAAGGCGCTATCGTTAACACCGCGTCAGTCGCCGGAATAACAGGTGCCGGCTCGAGTTCCGCTTACTCTGCCTCAAAGGCGGCACTGATTAACCTGACAGCCGAACACGCCAGAGCGTTTGGTCCTGATGTACGCGTCAACGCCATTGCACCGGGGCTAGTACAATCGAACTGGGAATGTACATTTGATGATCAGGGCGCGACTGCTGACAGCATTCCACTACAACGATCCGGACAACCCGATGACTACGCAGAGACTATTTTATTTCTCTGCGCCGGTGCTGCGTATATTACCGGCCAAACCCTTGTTGTTGATGGTGGATTAACATTAGGGCGTTAACAACAGTTGATTTCATACACTTTAACAGTGCACCCAAAGTGCCGAACAGTAAACTATTCATCCTGCCAATACACACTGACGGAATGAATGATCTTTCTTAACTAGCTGGTTTTAATCTGTACCCACCTTTTTTCGATACATACCCTGAGCAATTCGATCTATTACCATGGCACATAAAAGTATCGCGAGTCCGCCCAGCAAGCCCTGCCCTTTAGCAGCGTATTGAAGTGCTTCAAGAATTAACGCACCCAGACCTTCCGCGCCAATCAGTGACGCAATCACTACCATTGAAAGCGACATCAAAATAGTTTGATTGATGCCAGTCATAATGGATGGCATGGCCAGAGGTATTTCCACATTGCGTAACAACTGCCATTTTGAACAACCAAATGCCACTGCGGCTTCTTTGGTGGCTTCCGGAACCCCACGCATACCGAGCGCTGTTAATCTGATTACCGGTGGCATAGCAAAGATCAGGGTCGCAAGGACACCCGGCGGTTTACCAGTGCCAAAAAACGCAATGATCGGTATTAAATAAACAAACGCAGGCATGGTCTGCATAAAGTCGAGCACCGGCTCGGCAATTGCGTAGGCACGTTTTGATTTGCCGAACCAGATACCCAGCGGGATACCAATAATCACGCACAGAAACGCACCGGCACCAATCAATGCCACCGTGATCATTGATATTTCCCAAAGCCCCATAAAGGCCAGATAAAGTAACGATGCGGCGGTAAAAATAGCCACACGTAAACCCGCAAGCCTGAGTGCCATAACAACGATAACAATCATCACTACTGGCCACGGGGTTTGAATCAGTACAATCTCAAGACCATCAAGTACCGAGCGTATGGCCCTGGTAATCCCTTCAAACACATGACTGAAGTTGATTGCCAGCCAGTCAAAACCGGCGTCACCTTTTTTGGCAAGCACTGCAAAGTACTCTCGCTTAACCGGAAACTCGGTTATCGGAACCTTATCCCCTATTAGCCCACCGGTTAATGCAGATAGTTTTTTATCCGGGTCTGAAATGGTAAAACGGAATAGAGTCAGCGGCCAGATAGCGAGTAACAAAAACGCACCGAAGCCGGCACTCAATTTACTCACACCGGACTGTACAGATGGAATGGCGCGCCACTTTAAGTATTGTTTTTCGTAACTTCGATTGGCGACAAATCCTTCTATGATCTTTACTACAATCATCATGACAATACCGATTAATAGAATACTCAATGCTTCATTGGCAGCAGCATCAGCGCTCTCTTTTACCTCAGCTGCCACACGCTTAAGGTTATCAGCAATCTTCAATTTGGCTTCAGCGTCGGCTGCATCTCCGGCTGCAAACAGTTCTTTCGCCTGCTGCTCACGTTTGGCTATATTGCCGAGCAACTTATCGTAACGTGCTAACTGATCAGCTCCGAGCTCGCCCCACAATCCGCGACCTAACTGCACCAGTGCAAAAAGCTCAAGCACCAGAAATGTCCAGAAGAATCCCCAGGCACCGCGCCATGCGCCCCACAAAGGTCCGAACAAAGCGGCCATCTTGTTCCAGCTAAACGCAAAGCCGGTAGTACCCTGAATCTTTGCAAACTCGTGCGAATAATACGCGTCGTTTTCCTGTACAAACTGTTTAACCGAACTGTCAGCAGAGCGTGGTCCGGCCTCGAGACCCGTATCAGTCATGCCTTGCCTCCCTGTATACCTTTTAACAGCGTAGACTTCGTGATTACCCCGACATCTTTATTGTCATCATCCTGTATAACAATTGGATGTTCAGTGGTAGTGGCGATATCAATGAGTTGATCGAGATCGGTACCATGATGGGCACGCGGTGAACTCGTGAGATCAACTCCTGCGGACTCCAGCGGTTGCATAATAGAATGTGCAAACACCAGCTTGAGTTTTGAAATACCTTCAACAAAATCTCTGACGTAATCATCAGCGGGATTGGTAACGATATCTTCCGGTGTGCCTATCTGAACAATTCGGCCATCTTTCATGATTGCGATTCGATTGCCAATACGAATTGCCTCGTCGAGATCGTGCGTTATAAATACGGTGGTTTTATTAAGTTCTGCAGAGAGTTCCATAAACTGTTCCTGCAATTGCCGTCGAATTAGGGGATCAAGTGCGGAAAACGGCTCATCCATTAACAGAACTTCAGGATCAGATGCCAGTGCACGTGCCAGTCCGACCCGCTGCTGCATACCACCGGATAACTCTCTCGGAAAACGATCTTCATAGCCAACAAGATCGACCATCTCAAGACATTTTTGCGATACCTCCCAGCGACGGGATTTTGGTTCACCGCGTATCTGTAATGGAAATCCAACGTTATCCAGTACCGTGCGATGCGGCAACAACGCCATGTGCTGGAATACCATACCAATATGTTTGGCTCGCATCTCACGCAACGCATCACCCTTGAGTGACATAATGTCGTTGCCGAGAACCGATATTGAACCTGCCGTCGGCTCGATGAGTCGATTCAGGTGACGTACCATGGTTGACTTACCGGAACCGGAAAGTCCCATTACACAGAAAATTTCACCACGCCTGACAGAAAACGAACAGTCGGCAATACCCACTACACAGGCAAACTCTGCCAATACCTCGGGCTTGCTCAAGTCTCTGCTTTCTATCGCCTGCATTGCCTCAATATTTCGATCTCCGAATATTTTCCAGACATTCTGCAGTGTTATGACATCTTCTGTCACTAGCGACTCCTGTGTATTTCCATGGTGAGCTGCGTACAAAAAAAGGGGAACACTTACGTGTTCCCCTTAAAGGTTTAGCTTACTTAGACCGGAGCCTACTGCAGCCAGCTATCAACCGTGTCACCGTTATCCGCAACCCACTTGGCAGCAAATTCCGCAGGATCCTGCTTTTCAACAACCAATGCAAAGGTCATTGCAGAGACAGTATCAGTGTCAAGCTTTACTTTTGAAAGCATAGAAGCTGCTTCAGGCTGATCAGTTTCAAGCGATGCTGCATAGTGAATGTGCAGGTAAGCAGTGTTCCATGCAACACCTGCGTCTGATTTCTCCAGCCACTCAGGATCATCAGTCGGCTGGATAACAGCCCACTTGGATTCATCGTATGCCGGTTCTTTCAGGATCACCAGCTCATGCAGAGAAAACATGTGATGAGGTGTGTAGCAGAAAAATACAATGTTTTTATCCTGCGCTACCGCGTTATCAACTTCTGCAAGCGCGAGAGTCTCGTCCATTTCTTTAAGACTCATTGTTTCGGCATAACCGTAGGACTTTGCACGAATCTTCTCAATATTCGTTGATGCCCAGCCGGCTGCGCCGATCCAGATTTCGCCTTTTCCATCATCGTCAGTGTCGAAGTTCTTTGCCATATCAGGGTCAGTAAGGTCAGACAGATTGACAATACCCGTGCGTTCTGCGGTACCTTTGGTAACACACATCGCCTGGTCACCGGCAACGCCATTCGGGTTCATAAGTACAGTTCCGTTTTCCTTAACGTACTTATTGTTGAGATTGGTTTGATTGGGCAGCCAGACTTCCGGATGTACGTGCATTGCACCGGAATCCATGGCTTCAAATACAACCGGGTTCGTACCGTTTTGAAGTTCAACTTCAAGACCGAGATTTTCTTCCATTGCCACTTTAAGTACATGAGCCGTCGCGAGCACAGATGGCCAGTTTGGTACACCGATCACAACATCAGCTGCCTGGGCAACAGTTCCGAATGAAAAAACAGCTCCGGCACAAGCCAGGGTCACACTCTTGGGTAACTTCATCGCACAATTTCCTCTTGAATTAGTGAAAGCTGGAATAGCAGCCAGCACAGCGAGACGCCTCCTCGCCACAGAGAATATTCTACTGATATCAAGAATAAATTAACAATGGATCCGGTCGAAATCACGCCATTGTTTTAATTCGATGGGAATAGTTACTTCAAAAAATTAGCGCTAAATCAGAAGCTTGAGCCTCTGGTCAAATACAGCCTTGATGCAGGAAAACAAGTGTTTCTGCGAGCATCCTGCATTTTCCGCTGGTAAACCACCACGTAAGAACAGAATTCATCGCCAAAGTTAAAGCAGTAGTCACCGCAGAAGGGGATCACACGGAAATTTTATCGGGTTGTCAGCTTAGCTCTGAGTAAGCCTGCCTTGATCACTAATCGCTTGCGCTCTGAATCGCAATCAGCCGTCGATAGCAATATCTCTATTTGTCTGATCTCTGCCAACAGTGTGAGCTCAGGCGGGAGGAATCCGGCATTTTTTAAAATTCTGTAGCCGGCGCGTAAATCAGCGGGAATATGACTATTGTCGTCAAGCACAAGCGGTTTGCCGGTGCCGGGGAGATTGTCAAGATCTCCGCGATCCAGAGCCGATTTGATTTTGCTCTCGGCGATTTTGTCTAACAGCAACATTGTTCTCGAGTCACCAAATAATTGATGAGAAAGCTTCCAGCGCAACAAGAAAGCCGCCCCTGATGAAGTCAATTTGAGCATTTAACGATTTTTATTAAGAAAATTCAAACACACCACACAAAAGTTCGCTGACTGGTCGGACGCCTGCTTAAGCCGTATCAAACCGCGCCGATCACAGTCTTTTAAGGCTGTGTGTTTTTGTTAGTCCAGCACTACATATTCAGCATCTCGCAGAAGATTCGTCATGCAGTCACATGGACACCATAACAAAGTGAAGTTGAGTCAGAGTAACAGCACATTACCGAAAGCTGCCAGGGTACAGATTGAGACGCTAGAACAAATAGCTGACAGTTATGCCTTCACGCTCAGCGTTCAGGAGATTGACGGTAAGTCCACGGCTGCAATCCCTGACCGGGCAGTCCAGTCCGAGACGCCTGCCAAAGAAACAAAAAAAGACAGCTGCAATAAACCTGGTGCCAGCGCAGACACTGCAAGTATCAGTAGGCAGGCAGCTCAAGATAATCAGACAGCAAGTCAACAAGAGATAAGGATCCCCATAACGGACTTAGCTGGCACCACTGTCGCCATTGCCACACTTGCAGGCAGTAACGATAGCAAAGAACTCAACGATGCTTTGCAGGCTCGGGATAACCAGCTCGCCGCGCTACAGGGTCTGATGGCTGATCTGCTGGCGAACAAGCGGCTGGACACACTGCTACAGAATGTCGCGGACATTATGATTGACCACACTGCGGCAACGCAGGCTTTAATTCTGTTAGTCGATGAAACCGGTGAATTCCTCGAAGTGGTAGCAGGTGCCGGTCCCGAGACCGAAAAAAACATCGGTAAAACACGACAGCGCGGAGTGGGGTTTGCCGGAGTAGCATGGTCGACCGGAGAAACACAACATACTTCCAACTCTCACGAGCATAGACTGACACGTTACGACTGGCCTGAACGAACCGAGCTTCTCGCCATACCTTTAGTTGTGGCAGAAGAGATCATAGGTGTTTCGGTACTCGGCGCTCCGTCAGGATCCAACGACCTTAGCAAATCAATTACCAGCATTAACAATCTGTGTCAGCTAACGAGTTACACCATAGCCACGGCTGATGCAATGGAGAAAGTGCATAAGGATTTACAGAATTCTCGAGGTATCAGTCAGATCAGTCATCTGATGACATCCATAGATGATACAGAACAGCTGATGGACTCGGTATCCAAAACACTGGCAGAAAAACTCGACTTTACCCGATGCACTTTTTACCAGGCAGGAGAAGATCATGAACTCTTTTCCAGCAAAACCTGGGAGAAAACAGCTGATGGTATTAAAGCAGTTGACAGTATAAATCCGGTCACTATTGCAGAATCATCCTGCTACTGGAGCTACGAAAACAAGGAAACAGTATGGATTCCGCGTAAGAAATCAGACCCGCGTGAATCAGAAGCATTTCAAGCTATTCGGACCAGTATGGGTATGGGGTGTGTGATCACTATTCCGGTTATTGTCAGTGGTGATGTATTTGCCGTGTTGATGGTCAGTAAGGATATACAACAAAGTGCATGCGATGAAAACGAAATCAATCTGCTATCGAGCATTGTACAGCAGCTGTCAGCGGCGATTTACGGTATCAAAGCGACCAATGCGCTGCGCCACCGGGTATACCATGACAGCCTGACAGACCTGCCCAATCGCAGACAATTTGAAGAATCACTACATCGAACTCTTAAACAGCGACAAGTCAATGACAATGCCGGAGCACTGTTATATCTGAATCTTGATGGATTCAAAGTAATCAACGATACAATGGGTAACGGTTCAGGCGATATCGTACTGCAGTTGGTTGCTAAAAGGCTGAAACGATGTGTAATGAATAAAGGTAGTATCTCGCGAATAGGAGGGGACGAATTCAGTGTTGTTCTCCCTTCAGTTGAAACACCACTGGATGCATTTCGGATAGCACAGAGTATCCGCGAGTCGATTCTCAATCCGTTTGTCATTGGCAAATCAGTAGCAAATCTCGGCGCCAGCATTGGACTATGCTTTATTCCCACTTACGGCGACACTGTGGATGTTTTGATTCGCAATGCAGATGTAGCAATGCAACAGGCTAAAATAAGTGGAAAAAACAAAGTCGTTTGCTTCGAAGAGTATATGGCCCAGGAGGCGAAAGAGAAACTTCTCATAGAGTCTGAACTTCACGATGCGCTGGAACAGAAGCAGTTGCTACTGCATTTTCAACCACAGGTTGATCCGGTACAACAAAAGGTAACAGGCGTAGAAGCACTGGTACGGTGGGATCACCCGGAACGCGGCCTGGTTTATCCGGACAAATTTATCCCGATAGCCGAAGAATCCAGCATAATTAATGAAATTGGCGCCTTTGTATTAGAGCAGTCAATCGTTCAGCTTGCCGCATGGAAAAATACATCTCTTTCTCATTTGAAAGTCAGTGTTAACATTGCAGCCTCCCAGTTTCTTTTCGGCGATATTTCTGCGCGTATAAGTGGACGATTGCAACATCATGGTGTTTCACCGAGATCACTTGAAGTTGAGCTAACCGAAAGTGTCGTGATGAAAGACATTGAGCTGGTTGCCATACAATTAAAATCACTGCAGAACCTCGGCGTTACCGTCGCACTCGATGATTTTGGCACCGGGTATTCTTCACTGAGCTACCTGCAGGACCTGCCGCTCGATGTACTAAAAATTGATCGCGCTTTTGTGGCAAGACTCAGCGATGAAAATTCACATTACTCACTGGTTAATACCATTATGTTATTGGCTTCCGGCCTGGGTCTCGAGACTGTCGCTGAGGGTGTTGAGACGAGCGAACAACTGGATAAGATAGTTGAGTTAGGATGTGATTTGATTCAAGGTTACTACTATTCAAAGCCCTGCTCGCCGGAAGAGCTCGAAAATACTCTGAAAATGATCGAAGATCAGTTTTACGACAAGAAAGCTGCGTAATTCATAGCTGTAAGCAATATCAGCATTCATAGACCGCCTGAAGCGCTTTAAGTAACTTGAGCCAGAACTAAACTCTGCGATAGCATAACCCCTGACAGATCTGCCTGCAGGCAAATTCACGTCACCTGGTAAAAATATCTTGCTGCCGAGAGTCAGATGAATCAGCCGCCCAGTTCAGAAGTTAGCCATAAAGATTTTATGCGCCAGCTTTCAGCGGAGGATAAGCGCACACTGACCGTAAAGACAAACAGCAATGGCGTGATTAGACTGGCCATTTTAGTCACGCTTTTAGGCTTTTGTAGCGCCACAATATTAAGCCAGCCACTCTGTTGGCAACTCTTGTTACTGCCGCAAGGGTTATTGCTTGTCAGCTTGTTTCACCTGCTACATGAATGCATACACGACACTCCGTTTCGAAACAGACGTCTAAATTCAGTAGTGGGTGCTATCTGTGGCTTTATTTTGCTGCTGCCCTCAGAGTGGTTCCGCTATTTTCACCGCGATCATCATCGTTATACACAAATAGAAGGCAAAGACCCCGAACTTGAAACAAAAAAGCCCGAAACCAGAATTCAGTGGCTGCTGCATATCTCGGGCTTTCCTGTTTTCATATCGCTGTTAAAAGTTAATGCCAGATGTGCAACTAACAAAGTGAGTGAATCCTTTATACCTGCAAGTGCCCAACAGAGCGTTATCAAACAGGCACGTATAATGGCAGGTCTATACAGTACGCTTGTACTGTGCTCGGTGATTTTCCAGAACTACACGCTGCTGACTATCTGGACAGTACCGCTGATAACAGGCCAGCCGTTTTTGCGCCTTTATCTGCTGGCGGAACATACATTATGTGAAAATACCGATGATATGTTAATGAATACCAGAACCGTACTGACCAACCCGATTGTGCGATGGTTTACGTGGAATATGCCATACCATACTGAGCATCATGTGTATCCTGCGGTGCCGTTTCATCAACTACCAGCATTGCATATCAAAATGACCGCCTGGCTGAATAACACAGACCGCAGCTATGTAGAGTTCAACCGTCGGCTTTACAACACATTGCGCTAATCAGGTTAGCGCACCGATATCACGTAAGTGTCGAGTCTGCTGCGCGTCAATACCAAGCCCGGCCAGCAGATCATCAGTACTGGACCCTTTTGCCACTGCTGATTTTGGAATCGAGGATGGTGTGCGATCAAATCTGGGTGCAGGTGACGCTTCGAATTTATTACCCCTGAACACTTTTCTGTTTTTGTTGTGCGGATGTTCAATTGCTTCATCGAAGTTCAGCACCGGCGCGACACAGGCATCGGATCCATCGAACAATTGCATCCATGCATCTCTGCTGCGTGTTTTGAAATGCGCTTCAAAGCGTGCGTTTGTATCACTCCATTTTTCGCGATCATTCTGGATATCGATCTCAGACTCCGGCAAGCCGGACAGCGCTATAAATATTTTAAAAAACTGCGGTTCAATTGCGCCGACAGAAATATATTTGCCATCTGCTGTTTCATAGCACCGGTAGTAGGGTGCAGCACCATCAAGCATATTACTCTGTCTTTGAGGCTGCCAATGTTGGCTATGATATAAGTTCTGTATTAACCCCATAAGTGACGGCACACCGTCGATCATTGCAGCATCAATCACCTGCCCTTTGCCGGACTGTTGTGTTTCGTACAACGCTGCCAGAACCCCCATTACCAGAAACATCGCGCCGCCAGCGTAGTCTGCCACCAGATTCAATGGGGGTATCGGGGGCTCATCTTTTAAACCGATTGCATGCAGTGCACCGGTAATCGCAAGATAGTTGATATCGTGCCCCGCTGTACTGCTCAGTGGTCCATCCTGCCCCCAGCCAGTCATTCGACCATAGATCAAAGCGACATTTGCCTGCTGACACTCTGCAGGGCCAATAGCGAGCTTTTCCATCACTCCCGGTCTGAAACCTTCTATGAGGACATCGGTACGCTCTATAAGCTTCAAAAATATCTCGCGGCCAGGTGTACTCTTGAGATTGATCGCAATCGACTGTTTGTTGCGACGGTTTATGTCGGTAACTTCAGTAGCGGAGCTCTTACGATCGACGATTATAACCGTTGCTCCGAGATCAGCCATTAACTGCCCGGCAAGCGGTACCGGCCCCAATGCCGCCATCTCTACAACGGTAAGGCCTTTGAGTGGTCCGCTCATAGCACCTGAAATGATGACCAGTTTTGGTCATCATAGATGTTGTCTAACCCGGATTGACTGTTGTACCACTCTTCTACATCAGACAAACTATTTTTTCCAAGCTTATAGCTGCTAATCAATTCCTGCATTCTGGCTTTTCCAAATGACGGATAGTGACCTGCATGAATTACTTCTACATCAATCTCTTCAAGCCTTGCAAGCGTCTGCAGGTAGACTTGTTTGTCCGAATGATACAAAGAATCCAGCAATTCTCCGTCATACAGCGCATCACCAGAAAACAGTACTTTACTTTTAATATCCCACAAGCCAATAGAGCCCGGTGAGTGGCCGGGCAGATGCAGAACCTGATACGCTTTATTGCCCAAATCTATAAAATCACCCTCGTCAAGGTAACCGGTTAGTGGCGCAGGTGTTATTGAATAAGACTCGGGCTTATAGCTCGGATGCTGCTTTAAATCGACAATGCTGATTCGCTGCCAGGCACCATCAAAAACCACCTGTTTGTTAGATGGATTTGCCAGTATATCTGCCTCTGCCCGATGACCGAGACGAACATCAAATTCGTGCAGACAACCCGAGTGATCAAAATGACAGTGGGTAACCATTGCCTTCAATGGTTTTTTGGTGTCTGCTGTGATCCACTGCTTAAGCGGATCAAGCCCCATACCGGTATCGATGATTAAATCGAAATCGCGACCGCGAACATGCCAGATGTTGCAGCGCATAAAGTTAGCCACACCGGTTTCCTGAATCAGTGTGATTTCATCACTGAGTCGAAATCGCTTGTACGGCACAAATCTGCCCTCAGCCGATGGCCTTTTGAACGAGTCTGTGAAAATGATGAAGTGCATGCTCGCCACGCCCTGTCCTTTCATCATCAACAATTAACGGGCCTTGTGTATAGCCCTTTGACTTAAGGCCGCGCTGCACACTTTCACACAAAGCGATGTCTTCAGGCACCAATACCTCTGCAGTGTAGTCAGCACGTGCTTTATCGAACTTGCCGCTGACACTGAGTGATGGTCCGGTAAAGTCTGTCTGTGTAAGTGATAATGGCCTTATTGCAGAAATATTTATTTCTTCTGTGCCAGGTAAAACATTGAATGTGGTGTTGGGCCACAGATACCAAAACACAGAGTTCATTACCGGTGCATCATCATCCAGACTGTAGGCGGTGTTATCCTGCCTGATATCACCACCAATCTGCCGTGCCCAGATACCGAAAGTATCGTGTTGATACGTGTCCATACAAATGAGATTCGCAAAGGCTTTGTGTGCATGATCGCAGTGATAACACTCAACGTAATTGTCTACCACCACCTTCCAGCCTGCGTTGATTAAAGACTCACCTAACAGGCCTTCTGTTGGTGCCTTAAATTCGTCGTAGTACGGTATATGCTTTCTGACATCGGCTTCAAGATCAGGTGCCAGCTCTGATAACGGTGTGGCATCATTATCAAGGTTAATAAAGATGCAGTTAAGAAACACCTCCAGACGAACCCGCTTTAAAGAGAAGTCTGCCTTATTAAAGCCCGGACGATTCTCCGAGCGTGGTGCACCGCGCAACTGACCCTCTCTTTCAAATGCCCAGGCATGGTAGGGACAGACTATGACGCTTTTAACATTACCACTACCGGATGGCAGTAACTCATGAGCGCGATGCTGACAGACATTGTAAAAACCGCGCAGCTCGTCATCCTTACCCATCATCACAAAAAGATTCTGATCACATATTTGTACGGTCACATAGTCACCGGGTTTGCTGAACGCTGTCTTGTGCGCTACAAACTGCCAGCTGCGATAGAATATCTTTTCCTTTTCTATTTCGTACACTTCCGGGTCAGTGTATACATAGGAAGGCAGCGTGTAAGATTCCTGTGGTGATTCAACTAACGGTTTTTCGTATTCACTCAGGCTCTGTGTTTTATCAAGCATGATGTTTCCCCTATAAACTGCCTTTCATTGATTTCATTACGATTGAACGATCCACCGCACCCTGTACGGTACCACTGGCATCGACCACTGCCAGCGGCTGATCGGTGTCTGCAACCAGATCTATCAGACTTTCTATCTTTGCATTGAGCGCTACCGTGGGACCGTTACTATCAAGCTCCTGACCATTCACAGGCCGCATAACCTTACCGGCAGACAATACCTTGTAGCGCGGCACATCTTCAGTGAAGTCTGCGACATATTTATCAGCTGGATTAGCGACAATTTCTTCCGGTGTACCCATCTGCGAGATCGCACCGTCACGCATAATCATAATATGGTCACCCATTTTAATTGCCTCTTGAAAATCATGCGTAATAAACACCATGGTTTTCTTCAGGCGCGACTGCAGGGTTAGCAGTTCATCCTGCATTTCACGTCGGATTAACGGGTCAAGTGCGGAAAACGGCTCATCAAAAAGCAGAATCTCGGGTTCAACCGCCATGGCCCGGGCGAGTCCGACACGCTGCTGCATTCCACCGGATAACTCTCTTGGATAATGCTCCGCCCAGCCATCGAGACCGACCAGGTCGATAAACTCCATGGCTTTTTCAAGTCTGGCCTGGCGCCGCTCGCCACGAACTTCCAGTCCATAGGCGACATTATCAAGCACTGTGCGATGCGGAAATAATCCAAAATGCTGAAACACCATGGCCATTTTATGGCGCCGCAAGTCTTTTAATTCGCGCTGACTTACCGTGGTGATATCCTGGTTGTCAATTAGAACCTGGCCTGCGGTCGGGTCGATCAGTCTTGACAGACATCTGACCAGGGTGGATTTTCCGGACCCCGATAAGCCCATCACAACGAAAGTCTCACCCTCCTCGACTGAGAAACTGACGTCTTTTACGGCCACTACATGCCCGGTATTCTGCTGAATCTGACTGCGGGACTGGCTGCGATCAATCTGCTCAAGCGTTATCTCGGGATGCGGCCCGAATAGCTTCCAGATTGCATTGCAGCGAATTTTTGGCTCTGACGACATGGGAAGCCCGTTTTATTGTTTTGCTACAAGGTAGCCTGAACCGGCCGATGTTAAAAGCCCCGGATTGCCTGTCGTCGTCACGAGATTAGCCAGAGACACTCAGATGCTAACGACATCCGCCCCGCTTGCGGAACAGCAAGGCGGCACCGTATCATAAGCGAGCCGGACAAAAAGCGAAACAGATCATCACTGCCACAACAGACAACAGCACAGATAACATCAGTTCGGGCCCTCTCGGTAAAGGACTCGTTTCTTTCAGAGGCTATAACCTGACGATCCCTGTGTTTATTGTTGTCGGCACAATCGTGTCACTGGCTATCTATGCAGTTGCCGCAAACAGATTTCCCTTCCCGCAGACGGTTATAGACGGCTTTACGTTCGCCGACTGGATAAACGAAGGTCGCGTCTGGCTTGAAGCCAATCTGAAAACCTATACGCGAGCCATTGCTGAAGTCGTCAAAGTACCGCTTGAATGGCTTGAAGAAACGCTCTGGACACTACCCTGGACGGTGGTGCTGTTGCTACTGGTGATCCCCGCCCTTGCCTACGGTGGACTCAAACTCGGCCTGCTTACCTTTGCCGGTGTCATGTTCTGGGGCATGGTAGATATGTGGTATGAAGCAATGTCCACCTTGAGCCTGATGGCAGTATCGGTAGCGTTCTCTGCAATACTCGGTGTAGCACTTGGCATCATTGCATCACAAAGTGATCGCTTTGAGGCTTTTGTCAAACCGATACTCGACACCATGCAAACGATGCCGGCGTTTGTCTATCTGATACCTGCTATTTTCTTTTTTGGAGTCGGAGCAACACCGGCTGCTATGGCAATCATAATCTATGCACTGCCACCGGCAGTCAGGCTGACCAACCTGGGTATTCGTCAGGTACCTGCCACCATGGTCGAGGCGGCACAGAGCTTCGGTTCCAGCCGCTTGCAGATGCTGCTAAAGGTAAAGCTGCCACAGGCATTGCCTTCAATTATGCTCGGCGTCAACCAGTGCATCATGATGGGGCTCGGGCTTGCAGTGCTGGCGGTTTTCATCGGCGGTGGCGGCCTCGGTGAACAAATCTGGAAAGCGCTGACGCGGTTGAAGGTTGGCTGGGCCTTTGAAGGCGGTATCAGCATTGTTTTTATGGCAATAATTTTTGATCGTTTGAGTTATGCAATCAGCGGCATTGCAGATAATACAACGAGGCACAAAGGCCCGGTATTCCGGTTATTACCGCAAAAGTGGGATCAAAACGCACTGGCACAAATCATTGAACGACCTATAGCTGCCGTGTGTGATCTTTGCACAATGATCGGCACAAAGCTCACGAGCTTTGTAGCAACACCACTACGCTTTATTGTCCCCAGTATTGACACAATGTTCAGTAGCCGGCCATTGCTATTACCGGGCTTACTTATTCTTTTTGTTGTGTATTTTTTGGCAAGCCACTTTAAATGGATGAACAGTTACCCGCGGGAACTGGAATTGTCAATCAGAGAGCCGATTGATTTTGCGATCAACTGGCTGACGATAAATCCAACCTTTATCGGTATCACCAAGGGCATTCGTTCTTTTGTATTTCTTTATCTGCTCGACCCGTTGGATTCTTTTTTAACCGGGCTACCCTGGTGGTATGTCATGGGACTGCTCGGTTTAATCGTATGGAAATCCACAACCCTGAAATTTGCCATTGCCACCACCAGCTTTCTGGTATTTCTGGCGGCAGCCGGGTTATGGGAAATTTCGATATTTACCCTGGCCGGCACCTCGGTCTCGGTGGCGATTTGTATGCTGCTTGGCGTACCACTGGGTATATTTGCCGCCTACTTTAAACCGGTTGACTCGGTACTGCGGCCAATTCTTGATGCCATGCAGACGTTACCGGCTTTTGTGTATTTGATTCCGGCGCTGTTCTTTTTTGGCGGCAACAAAACCACCGCGGTTATCGCTACAGTTATCTACGCCATACCGCCAGTGATTCGACTCACCACACTGGGTCTGCGACAACTACCGCGCGAAGTTGACGAGGTCGCAGGCTCATTCGGTTCAGGTGCGCTGCAGACGCTTTTTAAAGTCAAACTGCCGATGGCCTCACCGTCGATAATGCTCGGCTTAAATCAAGCCGTGGTGTTTGCATTGGCGATGCAGGCGATCACTCCGCTGGTTGCAGGCCTCGGTCTCGGCAAAGAAGTCTACGATGCGATGAATACAGCCAATATGGGCAAGGGCCTGACTGCCGGGATTGGTATCGTGTTGCTGACAATCATGCTCGACCGACTGACTCAGGGCTGGACCCGAAATCAGCAGAAAGCGCTTGGGCTCTAATTTGGACCATTCGCCGGCTCTCTGATTCCACAGAACTCAGCAGTTTTTGCAAGCGCTTGCTGATATTGCCGGGTTTTATCCTTTAAAATGACCGCAGATTCGTCAATTTCAGAATCATTCTGCGACTCAGGACGCTCGCAGATATCGACAGTCCGCGCTGCAAATGGTTTACTGTGGTGAGCGTCAGTACTGCCCCGGGAAACTTAAAGCAGAACAATCCGCCGCAAAATTTACGATCAACAATCGAGGAATACCAATGAAGCAAACTCTGACATCTGTCGCAGGCGCGCTGGCGCTTGCGATCACTGTATCAACGCCGGCATCAGCTGGTGGACTCGTAAACACCGCTGTCAACGACTGGACCGGCGGTGCAGTCATGTGCGAGATCGTTCACCAGATTCTCGAAAATGAAATGGATTTCAAGGTCAAGCGTATTGTCATGCCTTCCGGCCCGGGCCGCGATGAGGCAATTCGCGCCGGTGATCTTCACTATGGCTGCGAACTCTGGCCTTCCTATTCAACCACCATTCAAAAGTATGTCACCGAATATGGTGGTGACGGCTCAATGTTAAAAGTCGCAGATGCAGGCGTGATAGGTGTCTCCAGCTACTACGTTCCGCGCTATTTAGTCGAAGGTGATAACGCACCGGCACCGGAGCTCACAAGCTGGGAGAACATGAATCAGTATGCTGATCTCTTTAAAACACTTGAAACTGGCGACAAGGGTCGACTTCTCGGCTGTCCGGCAGCTTCATGGCAGTGTGAAGACAACAAAAGAATGGAATTGCTCGACCTGAACTACGAAGCAGTTGAGCTTGGCTCAGAAGCTGCGCACTGGGCGGAAATGCAAGCTGCCTACAAACGTCAGGAACCGTTTATCGCGTATGCGTGGGAGCCACACTGGATTCATGCAGCACTTGATCTGGTAAAGGTTGAATTGCCTGAACATTCGGATGATAAATGGCCTGCAACCGGCTGGGCCAAAGATGTGACATTCAACTACGCCAATCCGGAATTTGCCGAGAAGAATCCTGAGGTGATTGAGCTACTGCAAAATTTCAGACTCACCAATGAAATGCAGGCACCCATGATTCTCGCTGTAGACGTCGACGGTAAGGACATGGATGAGGTCGTAGCAGAATGGCTCGATACCAACGAAGATGTATGGAAAGCCTGGCTGCCAAAGTAATATAATCAACTACTAAAAATTTAAGAGCCGCGCTGGTCGTGGCTCTTTTTTTGTGTAACAGATTTTGATTGTGGAGACAAAACCATGTTTTTGAGCTGCGGTGATTCACTCTACGACATGTTTCTGCAAACCGATAACAAAGAAAACTATCGGGTTGTAGTAGATGGCGTAACCGGCGGCTCGCCGATGAATGTAGCGGTGGGACTTTCTCGCATGGGCCACGAGAGCGCCTACTTTACCAACCTTTCCAGCGATGTTTTCGGTCAGGGTTTAAGACAGTTTCTTAAAGACAACTCGATCGATACATCGATGTGTCTGGCTACTGATCGCAACTCCACCCTCGCATTCATTAACAAGCAACCCGACGGCTCGGCACGCTACAGTTTCTACATAGAAGGCACGGCTGACGTATCTATAAAAGAAACAGACCTGCCTGCTCAAATACCAGATGCAGTCAGGGTACTGCACTTTGGCTCATACTCAACCGCCGTTGGTGAAGTCGCAGCATCACTTAAGGCACTCGCAAAACAACAGCAGGGTAAAAGATTTATCAGTTACGACCCCAACCTGCGACTCGCCATTGAGCCGGATCTGGATATCTGGCGCAATACCTTCAAAGACTTCGCATCAAGCGCCACTTTAATCAAGGCAAGCGATGAAGACATCGAAGGATTGGTCGGTAAAAACAAAGAAGAACGTTTTGTCGCAGAGTGCTTTGATCTGGGCGCGTCAATTGTCTACATCACGCGTGGTGCCGAGGGCGCGAGTGTCTACACCTCTGATGCGAAGCAGGTAACTGCCAAATCGAGACCGGTAGAAGTAAAAGACACAGTCGGTGCCGGAGATACCTTTCAGGCAACAATACTTCACTGGATGGCAGCAAACAATCACATAGCCGACGACGGCACACTTAGCGGCACAGTGGACAGTAAAGCAAGTCTTGATTTTGCACTGAAAGCCGCAGCAGTCACCTGCAGCCGTTTCGGTGCGGATCTGCCGACCCTTGAAGAGGTGCTGAAGTCCTAGCCCGGACTGGTTTCCCGTCAGTCTGCAAGTGCCTTTTGAATATGGTCGGCATACTTGGCTAGACTTTTCAGTTCATCGCCAACTTCGGCGTTCCCGCCAGCTGCATCAGAGCGAATGATTTCAAGCGCTGCTGCTACCGCGAGCGCACGCTTTTCATGCGAATGCTTACTGTGGTATCCCTCAAAAAAGGCTACAAACGAATTGTTTTCCATCTACCCGCTTCCAATAAGTTAAGTAGCTGCATTGTAGGTAGGCGGGCTGGCGTATTCAAGTAAAGTCGGAAAGGCATAGCACGACTCAACCCGTGTCTCGCATACGCAGATACAGTTTCACCAGCAACAGCAGCACCGCAGCCACAAAGAGCAGCAGCAATGGCTTTAAAACAGATGATGTTGTGGCACTGGAAAGCGCTGATAATGCCTGCAGTGAACCGCCAACGCTTGCAAAAAACAATGGTCTGATCCAGCAGACTACAATCGTTGCGGGAATAAAGCGGGCAAGACTGATATTTAAACCCGCAGCCAGCAGGCATGCAGCCGCACTCGGTATTACCGGAGTCAGCCTGAGCACCACTGTCGCGACAAAGCCTTCTTTTTCAACCAACCGATCCCAGTCCGGTGGAAAATGAAATTTATTGGTCAGTAATTCAAAGCGACGAGGAAATTTATCACTGATGATTTTACCGATGCGATATACCGGCCAGCTGCAAAGCACTTGAGCAATAGAGAATATACCCGCCGCCAAAAGTGGGGAAAAAATAAAACCGGCAGCGATCAGAATCAACGAGCCACTTGGTATAACCAACAACTGACTAATCAGACAGAGCAAGGCATAAGCCGCAAGCCAGACAGGAAGATTACAGCTATCAGCGACCCGATTATTCAGACCCTGAAGCAAAGTTTGTATAAACTCAAGCCCGTCAAAGGCGATTATCCAAACACTTCCGACGACTGAAACAATAACGAATAAAGCGACCAGCAGAGGCATCCACAGAGTCGATAGCTTTCTACTATTGATCACGACGACCGGGAATAGTTTTTTTCAAGAAGTGCTCTTCTTAAGCAGGCCTGACAACCAACCACGAACACCCTTAAAAATGTTAAAAATACCGGTTGCCGATTTTTTTATTTTGGCAAACAACAGGCCGCGAGCTTGCGCCCTGGTAAATTCCGCCTGCTGTACCTTGCCAAGAGACTTCAAAAAGACATCTGCCTCTTGTTGATCCATTTGACCATGTTCGATCATCCATTGCGTCGCCATGCGAATCGACTCACCGGTGCCGCCAATCACAAGACGCACAGTGAACACCGGCACAATCAACGCGCCGAGACCCAGAAATACAATTTTTACTGAACCCAGTGCGATAAGTTTCAACACCGGCAATACAGGTAGCGCCATTGTAAAGTCCTATGTGGATTTATTCAGGACATCACAGTGAAAACCTTCTGCAACTCTGCCATCAAGGCCCTTTCTCCGTCACTCACCTGCTCACCACCAAAACCCATAAAGCCACCCTCTGAAGCTGCCTCTGCAACCTTTTTGGCAACATTGATACACCATTGCTGGTACTCCTGTGATTCCTGCTCACTTTGCTTTTCTTTAACCAGCGCTACCGCTTTGCGGGCATTGTCGAGCATTAAGTTATTAAACTCTTCCGGGCTGCTGATGTTCTTTTCTTTAAACTGTGCTATCGCCTTTTCACGAAAGGCACCGGCCTTTTCTTTGGCATCACTGAAGCTCTCTGCTTTCACCAGTACCGCGTTGATCAATTCATTATCGGGGTAGTCACTCTTGCCGGCCACCATGGTCTTCATGCTTGCCATGGCTTCTTTGGCTGTACCAATGATACCGCTCTTTCCGGCACCCGCCATGGCGGCCCCTACCAGAGACGGAACACTGGATATAAGAAACCATTCATCGTCACTGTATTGATCTTTTACCGCGTTACTCATACTGAAAACCTCAATTTAATATTTTGGAGAGAGAGTTATTGTTGTTAACGTATTTATGCCAATAAACAATAGTTTACGAACATTTGTCGTCAAATCTGTGGCACATGATACGAGTTACCGGCTCTCGCATCCACCAGTCTCGTATCGAGGGTTGCCATCTGCGCGAAGTATCCTATAAGAAAACAGAACCCGACATGAGGAAATTCCAGCGGGCGACAACAATCATGAAAACGCAGTTGAAAATGATGAACCCAGGTATAAATTACAACCGACGCAGCTTCCCTCGACAGAACTTAAAGTTTCCGCTGCATGTGCACTGTCGCGCCACCCGACGAGAATTCGGCCAGATTCTGGATCTGTCTCTGGAGGGCATCCGTATGCTCTGCATCACACCGGTCAAACGCGGAGAAACCTGGGAGCTTTCGCTGCGAATGCCACGCGGCGAACACGGTGATGAACTGGCTGTTTTTGAGGGCAGATCCATCTGGACCTGTCCGTCGCACCTGCCCGACCGCTGCCTGGCGGGCTTTAAGGTGGTCAGCTTCTGGCACAATTCCAATCAGCATGTCGCGCTCAGCAGTGCGGTGCACGACTACCAGCAATATCTTGCCAGTCTGTAGAGTGGATTTTTCATCCCGAAACACTTCACAGAGGTAAATTCAGTTCGTAATCGGCACATTATATTGTCCCTTGCCCGCGTCTGTTCGGGCAACAATTGAAAGCCTCGAATCTACCTGTCAGCGACCGTATACTCTGACCCAATAGTGGCCACATTGCTGGTTCTTACGCACCACGACTGCTGGCTACAGACTCCTGTTATATCTTTTAAATTTACTGGATAAAAAATGACTGAACTTCCGGATCAGGCGCGCGTGGTCATTATCGGCGGCGGTGCCGTTGGCGCATCGACTTTATTCCACCTTGCCAGGGCTGGCTGGACCGATTGTGTACTGCTTGAGAAGAACGAGCTGACTTCAGGTTCTACCTGGCACGCAGCCGGTAACGTACCGACGTTTTCCGCCTCATGGTCTGTCATGAATATGCAGCGCTACTCTGCCGAGCTGTACCGCGGACTGGCAGATGAAGTTGATTATCCGATGAACTACCACGTCACAGGTTCCATCCGCCTTGCACACAGCAAGGAACGTATGCAGGAATTTGAACGTGTCAACGGCATGGGACGCTATCAGGGCATGGACACACAGATGTGCACTGTTGATGATCTGAAAAAACATTATCCGTTTCTTGAAACGCATGATCTGGCAGGCGGCCTTTACGACCCGTACGACGGTGATATCGATCCCGCACAGCTGACTCAGGCCTACGCCAAAGGTGCTCGTGACATGGGCGCCAGAATCATTCGATTCTGTCCGGTCACAGGTGTCAGTAGATCCGGTGATGACTGGATCGTTGAAACTGAGCAAGGCAATATTCGTTGTGAGAAAGTCGTCAATGCCGCGGGTTACCGGGCACAGGAAGTCGGGCGCTGGTTTATTCCACACGGCGGTCGTGAAGTACCGATGATGACAATGAGTCACCAGTATCTTCTGACCGAAGAGATACCGGCGCTGCAGGAGTGGAGCGAATCAAACAGTTTGAAGCTGCCATTACTGCGTGACGTCGATTCATCTTATTACCTGCGGCAGGAAAAATTCGGTCTGAATCTCGGCCCCTATGAAAATAACTGCAAAGGTCACTGGATGACTGCGGACGACCCGATGCCTGAAGACTTTTCGTTCCAGCTTTATCCTGACGATCTTGAACGCATTGAATGGCACATTGAAGACGCCATGGCGCGTGTACCGATTCTGGGTGAAGTCGGTATCAACAAGTGTATTAACGGCCCTATTCCATACACCCCGGACGGCAACCCTTTGATTGGTCCTATGCCCGGTGTACACAATGCTTATGAGGCGTGTGTCTTCACCTTCGGTATTGCCCAGTCAGGTGGCGCAGGTAAGGTGATGGCTGAATGGATTACAGAAGGCTCAACCGAGTGGGACATGTGGTCATGCGATCCTCGCCGGTTTACCGCTTATTGTGATCAGGACTATTGCGACAAGAAAGGCATGGAAGTCTACGGACATGAATACGCGATGCATTTTCCACATCACGAGTGGCCTGCAGGACGTAACAAAAAACAATCTCCCTTACACGACAAAATGACATCCCTCGGCGCGCAGTTCGGCCCTTACAATGGCTGGGAAAGACCTAACTGGTTTGCTGCATCCGATGACGATACATCAGAAGAAGCCACTCATACCTGGAAACGTGAAGGGCCATGGTTTGCACGCATTCGTGAAGAGTGTCATGCCGTGCGAGACAGCGTTGGCCTATTGGATTTGCCTGGCTTTTCAAGATACAAGCTCGCAGGTAACGGTGCACGCGAATGGCTGAGCAGCCTGACTACCGGCAATATACCGCGTACCGGCAGACTGGGACTGAGCTACTTCAGCGATGAAAAGGGACGCATTGTGACAGAGATGTCTGTCATGGCAATTGAAGACGAGCTGTTCTTTTTAACAACAGCGGCAACCGCTGAATGGCACGATCTCGAGTGGCTGCAAAAGCACTTACCGGACAATACGGATATCACACTGCAAAACATCACCGACGATTACCATTGCCTGATAGTGACCGGCCCAAAGTCACGTGACCTGTTCACGTCTATCTGTAAAGCAGACCTGACCTTGCCATGGCTGAGCCATCAAAGTACAGAAATTGCGGGGCACTGGTGTCAGCTGGTAAGAGTTTCTTTTGCCGGCGAACTCGGATGGGAAGTACACTCCAAAGTTGAAGACAGTGCCGCTATTTATACCGAGATTGCAAAAGCCGGAGAACCACTGGGTGCCAAACCATTTGGCATGTATGCACTCGATTCATTACGCCTTGAGAAAAGCTACCGCGCATGGAAAGGCGATTTGTCTACCGACTACACCATCCTGCAAGGCGGCATGGACCGGTTTATCAACTACGACAAAGGCGACTTCATCGGCAAGGCAGCCATTGAAGCTGAAAAAGCAAATGGCGTCAGCAAAAGATTTGTCACCCTGTTGGTTGATGCCAAAGACTGCGATGCGCCCTATATGTCCACCCTGTGGCATAACGGTAAAGTAGTTGGCGAAACCACTTCCGGTGGCTGGGGGCATCGTATTGAAAAGTCTATTGCACTCGGCATGCTGCAGGCGGATCTTGCAGTTTCGGGAACAACACTTGAAGTCGAAATTTACGGTGAAAGACTACCCGCAGTGGTGCAGGATGATCAGCCGCTATGGGACCCTGAAAACAAACGAGTGAGAGCATAAACGTGAGTCAGGTACCCGGTAGAGCACGTGCTGTAGTCATCGGCGGCGGCGTTGCCGGTTGCTCAGTCTTGTACCACCTTGCCAAACAAGGCTGGAAAGATATTGTGCTGCTTGAGCGCAAGCAACTGACCTGTGGCACTACCTGGCATGCAGCCGGGCTCATAGCACAGCTGCGTGCCACACAGAATATGACCAGGCTTGCAAAGTACAGTCAGGAACTCTACGGGACACTCGAAGAAGAAACCGGTGTCGCTACAGGCTTTAAACGCTGCGGCTCTATAACTGTTGCACTCACCGAAGAACGTCGCGAAGAAATCTATCGGCTGGCTTCAATGGCCAGAGCTTTTGATGTTCAGATTGAAGAAATATCTCCAACCGATGTTAAACAGCGTTACCCGCATCTAAACGTTGAAGATGTAACCGGTGCGGTCTATCTTGAAAAAGACGGTCAGGGTGATCCGGCAAATATTGCATTGGCGCTTGCCAAAGGTGCAAAGCTCAATGGCGCGACCGTTATTGAAGGTGTTAATGTCACCGCAATACAAAAATCAAACGGTCGGGTTACCGGTGTTAGCTGGCAGCGTGACGGCTCTGAAGAAAGCGGCACAATAGAAGCAGACTATGTAGTTAATTGCGGCGGCATGTGGGCACACGAAGTTGGCCGTATGGCAGGTGTCAACGTACCACTTCAAGCCTGTGAACATTTTTATATTGTCTCGGAAAGTATCGACGGATTGACGCAGCTACCGGTACTACGGGTACCTGATGAATGCGCCTACTATAAAGAAGACGCAGGCAAGATGCTGCTCGGTGCATTTGAACCCGTCTCAAAACCCTGGGCTGTGGACGGCATTCCAAAAGACTTTTGCTTCGACCAACTCGCAGAAGACTTCGATCACTTCGAACCGATACTTGAAATGGCAGTTAATCGTATGCCGCTCATCGGTGAAGCTGGCATCCATACTTTTTTTAACGGCCCCGAAAGCTTCACACCGGATGATGCCTATCATCTGGGTGAAGCACCTGAGCTTGAAAACTTTTTCGTTTGTGCCGGTTTTAATTCTGTCGGTATTCAGTCATCCGGCGGTGCCGGTATGGCACTCGCTTACTGGATGGAACACGGTCATCCGCCGTTTGATCTGAGTGACGTCGACATTCGTCGCATGCAGCCATTCATGGGCAACAAAACCTATCTGACAGCGCGCGTTACAGAGACGCTCGGGTTGCTATATGCAGATCACTTCCCTTACAGACAAATGGCGACAGCACGCGGTATCCGACGTTCTCCGCTACACGAGTTATTAAAACAACAGGGTGCTGTATTTGGTGAGACCGCAGGCTGGGAGCGCGCTAACTGGTTTGCCAATGAAGGCCAGAAGCGTGAATACGAGTATAGCTGGAAACGTCAGAACTGGTTTGAAAACTCCCGCGCCGAACATATGGCCATTCGCGAGAATGTAGGCATGTATGACATGACTTCATTTGGCAAGATTCGTATCGAAGGTGCGGATGCCGAGGCATTCCTGAATGACGTCTGCGCAAACTCTCTTTCTGTAGCAAGCGGCAAGATCGTCTATACACAAATGCTCAATGAGCGTGGTGGTATAGAAGCCGATGTCACTGTAACCCGTCTTTCAGAAACTGCTTATCTGATGGTGACTCCGGCTGCAACGGTCGTGCGCGATATGTCGTGGCTTAAACGCCATAGTGAAAATCACAATGTTGTTGTCGTTGATGTAACCGCAGCTGAAGGTGTTATCGCTGTGATGGGCCCGAACGCGGTAAAACTCTTATCCAAAGTCAGCCCGCACGACTGGTCAAACGAAAATCATCCATTCGGCACTGCACACGATATTGAAATCGGCATGGGCCTGGCGCGCGCGCACCGGGTAACCTATGTTGGTGAACTGGGATTTGAGATCTACAGTTCGTCCGATCAAACGCCACATGTCTTTGAAACTCTGCTTGAGGCGGGCCGGGAGCTCGGCGCTAAGCTCTGTGGTATGCACATGATGGACTCATGCCGTATTGAAAAAGGCTTTCGCCACTTCGGCCATGACATCACCGATGAAGATCACGTACTTGAAGCCGGACTTGGCTTTGCAGTAAAAACAGACAAGCCGAATTTTATCGGTCGCGATGCAGTCTTAAAGAAACGTGAAGACGGCCTTGCGAGCCGTATGCTGCAATTTAAAATGCAGGACAGCGAACTGATGCTTTATCACGCAGAACCGGTCTTAAGAGATGGCAAGATAGTCTCTTATCTCACATCAGGTAACTATGGCCACGCACTGGGCAGTGCTATTGGCATGGGCTATGTTCCCTGTGAAGGACAGACGGCTGACGATATTCTCGCCAGTAGTTATGAAATTGAAATTGCAGGCCAGCGTCATGCGTGCGATGTGAGCTTGCGGCCAATGTATGATCCAAAGTCCGAACGGGTAAAAGCACAGGGATAACTACTTGCCCTTCAGGCGGAGTCACTTTTCAAAAGACGAAAAGTAACCAAAAGTCTTATTGCGACTACTCAGCCCTGCGGGTGCCTGCGGCATTTTGAGAGTGATCGCTCCGGCGGGCCGCGCTAATAGCCATCCATGGCTAACAGCGCTCTTTGCGCCATCCATGGCGCGCCGACCCACCTCCACAATCACTCTCAAAACAGATTAAACGCTGGTAGGTCAAAAGCAACTGCAACTGTATGAGTTGTCTGTCCGCGTGCTGCTGTTACCCTACAATATATAGCTCACGCGATAACTCTGAAAATATTTCCGGGCCATCTGTGCGCAAAATGACTATATCTTCAAGGCGTAGTCCATATTTACCGGCCTGATAAATCCCGGGTTCGATTGAAAAAACCATGCCTTCCTCAAGTATGGTCTGCGATGTTGAGGTAATGTATGGGGTTTCATGAATTTCTACGCCCATGCCATGTCCGGTGCGGTGCATAAAAAGCTCACCGTAACCTGCATCGGTTATGACTTTACGTGCCGCATCATCAACCACATGTGCTTTGACTCCCGGCCTCGCGGCTGCCATTGCCGCTTGCACTGCAACTTCTACAATCATATGAATTTTTTCGTAATCCGCCGGCGGTTGTCCCATTGATGCCATACGTGTGATATCACTTGAATAGCCCTGCTGCCCTCCTCCAATATCCATCACGACAATATCTCCCTGCGCAAGAGTAGTATCTCCCGTGTGATGATGTGGAAACGCACCATTGGCACCGGCTCCGATTATATGAAAAAGCGGCTCGGCATCATGTGACTTAAATGATTCACGCACAATGGCGGCTACATCGTTTTCTGTCATACCAATGCGCATTTCCGACCAGGCTTTTTGCATGGCTTTATCGGCGATTAGCGCGTTGCGTTTGAGTATTTCATACTCATTGTTATCTTTACGCATGCGCAGTGCACCTATGGTGGTCGCTGTGAACTGACGGCTTGCACCCGGAAGCTCATCCTGTACCAGAGCGGCAAAGTCAGCACGCATGGTCTCATCCAGAACGATGCTCCTGGCGTCACCTGCCTTTGCCGTTGCGAGGCACTCCTGCAAGGCATTTACCGGACCTTGCGCATCACTCCAGGTATGAAATGGTAGTTCCTGCGTCTGCTGTCGTGCACTCTCGGATTCCAGCTCCGGCATCAAAAAGCCTGCATACGATTGCGTTATACAGAGCAACAACGGCCTTTCATCTGTATGCGGTTTGACACCGGTTAACCACGCCAGATGTGCGCCCGGTCCAAGGGCTACCATATCCACCGCTTCATCCTGCATTGCAGTGCGCAGTGCTATTAATCGATTCTTATAGAGCAAAAGATTTTCCTTTATACCGGGGCAATAGCTTTCGGTAAGACACATAGCATTTCATACAGCAGGTTCGCAGCAACCAGCGCTGTATTACCTGAGGTATCATAAGGCGGGCTCACTTCTACAAGGTCACAACCTACCAGGTTCAGACCATGACAACCGCGTATGATTTCCATACCCTGAGACGCCGAGAGCCCGCCGATTTCAGGCGTACCCGTACCCGGTGCGACTGACGGATCAAGGCTGTCGATATCAAAAGTTAAATATACCGGCATGTCCTTATATTTTTGCCGGATAGTTTCCATTAGCGGTGTCAGAGACTTGTACCAGATCTCTTCTGCCTGAATAACAGTAAACCCCCATTTTCTGCCGGTATCAAAATCTTCTGCCGAGTAACCAGTGCCGCGCAAGCCTATTTGATAGGTGTGTTGAGCATCTATTAGCCCTTCTTCATAGGCTCTTCTGAATGGTGTGCCATGAGCAATCTTGTTACCAAACATATGTTCGTTTATATCGGCATGTGCATCGACATGAATCAGCGCTACTTTGCCGTGCTTTTTAGCAATTGATCTGAGTATGGGTAAGGTCATGGTGTGATCACCGCCTATAGAGACCGGCACAACATCATGCAGCAGAACATCATCATAGAATGCAGTAATGCGTTCTACCGCATCGAGAAGATCAAACGTGTTGATCGGCACATCACCAATATCGGCTACCTGCATGTTTTCAAACGGCGCGGCACGTGTCCACATATTGTAGGGCCGCAGCATATTACTTTCTGCACGCACCTGTTTAGGCCCGAAGCGTGTGCCGGGCCGCCAACTGGTACCAATATCCATCGGGATACCAATCACAGCGGCATCAAGTGATTCTGCCGTTTCTGCAGTTGGCAGTCGCATGAATGTGCCGGGCCCTGCAAACCGTGGCATTTCGTTACCGCCAAGTGGCTGGTTGTACTCAACGGACATAGCTGTTCCTGTTGTGCGTTAAATTAAACTTAATAACACTTCATACCACGTCTGAATTACGAGTCTCTTACGACGCTAAGCTGCTCTCTAAAACGCGCCGCATTACTGATGTAGTGATCAGCTGCGCGCTGCAATCCGGCTTTTTCTTCTTCTGTGAGTTCCCGAACTACCTTGCCGGGTGAACCGAGAATCAGCACACCCTCCGGGTACTCTTTACCTTCGGGGATCAGGGTATTGGCACCGACCATTGAATTTTTGCCGATGACACAGCCATTCAACAGAATGCTGCCAATGCCAATTAACGATTGCTCATGAACGGTACAGCCATGTAACATGACCTTGTGCCCGACTGTTACATTTTTATGTAGCGTCAATGGAAAGCCCGGATCAATATGTATTACAGTACCATCCTGGATATTACATCCCTCACCAATGGTTACACGGTCATTCTCGGCACGTATGACGGCTCCGAACCAAACGCTACTTTTCGCCTGCAATTCGACATCTCCAATGACTGTGGCTCCGGGTGCGACCCATGCATCAGCTGCAATGACGGGCGTCTTATCTCCTATGCTATAGATGGTCATTTTTTTATCCTGATTTTGTCTGTCACACTCTGGCCTGTATTATTCATGAGGATTCGGCGTCCAGAGTCATTATCGCTAAACAGGTCGCCGATCGCCTGAGAAGCGTGGCCTGCCACGCGACGAGGGGGATCGGGTGAGATGT